>CAJUSB010000030.1 GCA_910589115.1 uncultured Clostridia bacterium | reverse complement strand
ACGTACGGTTCTTAGACGAGAAAGCGGGAGTAATCCCGCCGACTTAGTCGACTACACGCCCCTTGTTCACGCGCTGGGCGGTGAGATTATCCACCTTTCGGCAGGCAGTCAGAACCACATTAACGCCATGGATATGGCGCGGGATTACGGCGACGGCGAAAATCCGATGTTCTTGAAATCTGAATTTATTATGAGCTTATGCGAGCAGCTAATCGGCGCTGGCAAGCTGGGTGCAAAGGGGAAATCCATCATTGACCGCTGTATGGCGAACGTTTACCGCAGTTATATGGTGGATTATTCCGGCGATCCGCCGACATTGAAGGATTTGCACGCGGAGCTTCTTTCGCAGAATGAGCCGGAAGCCCGTGACGTGGCCCTTGCAATCGAGCTGTTCACAAGCGGCAGTCTGAACGTTTTCGCGCACCAAACCAACGTCGATATGAACCGCCGCATCATGCTTTATGACATTCTCGACCTTGGCAAGCAGCTGAAAACCGTCGGTATGCTGGTCATGCTGGATGCAATTCTGAACCGCGTGATTGAGAACCGCAGGCGTGGCAAAAGGACGTGGATTTACGTGGATGAGATCTATTTGTTCTTTGCTAACGAGTACAGCTCCAATTTTCTTTCGGAATCATGGAAACGCTTTCGTAAATACGGTGCTTTGGCAACAGGCTTAACTCAGAACGTTGAGGATTGCCTGCGCTCCCCGATGGCGCGTACTATGCTGGCCAACAGTGAATTTCTGCTGATGCTTTCGCAGGCTCCGACCGACCGTATCGAACTGGCGAATCTTTTGCATATTTCGGACAATCAAATGACACACATCACCAATGTAGAGAGCGGGCGCGGACTGATTAAGGTTGGCTGTAACTTGGTTCCTTTCAACAACGAATTCCCGCGCGATACCGCACTCTACCGCTTGATGACAACGAAACCGGAGGAAAGCAATGGCGACAACTGAAAAGACAAAAAATTATGATAAAAAGGAGAAATCCGCGCCTAAAACGGCGCAAAATCGTACGAAAACCCGAGAAAATCTTGCCGAGAAAAAGGAGCCGCCATGCGCCGCGCAACTGATGCAGGCATATGGAAAATCGAAGCTGGTGAAGGAATTGCAGGAGCACCGCGCCGAGCAGAAAGCAGAGGAACGGCGCTCCGAACAGGCGCAGGCGGTTGACACGCTTTCCGAGGAAGCAGAGATAACGGCAGGCGCAGCCATCGAGGAGGGAATGGGCCTGCTGGCGAGCGATCTCCAGCATTTGCAGGAGTGGCGGCACGCAGAGCCGCCGCCGCTCCCTCCATTGATAGAGGTTCCTCCAGCCCCGGAGCCGGTTTACCCAATCAGCGCTCCGAAATCGGACGCGCCCCGGAAACTTCCGACGCGTCAGGTGTCGCGCCTGCCCTCCTCCACCCCATCCGCCGCAAAGGCGAAACCCGCCCGGTCAATTTCGACCGGGCGGGCTGTTTCTACAATCCAAAAGTCGGCTTCGCAGGTGCAGCTTTCACAGCTGATGCAACAGCGCGGCAAGCTGCTTTTCCGTCGGAAGCGAATGCAAGCGCAGCGCGTGAAGCTGCAACAGCGGCATGAAATGGAATGCTTTGGCCGTGAATCAACGCCTTTTGAAGAATTATATCCGATTGCCGAGTGGAACAATACAGCATCCGTACCGCCCAGCAGGCCCGTTTCGCAAGTGTTGATTCCGCAAAATTACTCACCGGGATCAGCAAGCCATAGCAGGGATGAGATACCGCAGCCGAAACCTGTCATGATTTCCGCGCAGGACAAGCGGCGGCTCATTATGCAAAAGCGGCAGAAGCCGCCCCAATACGTGCCAGAATCACGGAACCCGACGGATATGCCGCAGACTGCTCCACTTACAAACCTCAAGCAAGAAGCCGCTTCCGTACCGATACAATCAGATTTTGTATCGCTGAAATCGGCCGGGACGCGCAGCCTTACGGCAGAAGAACGCCATAAATTTGTTATGGCGAAGCGCAGAAAACAATCGGAAGTATTCTCTACAGTGGAGCAATCTGGCGCAAACCATGTGAAACTTTCTCAAATGCGCAGCCCTACGGCAAAAGTGCGGCAACAGATGGTTATGGAAAAGCGGCAAAAGCCAACTTCTGCGCGGCAAACCGCCGAGCTAGAGTTCCCACTTGCCCCTGCCGTCGCGCAGTCTGGAAATTTGCCATTGAGGGCAAATTCCACGGATATATTTCCTCCATCAACGGGAATACAGCCGTCATTTGCAGTTAATAAGGCAATCCCAGCAAAATATTCACTGCTTCCAGAGGATAGGGCAAAGGGCATTGGCACATCGCAGCATACCCGTAAGAACGCGCGAAAACTTGTTCCGGCTGGCCACGCGGCGCAGTCCAAAAGCCTATTGGCTCGTCAAAAATTGGCGCAGTCAAAATTGCAAAAGCGGCTGTCCCACCACACCCGCATGACTGCTAAGGCTTCCTATCAACGCGCGTGGCAAGTCCGCCAGGTGCGACAAAGCGGGAAAATTATGCGGCGAGGTGTTGCAGCAATCACGAACACCCTGCAAAGGCTGCTCAGAAAGGGAATTTCTCTTGCAAAAAATGCCGGAGTTGGAGCTTTCGCGTGTCTTATCCTGCTGGCGCTGGTTCTCATGGTCGGTATGGTGGGAGCGCTGGCCGGTTCTCCGTTTGGCGTGCTGTTCTCGCCACAAGAGACATCCCCGGAAGCGAAGTCAGTTGGCGCAGCCGTAGCCGAAGTGAACAACGAGTATTTTGGGAAAATTACCGATATCATCAACAATACAGACCATGACGAACTGATGATCCACCGCGTTCCAAACGATGGAGCCGCTGATACCCGTCTGCGCACGTGGGAGGAGATTCTTGCCGTGTTCGCGGTCAAAACCACGACCGATCCGACCAATGCGACCGATGTAGTTATGATTGATGACGACCGTACCGATCGGCTGAAAGAAGTCCTTTGGGACATGGTTTCGGTGTCAAAGCGCGTGGAAACCACTGACAGCGGCGAAGATAAAACCAGAACGCTTCACCTGACGATTACCGTCAAGACACCCGATGAAGCTGCGCAGGAGTACAATTTCAATCGGGTACAGACCGGAGCGCTGACCGAAATGTTGCTGCCAGAAAATAAGGCGCTCCTAACCGAGCTGATCGGCTGGGCGACTGGCACAGGCGGCGCGGGAAGCATCGGCGGCGTTGGCAACATCAACGGTTATGAAGTCCCGCCCGACGCGCTCAGTGATGAACGGTTTGCCGCCATGCTTAACGAAGCCAAGAAATATCTTGGTATGCCATATGTTTGGGGAGGAAGTTCTCCGTCGACCTCGTTTGACTGCTCCGGTTTCGTGTGCTGGGTACTGAACAAATCCGGTGCAATGTCCATCGAACGCACGACCGCGACCGGTATCTATAACCGCTGTACGGTTATTCCGAAATCAGAAGCCAAGCCCGGCGATCTGATTTTCTTTACTGGTACGTATAACTCACCTGGTCCCATTTCCCACATTGGCATATACGTTGGTGATGGCATGATGGTTCACGCAGGCGACCCAATCCAATTTGCCAGCATTGAAAGCAACTACTGGAAGCAGCACTTTTATGCAATGGCGCGTTTGCCTTGAGCATTGTTGATTTGGGTGTCAAAAGGGTAAATCGAGACAAAGGACTACTGCATATTGTATTTGAGACAAGCGCCGTGGCACTGCATGATGCGTAGTTGCTTTGCAAAATGACCTTTTGACACCCGAATCATTGTTGTATTTTCTGTCTTAGACTTCTTGTTTTTTTTCAAAAAAAACAGACCGTAGCTGCTATTCCTTTAGCAGGCATACGGTCTGTTTAACATACGTTGGACTTTTGATTGACGTATTTTTCTGTCTCACAAGCCCTGAATACTTTACGGATTGTTCTGACAAATCAGGTTTGAATAATTGCGTAGAAATAAGATCAGCAGAGATTAGGTAGGCAGTTAGGCTTTTGGAGCAGTAAGCTTAATACGATATTTCAGAAAAAATGCGGTTGATTGTTTCAGCCGAAAGGTAATAATATTCCGCTTGAATCTGATATGGCTCTTTCTTCATTTCCAAAATAAGATTCCCTTCCGGATCAAGGGAGAATGCATGGAGATATTTGTCAGGAGATTTAATTTTTGCCTTTTTTAATTCTGATGAACACAAATCCAAAGCAAAAAGTAAATTATCCTGATTCTCCCGATGATTCGACAAAAAGATATAGCGCATTTCTTCTTCACCATAGAAATCTGCAATAGATGATAAATATACCTGCAATCCTTGCTTGGGTGAAATGATTTCCGTCAAGTTGTTTCCGTCAATTCGATAGATACCACAGTTGGCATTCACATCGTGCAGTATAATGTGGTTCCCAATACAGTTAAAGTTGTATGGCGTAACCGTAAAAAAACGTTTTGCTGCCGAGGAATCAAGTGTCGCAATGTAATTCCCATCCAGGTCATATTGCTCTATTTCATAACATTCCTGGGAATCTAATGTCAGAAGCAAAGCGTATATCGAATTGCCAGATACAAGGGCGTTTCGTAAAACCTTTCCGGTTTTCTTTGAACCGTTTTCCATATTGTACGGAAACGACAGCAATGTGGTAATGGTATTGGATTCCAGATCAAATCTTTTCACCATGGACTCTGCCGGGTCGATTTCCGTTGCAAGGAACTGCGTTTCAGACATTTTATGGAGATAAATAAACGGAAACTCATCTGGTTGAATTTCTTTTGATTCTAAAATGCGAAATCCGTTTGTATCGGCTGCTAACACTGTGCGATACAATTTATCGTCTTCACCGCGGAACAAGTCGGTAGTAGCATATGAGCCATCTTCCATAAAAACGGCAACTCCCGAAGAAACAATTCCGGTATCAGACTGTCCCATAAAGTCGATTTCGCCTGTGTCCATATTGTATGCGTAATACAAGCCATCTGCCGTTTTAGTGCCGGCTTCCAAAACACCTTGCCGACCGCAAGATGAAACCAAGTCAACTCCGTTAAAGCCTAATTCCGTAAAAGGAAGAAACTCGCCACATTGCTCCAAATCAATTTCCAGCATTTTTTGGTCTTCGGAGCCGCTTGTTGTCTCTGCTGTCTCTGCTGACATTCCATCCGGGGCATCGCCCATACACGCTGTGAACGACAGGGATAGAACGATAGCTGCGATAAAAACAACGATACTCAACCTGATTTTCATGGAAAACTCCTTTTTTAATAACCGATATAAGCAACAGGGTTACCATCTTCATCGGTCTTGCCGTAATTTGTACTTACCGTAAAAAGATCGTCAAATTTCGGTTTATGACGTCCTTCCTCATCAACATCGGAAACATACTCGGGATAGTAAAACGGGTCTGAAACGACATATTCCTTATCATCATTTCGTCCACACAGAATAAAGAAATGTCCACTCGTTTTATAAGGCCACTGATTATTGTTTACGTTTTTGCGCGTAGCTTTTGCGGTATGAATGACCGGCAAATCAAGCTGCGCGGCAACATCAAGGAATGCCAGAAGCTCTGTCTCCGTCTGATACGTTTTTCTCGCGTAACGATTATTTTGCCGACTGTTCAGGTAATTCATAATCAGTTCAAGATCCGTATGGCCATTATACGTAATCGCGTTTTGGATTTTTGACTGAGAATCATATCGAACTCCTTTATGATTCAGCACCATCTGTATTGTTGCCGGACCGCATTTTGTATCATCCTCCTGCATGATCGGTTCTACATCAACAAAATACTTCTTCACGCGTCTGCTAATCATCCCGTTTTCAAGGGAATCCAGCGCTTCCTGATACAACTTCTCCTTCTGCAGAAGCTGGGCCTTAACTGCATCGGAAACATCCGGATCAGCCAGGATTTCCTCAAGTATCTCTTCGTCGCTTTTTGCTGCCGTCTCATCTGAAAGCAGAAGATTCTCATAAGGTTCATCCGGCTCGGAAGTCTCTTCCTCAATGTACGGGTCGGGGAACGTGGCAAAATCGTCCGATGCTGCCTCGTTCTGTGGAGAATAGCTGGCACTGGCTGTGCACAAAAGCGCAGCGCACACAAGAGCCAGAGCTGTAAGTTTTTTGAATTGCTTCATCATGAGTAAGACCTCTTTCATTTTTATTGCAGAGACATTTCTGCGACTGGACATAACGGCATCCACTTTGTCCAACAGTGTTTGCCGGCAGAATTGTGCTGCTGTTATATAAAGAGCGTCAAACTCAGTTTTTGTAAACTGTCAAAGAAATTTTTTGATTGCCATTTACTGCGTGGGCATTATGACGTCAGCGATCATAACACAAAAGTTTATCATATCATAGACGGGACGTTGGCAGACGAGTCCCAAATTGCTGTTGCCAGCTTTGGGGCTACAAATTTTATACTGAACGCCGTTGAAATTCGCAGTGTAAAATTTACGAAGCCGACAGTTGCGGATGAAACCTGCCATTTTTCCTATGTTCTATAAATTTTCGCAATGATACTGCAAATTTTCTACGGATGCTCCACGATGCATGCCGCCCCTTGCTCGCTTCCAGCAAGCCATGCTTCCTTAGACAGCAACAACGCGTACAAACCGGGGTAACGTTCCAGGCATCCCATTCTATCAAGCATTTTTGCCGTCGCGACAAGATCGTTATAAGTCACCGATACGTAATCATCGCGAATCATCTCCGCCGCACGGTTCACCCCGTACCACAAGTCGCCGTTCGGACGAAGCCATTTCGACCAGCTTTTTTCCAGCTCGTCAAATACCTGTAACCCCTCTGCGAGATAATCCCCACGGCCATACTGCTGCCCTGCCTCAATCAGCGCCATTCCCTCCGCGAGCGAATGATTTAACGATGTGTGGCCTGCGGCTGTGATACCGTTCGCATCAAGATAGTCGGGCACAAAAAACGAGCCGTTTGCGAGAAAGCGATGCCTCGCGCGAAAATCAATATAGAAGTCGAGCGCACGCTCCACCGTTTCTCGGATGCGCGGCTCTGTCCCTGCCCGTTCGGAAAAAATCAGTGCGCGGACAGCATCAATATTGAAGCGTGTATCGTAGAACCCCGTACCGATATTGTAATCGGTTTTCAGCCACCGCGATTCGCATGGGGTTGGAATGTAGCCGCTCGGATTAAAGCTCTCTAGGCGGGTGTATAGCAGATACAACCCAAGTAGCCGCAAATACGCCCCGCTGTCCGGCTCTATTGCAGATTTGTGAACAAAGGATGCCGCCGTTTTATAGACAAACCGTCCCTCTTCCTCCGCACAGGGCATGTAATCAGACGGTTTCTTATAATAATGGCCATCGGCGAGAAATAAATACTCGTTTGTCGTATCGAAGTTGACGATCTTCTGCATACGGTGCGGAGTGTCCCAATCGACCAGCGGCGATGTGCATACTGCGCCATGATAGCATACCTTGCCAGCCCCGCCTGCCGCAATGCGGGTGCGCAGCGTAAACACGCCGTTTCTGACCGAGAACGCTGTCCCTGTCTCTGTCGGTTCTACTCTGTAAACCGTATTTCCCTTCGGCTCCAGCCGCACAGTACGTCCGCTTTGTACGAAGAGGCCGTTCCCCTCTAGATACAGCGAGCTTTCTGAACCGAAACCGCTGCCTGCCGACATGATCCTAGCCGTTGCTCCCTCCGCTGTACCATAGGTAAATTCTCGCAGAGTGACGGCATCCGAACAGCCCTGCTTGATAATTTGCAGCTCGACTGATACAGCAGACATATTTTCAAGAAAGTACAGCGTACCCGCTACTGGGTCGGTATACAGCGTCAATGTCAACTCACCACTGTCACGGTTCCTCTCATAAATCATAAAATGGTACGTCGTGCGCGTTGCAAGCCCATATTCTTCCTGCGATTCTTCATTTGCAGTCATCCGACTGTCATCGCCCTGCAAAGATAATGCAAGTGTGTACCCTCCGCTCAACGCAGTGCTGAAGTCCGGCTCTGTGGCAAGCGCTGCTTTCACCAGTTGCAGCCCCGACAACACAAACAGTGCGATTATACAAAGCAGTATAAATCGTCTCATATGGCAATCCTCCTATCATAAAAGCAGCAGTTCACGCTCAGACCGCCGTGGTTCGTCGGATATCATACTCCTTCACAGTCACGCATACGTGCCAGATTCTGCAAATGGCATGATATACCTCGACCTCGCGTCAAAAAATCGCAGTATCAATTTGGTTGGGACGCAACTATTAGCTGTGAAAATCGGTAGAACACAGAAAATGACGATTTTAGTCTGCAAATAAAAGTTGCACAGATTTTACACTACTTATTTATCGGTATTGAGCTGGTTTCCATAATATGGTGTCCTGTCGTTCACTTTAACAGAATACCGGTATAAAAGGCAAAATACAGCGGCATCCCATAAAAATATTTTACCACAAAAGCCCTCAACTACATTTGTAGGCTTATTTTACCACAAACGTAGTCGAATGTAAAGAGGTAATCTAAATTTAAGTACAGGGTTTACTGGGGGATGGATAATCGAAATCTCCATGATTTGATGCCCCAATTTGTGGTAAACAATGTTCAGTATTTCGCTCGCTTTCGCATAATAAAAATATCCCCTAAACGGAATATGCTTGGTAACTAACTCGTGGGAACGGGCTTCTACAGACTGTAAAAAGTAAGCATCTACAAAATAAGTTACACATCAATCTGAATAAGGATATGATTATTTTGTAATAACTAGTTTCAAACACAATTTCAATAATTTTCTATTACTTGCTTTTTATCTCAATTCGATTGTTTGGGAATTTTTAATAAGACCGATCTTTTTATTATTATATTTTGGATTTTTTTGTATATTTTATCCAATCTTTTCTCAAACATATTATCCCATCAAATCCATTATTTTGCTTATATTTCATTAATTGCAAATCTATTTCAGCTTGTTGACGATAAAATGCACAAGCATGTGCAACAAAATTCGCAATTTGGGAGGTCTATTTTTCGTTACAAATTGTAATCAAAAATTTTCTCTCTGTTGAGTTTACATTTTTCCACAAAAGCTCTCTTTATAAAAAAAGACCATGTGTCTTGTATGAAAAGAGCTTGATTGGAATGCTATATCAGACTGTGATGGACGCGAGATCCGGGTCTCAAGAGGCAGCAGAATATCTTGTCGGACAGTTTTCTCCCTTGCTGCATAGCTATGCTAAAAAATTGCACCGAGAAGATGCCTTTGAGGATATTAGATGTGACTTTTGGGAAATTATCATGCAAGCACCATTAGATAAATTGCGGACAAGTGATGATTATACTTTACTCAGCTATTTTGCAAAAGCTATTCGCTCTAGATTTATCAAACGTCTTGATAAGCAACTTAATGAGAAGGGCACCCTTTCATATTCCGATCTTTTGGATCAAGAAAAATATAAAATCGAATGTGCGACAGCAGTTTGGGATGATTATTCGCATGGGCTTTTCCAAAGTATAAAAGGCATATTAAACGAAAAAGAATATGAAGTAATTTACGCTCTGTATTACCATAATATTTCTGTTCCGGATTTGGCAGAAAAATTAAGTGTTTCGCGACAAAACATCAATCAGATAAAGAACAGGGCATTAAAGAAGTTGAACACCGCTTTTACATCAGATACATAAGAGATGAGTTCCGTTATAATTTGCGCTGCACATGTTCGAAGCTACACAAGCAAGAACTATGTATCTCAGAACGTGCTGCCGGTTCCGGTAGCCATTTGTGCGGTTTCATATGGATTTAAGGAGGAAACAATATCAACAGACCACCCTCAGATATCACTTAACAACATTAATATATTATCAAGCAGGAGATGAAAATATCAGATATGTTTACTATCTTATCAAAAATAATGAGTTATATCTTTAAGCAAGTTGGTTCTCTCTATTTAATGTTAATTGCATGTGTTTGTTTGGACTATATCAGTGGTATACTTAACGCAATTGTACATAAAAAACTGTCCAGCAAAATTGGAGCGAAAGGAATTTGCCGAAAGATACTAATTTTTATTATTGTCGGATTAAGTCACTTGATTGACAAATTAATTATTGGAAACGGGTCTACTCTCCAGACAGCAATTACATTGTTTTACATAGCAAATGAAGGAATATCTATTCTCGAAAATGCAGAAGATATAGGCTTACCTATTCCAAAAATTTTAGAAAACACAATCATAAATTTGAAAGATGATGTTAATCATTCTAACAAATAAAATACAACAAAGTGGGAATCATGATCTTAGTTTGGCTTTTTCGACGGGAATTTAATAGTTAGTATATTAGGCCTTGTTTGAAAATTGTCCGTACGCCCATCGGCGGGTCTTTTTCCGCCAGACTATGTTAAAAATTCTTGAAATCCACAAAGGATTCCTGCGATTTTTCGCCTTGTCTGGCGAAAAAATCCCTCGCCGCCGGACGCACTTCCAATTATCATACAAGGCCTAGAGAAACCTACACAGAAATATTTAATTAGCATGACAGTGAATTAACCATTGCAGTATGCAGATGGAACGGCTGATAAAGCCATATGTAAGCAGATAGATCATAGACTTTTTCTTTGCTCAGAATGTGGTAGATGGCGGTAAGTAATCTCCAGTCAATGACGATAATGGCCTTTTTCTTTCCGCTCCGCTTTTGGAGGGTCTGCTTCTTCCCATAAATCTCAGGATGCTTCTCGCTGCGGCTGGCAAGTAAGTGCGACCTGGATCGGCAGCGGCTTGAGATAAGCGGCTGCTTTGCCAATGCGAGTGGTTTTCTTCTTGCCCGCACTCTCTGCATTTTGTGGGGTAAGGCCAGCCCAGGAGCAGAGATGCGTGAACAGGCCAGCAACCCATTGCGCGTCTTTCTTATCGGTTTTCTTCCCCTTAATGGCTTTGACGAACTTTGGGTGGCTGACTACCACGTGGCAGGATTCCTCCAGAATGTTGTGGATTAAGAACCAATACGTCCCCGCAGATTCCATACAGACATCCCGTTAGTGCCTTTCGCAGAAACAAATGGTCATAATAAAGAAAGTATACATTCAGTTCTCTCACAATGGCGAAAAGTGAAATACGTCTAGTGCTCCATCCAGCCAGAAATCGAACTCGTCCTTGGGCTGGATTTCCATATGGCTGCATAATTGTCCTCCAACGGCATCAACCCGTCTGTGTCCGTTGCCTTGCCTTGTAAAAATCCTGTTCCAAGTCCGAGTCTTCACCGGATAGAGCACTAGCCTATGAGCTTTGCTAAAATCTGTAAAATGTGATGAATTTTGAAAAAAGAATGAAAACAGACTTGTTTTGTGGCTAATTGTATGAAAAAAAGGCATAGCGGAATGAATCGTTTTTGATTTCCACGTGGAATTTTCAGCTCGCACAGAAAAAAGGGATGTTTTGCATCCCAAAATTGGGATGCATTAGATTGTTTCGTTTTCTTTCGACTTCTGGGATAATAGATGTTAAAAGGAGCTTCTGCATCATGGGTCGAAAGCAATATATCAACTGGCAGGAATGCGGCAGGCGGCTGCGCACAGAACGAAAGCGTCTGGGCATCTCTCGAGAAGAGTTCTCTGAGGAGATTGGTATCTCTATAAAAAATTGGGGGAAAATTGAAACAGGCAAGCAGGCGACCAGCCTGAACACACTTTATAGAGCGTCACTGTTATTAAATGTTTCAATTGATTACCTCTTAACTGGAAAAGAGAAGAAAATGGATTCGGAAACTTCCCTGAAGGTATTCCGTTGCAAATCCGAGACCGCAAGTCTTCTGGAGCATTGTTCAGAAGATCAATTGGTTTATATAAATCAGATTATCCGTGCGGCGCTACGGATGTCCAATTTTCCACAGCCCACCCTTGGGCAGAATGAATATAAATGAAAAATTTTGCAGAAGAGTATCTCGCTAACCATAAACTTTATCGATTGTTAAAGCGATCAAGTGAAGGCGATGAGCGGGCTATTGAGACGTTATATAAGGATTACAGCAAATATATTTATTGGCATATTATGGATTATACAGATGATAAGAATTTTGGTGAGGATATTTTTCAAGAAGTATTTATTAAAATTTGCTCATTAGCACCTGGAAATCTTCCGCGCAAAGGTGCTACCAGCTGGTTGCTGCGAGTTATACATAATACAGCTATAACGTATTTGACAAAGCCTACGATTAAAGAAGAACCATTGATGGAAAATGCATTAGAACTTAAATATTTACGTATCCCGTCTCCAGAGGATCAGATCATTGCTAAAGAATATGTACGTTCTTTAATTAACCACTTTGATCAGGATACGAGGAATATTCTTTTGTTGCGATATGAAGGCTATTGCTTTATAGAAATTTCGGAAAAACTCGGAATCAAGCAATCTACGATCCGGAGCAAGTATTCCAGAGCTATGAAAAGATTGGCACGATTGACAGGTGATGAACGTGAATAAGCAAAAAAATGAACAAAAATTATTGGAATTATATGCCCACCATGCGTTCGAAGATCGGAAAAATAATCTAGAATGTATTAAAACAAGGTTAAATTTGAAATCCCAAAACGGGAAACGTGCTCAAGTTTTATTTCGTCGTTCACGTATTTGTTATGCATTATCATACCTGATGCTGTTTTTGGGCATAGGCATATATAGCTCGTATTATTGGATAATCAGTGCGGCGCATGCAAAACACCATATTTTCATGTCATTTCATCCTGATTTTCTTTATAATTTGCAGTCTAACAAGACCGTGCATATCGTGTATATTATTTTGGCAGGATCACTGCTTTCAGCGCTGCTTTTATATGGATCAGCATATTTTTTCAGAAAAAAAGCAAAAAATTTTAAATCAGTGCAACAAAACGGCAACACCCCTTAGTCTATGTATATAGGTATCCACCAATTCATAGATTAAGAGGTGTTTTTTATGAAAGGAATTTGTCGAAGGGTATCCGTTGTTGTGTTCTGTGTGCTGGTCTTTGCAGCCGGAATGATTACCGCACATGCATACGCCATCCTGTCTCTTGGTGGGTTTTCACCGTATCCGACAGAGGTGGTCAGCGCAAGAGGTTTTTCGTCCGAGGTGAATTCCGCCATCACAAAGTCCTGCCAGGCGTGGAACAATGCTGGTGTGGGGACATTGGTGACGCGGGCGTCTTATACGCACAGCAACAACACATTCCCAGATGAAAACGATGAGAACCAAATCACCGCCATCAGCGAAGGGACAAGGACAGGCTTTATGACAACAGAATTTACCCAGTATAAGATTATTGGCCTGAAATGCTACAATACGGAGGTAGATATCAACATCAATACGTCTTTCCCTTGGGCAACAAATGGAGACGAACGCGCATACGACGTGCAAAATTGTTTCACGCATGAGCTTGGACATCTTTTGGGATTGGACGATGAAGCGAACAAAACATCAAGCACGATGTATGGCAGCGCAGAACTGGGCGAGACCAAAAAGCGTTCGCTGGCGGCTGACGACAAGAACGGGATAAAAGAAATCTACGGATAAATAGGAGGGAAAGATTATGAAGTTTCCAAAAACAATTTGCCTGACAGCGGCATGCTTCTGCTGCGGGATATTGGCGTATCAACTGTTGCCAAGACAGACAGTGATTGAGGTAAACGATTCTACCCCCTACATATCGTTGGAGGAAATGGTTGTAAAGGCAGATGTAATCGTTACAGGCAATATCTCCGACCCCGGCATCAGCCAATGGGACCGTGCGCAGGACGGAAGCCAAATGGAACGGATACACACGGACGTTCAGGTTGAGCCGGAAGCGATTTTATCGGATTCTCCTGATGATGTGGCTTCTGCGCTTGAGGTCCGCACATATGTTGGAGAAATCGGAAGTGTATCGCAAATATCTTCCAGCCGTCCGACACTCGAAGAGGGCGAAGATGTATTGCTGTTTTTGCAAAAAAGTGACGATGAAACGGCAGGATATTATGATATTATGGGCTATATGCAGGGGAAATTCACGTTAGAGGATGAAAATGGTGAGCTTGTATATACCAATGGGCGAGACAGGATTCCGGCGAGCGAGTTGACGGATACAATCGAAACGATTCTGGACAAACATTCAGCGACAGAGTGGCCCAGCGACTATTACAGCCCGGAAGAGATTGAATCCATGAACAACGCCCTATTCCATATTGACGAGTGATTTTGCAAAGAAAGCCAGGGCATCCCGCCTTGGCTTTTGCATTTTCAGAGCATATAGCCGCTTTTCAAAGTTAGGGCTTTACATGCGACTACAAATGTGGTAATATAAAGTTACGGGTAAGGGATACAAATCCCGTTCAATCGTTGAAAATATTGTGTATATCCAAATTTTTAGCCACATGCGCTTTGCACCCTACATTTTTACATAGAAAAGGAAGAACAAAGATGCCGTCGGGCATTACAACATAAGCACATAAGAAAGTGTGGTGGATTACGATGGTGGTTTTATTGTCTCGGTTGTTTCAGATGTCGCTCTGGGGCAGCATATTGGCAGCAATCATTCTCATCATGAAAAGATTAACTGGAGAACGGTTGTCCGCTGTGTTCCATTATACCGTTTGGGGCATATTGATTTTACGGCTCGCAATCCCCTATTCCCCTGGTTTTGTGCAGCCGCTGGCAGTTACGGAGTCAGAGCAGCCGCCGCTTACCAGACAGGCTGCGGAAACGGCTCAAGCAGGGCAGGATATGATCGCGGCAATGCAAGAAGGGCTTCAATTAGCAAACGGGAAAGGAAACACTTTAAGCGATTCGTCAGTACCAAATGATATACCGGAGATAATTGACAACAAACAACGCTGGTCATTTCGACCAACTGATTCCGAGTATAATAGTCGTCCGGAAGAACGGCGCAATTTTTTACCATCCATTCACAAACTACTTTGCTGGGTCTATGTTTCAGGTATCGGAGTATATCTGTTCATGATCCTGCTCTCCCTGCGTCGATACCGGATGGAATTGCTGCCGGATGAGCGGCCGGCAGCAATTTGCACCCTTTTTGCAGAAGAACGCGAACGTTTTGGATTGTCCAGCCGTACCCGGCTGCGGATTGCGATTTCCGGTTCGCCGTATGCGTCAGGCGTGCTGCGCCCCTGTGTGACCATCCCGCTTGCCCTTACAACGGATTTTGAGGAAGCCGACCTGCGCGCAGTCTTCCGGCACGAATTGACGCATATCCGTTATGGGGATACCGTTATACGCGTGTTGCTGGTGATTTTACAGGGAATTTATTGGTTTAATCCTTTCGTCTGGTACGCATTCGCATGTATCCGCAGGGATGGAGAATATGCCTGTGACGCCCGTGTGCTGCATCGGAGCAGTCACGCCGAACAGCTTTCTTACGGCAAAGCGCTGCTGAACGTTGCCGAACTGTACACCACAAAATCATCTGTTTTATACAGCACCTTTGCTGTGCGCCCGCTGCGCCGCCGGATTGAGAAGATCATTGCCTATCGTCCCGCTCAGTGGTGGAAGAATCTGGCGGCAATTCCGCTGGCCCTGGTCTGCATGACGGCGGGGATTGTGGTCAGCGCACAAAGCATCGAAGTGCTGACGCTGGATGCCAAAGGCTTGGACGATGAACGGGCATGGAAGTGGACGTTGGAATACCCGATGCTGGCGGAGCTCCCAGATGAAGATATGGCTCTTTATGCGGTTGATGCCGCGCTGCTGGACAGGGGAGACTACAGCGATTGGACTTATAGCGGACGGGTTGCGCTGCGACAAGGGGACGAGGTGCAGCTTTGCGATTGGGAACAGACTTATGCGAACCGATGGCCGGAGATGGTATCTGGTGACTACGATCAAAACGGGAGCAGGGAATACGCGTTTACTGACTATGACTACGCATCGTTTGTCGGTGAACGGGACGGGACATTACGTATCGTCAAACGCAGTGCAAATGGAATATGGGATGGAGCGGTCAAACTGGAAGGTTATGAGGTGTTAGAGCAGGTTTCCCGGCAGTTTACCGCCGGGGAGGCCGCAGACGGCGAACTCATTTTTACGCTGAACGGTGAACCTTGCCGGATTGCCCTGCCGGAGGATTTGCAGAAAAAGCCGCTGCTGCGGCTGGAATTGCTGCCCTACGTGCGGTTCCATACGGAAGGAAATGGATTGTCCGTTTCGATTGCAATCGGGGCATATTTTGACAAACATCCGGTTTTCGCGGGCTATTTGAATGCTCCGATCACCTATTCAAAGGATACGTTGACGGTCGGTGCGGCAGCGTTCGCCGGAAGCCTTTTCCAAGATTATCCCGAGGATTGGCTGCGGCTATACGATGAGGAAACCGGCCTGACGCTCGGCCTGCCGCCGCACTGGGAGAGTAACTTTATCAATACAGGGCCACATGATCTGTATAATACTGGTCACTGCGTATTTGAATTGTATGAAGCATATAATTATGAACTCCCATTTTTGTATGACGATGTACATTGCGGCTTTTTGTTAAACTTTTTACAAGAAAAACAGGCTTACGAGGATTTTTACTTGTTTCTGGGCTATCGTAATAATCAAGCGATCGGCTATAACTATCCACATGGGGTTGAATACAGTCCGGATGACCCGGAAGCTCGGGTACGGTATGAACCACTTGGCATGGATGAGCACGAAGTTGTAAGTCGGTTTGTCGTTGCAAATCATTTATCTGTGAAGCAACGGTTGGACTACTGGAATATGATGATCTAAAAAGGGGGCGGGGATTTCACCCCGCCCGGTTTTCAATTTCCTAATAACTTACATTATTGCTGCACAGATAAGAAATGCGAGCCTTGTCGCAAACAAGATTTTTATAATCCAGTTTCTGTACCATGTCGCTGGAGTTTCCTTCAATCACCGTTACAGTCTTGCCGCTCACAGCAGCAACGATGCCGATATGATCCGTACCAGTCGTTTCGCCATCGTTATCGATAATTACAAGATCACCCAGTTTCGGGTAGTTCGCGCTGGAAGTATCCATTTTAGGAATCAGGCTGCGGCGGTTGGCTTTATACCAATCATATACGTTGGGCACCAGCCCCTCCTGCGGAATATAAGGACATGATGCCATGGCCTTCGTGGTCAGAATTCCAGCCTTTTTCGCGCACCAGTCCACAAAATGCGCACACCAGCTACCATATGGATCACCGAACTCATCACCGTACTTGGTATAGCCGCCTTTGCCTTCGGTCGTGCCAACTTCATCCTCTGCGATAGACACAAAGTTTTCAAGATCAGATTTAATAGACATTTGGTTTACCTCGCTTTGTTTTATTTTTTGCAGCTGCATATTATAAAGACCCGAAAAACGAAGAAATGTAAACCGTCCTTATAAAAATTTTCAGGAGGCCATTATGGGAAAGAAAAACTTACAGCCGGGTGAGCTTAAAATCATGAATATTGTCTGGGAGAAAGCACCCATCCGCGCGAGTGAGATTGCCAACATTTTATCAGCCGAAACCGGCTGGTCGAAGAACACGGTTTACACGCTGACCACCCGAATTGTCGCGAAAGGTTTTATCCGCCGTACCGACCCCGGTTTTATCTGTGAGCCTGCGGTCAGCCGCGAGGAAATCCAGCGGCGCGAAAACCGTTCCCTGCTTGATTCCCTGTATCAGGGTTCGGCAAAGCTGCTGTTCGCTCGGCTGCTTCACGATGAAGAAATTCCACAAGAGGAACTGTCGGAACTTCGAGGGATGCTGGATCAGATGGAGCAGGAAGAAAAGTAAATCCCCGGGCGGAAGACCCGCCCGGGGAAGTGCTGCAACCAAAGGTATCGTTACGGGAGCTTGCATCCACCATTCTGATAAAATTCCTGGATGGATTGGCAGAGGTTTGCTTTTATGATTCCGTTATAAGACCCTGCATAGAAAACAAACGGACAGGTACCGCCCGTGATCAACGGGGAAAACGCTGCGCATTCCTTCTCATAATAAGGCCGGAATGTGGCTGAGTTCCAACGCAAACTGTCTTCGGCTTCCATATCAATGGCAATTTTGGTGCTGGATGTCTTTGTCCCGCCAACCGCACTGCTGGAAATGACAAATCGGTCGTCGTTCGCGGTGTAATTAAACACTTTATTCTGCTGAGCGCACTTGACAGCAAGCTCAAGATTCTTTTCCGGGACGCCCAAACGCGTAGAAGCATTCCACTTGCCGCGATCGGGGGTAAAATAATATGCGCTCTGGAGATAAACCGTATTGAAAATATTGGTGCGGTTTGCAACGATACCAAGGTTCTGGTTGATCGTATAATAGGTGTAGTTGTACCCCAGGTACGGTGCCCAGATAAACTCCTTATAGATTTTGGAGTTCGGATCATTGCGGATGACGTAGGCAAGGTCGTTCATCAGCTTTACCATCGCGTTTGAGGTAGGCGAAGATACAGACACGGTGCCAAACACGCGCTCGTTGGTGAAATAAAATCCCTTAAAGCGGCTGTCAGATGCATATTTCTCGTGAATTGCAATAATGAATTTCTTCAGACGATCATAGTCGGCGGAACTGTAGACGTAGGCATCGCTGGCGTTGATAACCGGCAGGCCGACATAAAACACCTTTCCGTCCGGGAGCACAGCGGCCTGCGCTGCAACAGCCGTGATAAACTCAGAATAGTTTGTCTTATACGCATTGTAGTCGTCGGTCGGCGTCAGTACAAAACCCGTTGCCGCTGACATCTTTTTGAGATCATCTTCTGTAAACTGCTCGTACTTCTGCGATGCATTGATTTTGCCGGTCGAAATAAGCACCAGCCGTTCTTTAGACATTGCCATGAGTAAATCCTCCATTTTTGACTTTATTTTTTGCAGCTGCATTTAATAAAGACCGAAAATGAGGAAATTTGTAAACCATAAAACCAAATTTTTTCAGGGAGACAAGAACATGAAAATTTTGAAAAGAACCGCAGGCTTGACTTTACTGCTTTTAACAGCAGCCAGTTTGCCGCTGCAAGCGGATATACATCCGAGAGCGGTATTCGCAGCGGCATCGGAAGATGCATTTCCCGAAAAATCACGTGTAGAATCAGCACGTTATCCTAATTTTATTGTTTATGAAATCAGCGCATCCAATCCCTATGATTTTCCGGGTTATGAGGTCGAAAGCGAACAGACAGGGGCAATATTGCTGCAATTTCCCTCCGACTCCGATTTCGCAAGCGGGTTTTATCCGATGGAGGACGGCTCGCTTTTATGCAGCCGGAGCAGCGTTAACCGGAACGATGCGACATTTTGGCGATTGTACCCGGACGGCACAAAAACCATGACAGAAAGGCCGTATCAAATCGTATCGCGTGACACACGCGGCCGTTTTCTGGTGGAGCAGTACAAGAACCCGGCTGTAACCGAGAAACAATTCCCTGTGCAGGCGGAAAACCAAAGATACGGGATCGTGGACGAAGATTTTGAAACAATCCTGCTGCCAATCGAATACGGCGGCCCTGACCGCTCAGATACGAAATCAGGGGTTGCGGCTCACTTTTTTAATGGATATATCATCTTGCAGAAGGGCGGCAAATATGGGCTTCTTGACTATGACCTGCAAGTCAAGCTGCCCTTTGTATACGATTCCCTTCAGGAAGGATTGCATCAAGTCTATGACTATCAAAAAGGTGCAGAACAAGGGGTTTTCTTTGCAGAAACCGGCATTACCTGTAAAAAAGTGACCTCTCAATATAAAAGCGCAGCGCTGCTGATTGTGGAAACACAGGATGGAAAACAAGAGCAGCTGGTTGACCGTACCGGGAAAGTTTTGTTTACCTGTGAGCACGGGAATTCCGGACTGCGGATGGCGTTCGATGAAAACGGCCGCGTGACACTGGACGGGAAGCCGCTGGAAATCCCTGCATTGTCTGATATGAGCCTGTGGGCGGAACCTGCAATCTTGGCCGCACGTTCCGCAGGGTTGGTTCCGGATGCGCTCAATCAGCGTTTTCAAGCCCCTGCTACCCGCCGCGAGTTTTGTATCCTGGCCGTGCAGCTTATCAGCGCACTGCATCCGGAGCTTGTCCCAGAGACGCAGGATACATCGGCAGATCAGGCCACATTCTGGGACTACGAGATGACAGGTTCGGACGCTTTGGCAAAACGGGCTGATGCCGCCGCAGGACTGGGGATCATTGCAGGACGTTCAGATGGCAGCTTTGACCCGTTCGCACCGGTCACCCGGCAGGACGCGGCGGTAATCCTCGTGAATACTGCCAAGCTGCTCGGTGCAGAATCAAATACCGAAGCAGCCCGTTTCGCTGACCTTATGGCTGCGTCTGAATATGCGCAGAGCGCCATCCAGACGGTCAGCAGTCTGCAAACATCATCCGGGGAACGGTTGATGGGCGGCAGCGGTGATAAATTTCTTCCAACACAGCCCTATACAATCGAGCAGGCAATCTCAACGATGTATCGCCTTTATTCTATCGCTTCATAACAGTGGGATTCAAAAAAATTCGAGGGCTTAGTTTATATCTGTAAAGCAAATCTGGGCGGAAAAGCCCGCCCAGATTATTAAAAGATTTTATTATCCAGCCAAAGAATTTTATCACGCACCTCAAGAGTGTTAATAGTTTGCTTTACGACAGCGCTTCGCAAACAGCCTTAGCTTTTATGCTCCGGACGGATGGTCGGATATTTGACCAAACCATTCTCATAAAACCCATTGATCGTTTCGTAAAGGTTACAGTCAATAATACCGCTGTAAGACCCTGCATAAAACAGGAAAGGACATGTACCGCCCACGAACAGAGAAGAGTATTTCAGGCAGGAATTCGCGTAATTTTTCTTGAACGTTCGTTCCTGGGCTGTCAGGGATTTGTCACACAACTCCCAATACAGAGAATCCTCCACTTCAATATCAATTCCGATGATAGTTGACGATGTTTTCTTTTCGCTGACAGGTGTCGCGGAAATAATATACTGACGATCATCGTTCTTGAAGTTATACATTGCATTATTTTTGGCGCTTTTGATAGCAAGCCCCAGATTCTGAATCGGAATCTCGCCCCGCTTAGGATCATCCTTAAAATAATATCCGCTTTGCAGAAAGATATAGTTAAAGATGTTTGTACGGTTAGCAATGATGCCAATGTTTTCGTTGATCGTATAATACGTATCATTATATCCCAGATAGGGTGCCCAGATAAACTGCTTTTTATGCGTTTTCCGGATAAGGCTGGAAAGGTCATTCATCAGCTTTACCATCGGGTTTGAAGTCGGCGAAGTTGCATCAACCGTACCAAACACACGCTCGGTTGTAAAGTAAAAGCCTTTGAAAGAGCCTTTCAGCGTTCCCTCTGCTTTCATCTTTGCAATATCTTCCACCACTCTGGTAATGAAGTTGCTCAGCAGCGAGTAATCCTTATTGCAGTCGCTGTGCCCGTAGTTGTCGCTGGCATTGATCGGCGGTAAACCTACGTAAAACGTGTTTCTCGAAAGCTGCTTCATCTGGCTGTACAGAAGCGGATAATGGCTCTCGTAATTATCGCCATAAACACCGTATTCTGTACAGGGATTCAGGATAAACCCGGCTGCTTTCTCCATTTTCTTCAGTTCATCGGTCGTAAATTGCTGATACGTGCCTTTCAGGATTTTGCCAGTGTGAATCAACACCATGCGAACGGTTGGAATTGCCATTTTGTTTTCCTCCATGTTTTGTTTTTTGCAGCTGCATATTATAAAGACCTGAAACAAGGGAATGTGTAAACTATAAAATAAAAATTTCTTGCAGGAGCTGGTCATGATGAGAACCAATATAAGAAAAACCATTTTGTTGCTTATTATTATTGGTGTGCTGTTGTTGATTCTGTTTACATTTGCATCAATAGGTTATGAACAATTCACAAATGTGAAGAACCGCCAGATTCAAAAAGCCATTGAGCAAAATATGGCGCTTTGGCAAATGAGTAATGAGCAAAAATCGGATATCTTATATGAAAAGGCGAGCCGGGAATTAGATTCATCTTACGATAATTTTGAGATTTATATGCGTTGGATGTTGGATATCGAGACAGGAGAAGGAGTTGACGCACTGGAAATTGTAAACGCAAACACCGGTGAAATGTTGCTGTGCGGTCCGAAGGTTGTTTATCTCCATGACACGGAAAAATCTCTCCGATGCGGAAATCATTTCTTTGAGTACGACAGTAATACGCTGCTATGGGTTCAAAATTATGGGGATATTAGCAATCCTTCTATTTGTTATCTGGTTGGTTTAGACGGCGAGTTGACGCCGGTTGAATGTAGCGTCCGTATTGCAGGCATTGCCTGGGAGCAATGCTTTCTGATTGAGGGTAAGGACAAAACCCGCACATGGGTGGACAAAGAAGGAATCCGAAGTCCGATCTCTGCATATGGGATAGTTGCTCACGATTTGAAAACAGTATTGCTTCCTGCTGAATATGGCGGCCCCGATCTGGATAATGGGAGCATGTACTACCCATTTTTTTCGGGAGGGTATATGTTTGCACAACGAAATGGAAAGTTTGGCGTCATTGGTTATGATCTGAGCGAAAAAGTTCCTTTTGTGTATGATAGGATATTACTCCCGCATCATGCACAGGTTTGTAGTTATGGACAGGGCAGTAAAGAACAGGGCATTCTCTTTTTAGAAAGTGGGATTTCACTGGAGGATGTTACCTATCAAGAGAGCGGTATCCATACCGTAATTGTTACAACAAACTCTCCAAAATCGGATAAAGTTACGGATTATAGGCTGCTTGACCGAAGTGGGAAACTGCTGTACAAGCTCCCCGATAATGGGAGGGATACGCTTTCATATGACGAAAACTACCATCCGTTATTAAACGGGCAACTACTAGATATTCCAGCGCTGACAGATAAAAGCGATTGGGCCGCACCTGCGATTGATTCGGCCAGGACTGCGGGACTGATTCCTGCGGAGTTGGATCAGATGTATCAGTCTGTTGCTGTCCGGCGTGATTTGTGTATGTTGGCGGTTCAGCTGGTGCGGATACTGCGCCCGGAACTTTGCGAAACGGCAGGACAGCAGACTGAAACTGTTTATTGGGACTGCCCGGATTCTGAAATTTTAATGGAGGATATCAATCTTGCTGCACAGCTTGGCATTATAAAGGGAAAAGGATGTTTTGAACCATTCCGGCCGATTACTCGCCGGGATGCGGCTGATATATTAAAAAATACGGCACAGCTTTTAGCAACAGAAACAGGCAGGCAGATAAAGGATATTCTATGTCGATCTGATTCAGGCAATATAAGCTTTGATTTGGATGAAGCGTGTACCAGTGAACAGTTAATAGCTGCAATTTTTTGTCTATATCAGTCGATAACGGATTGACCATTTTGAATAAGGTGATACTTATGCACATTATCCAAGTCATTTCAGTTTTCCTGGCGCTATGCTTTGCAGCAGGATCGTTTGATTCATCTCCAGCTGTAAAACAGCAGACAAATGGAATCAATCAATTGACGTTCCAAAATGTAAATATACCAGTTTACTTTCCGACTTTTTTGCCGGCAGTTAATTCCGAGAACGGTGAATCAACTGAATATCTTTTTGCAGCGACAACATCCAATGAAGCCTATGACATTGAAATTTACGATATTTCTTTGCAGGATTCCACTGACGATAAGCCTGATATCGCAAGGTTGCCATTGTCGTGCAAAGTCGGTTCGATTCACGGTTCCCATTATCTTAAGTTTGATCTTGATATCGCTCTGCCAGAGATTCTGGAAGAAAGAACAGAATGTAGGGAGCTGTTGCCAAATCTTGATGCACAGATCGCTGAAGACGGTACTTATGTCAGTTGGAAGGATACTGACTGGAACTTCATTTTTTGCGGCAGCAGCGGACGCTGGTTGGAACTACAACAATTTGCGGCACGCTGGAAGGAAATCACCCCCATCATGCCACAAGGCACCGTTTGTATTTATCAGAAATCAATCTTTTTCATGTGGTCTGATGTAAATTGCTATTATTGCTATGAAGCATATCAAATGGATTTATTATCCGCGCTAACGGTTTTTGATAGCCTTCAAAGAATCGCCGCTGATTCATCAGTTTGATTTGTTTTGCGGCATACAGTCAGAGAGGATACCGATTTATCAGGATTTTAGCCGAACAGGGGGATGAACTTCGAGAATCTGGCTGATGCTTCAAATCAGGAATCAGGATACCCGACAAAAAACTTCAAAATTATTTTTCTACAGTTTACATTTTAGCTTCCAACAGGTCTTTAATAATTGTCCAGGAAAAATGAAAAACCCGGCGCTTTGAGCAGAGGGACACTCTCAAAGTACCGTTATGTCCAAGTGGTGATTTGTTTTTAAGGATAATTTATTTGCAAAGGAAGTTAAATCATGTCAGAAAACAAGTTTGAGGTCGAAATGCGCAGCGGTATCGACGCAGCGGCAGCAGCATTGACGCTGCCTGAACCCAACACCGGTATTACGTTTGGCTCCGCAGGCAATAATTTGGTGTATTGCGACAATCCGGAAACGATTGATGTTACTGCCAACACGCTGGCCTGTATGTGGGGGGCAAGTGTCGGAACCACATTGAAAGATGTTGAACTCTATACACATCTCCAGAGCAAAGGCGGCTATGAGGGCGGTTTCCGCTATGGTATCGCGGTTCAGAACAATACCGGTTCTGCTGTTACCATTACCTACAAGTGTAGTGCTCAAAATACAAAGGAGAAAGCAACTGCAGGCACTTTGGACAATACCGCGCTGGGAATTACCAATAAAGTACTGGCGGATTTCCAAAATACATCTACATTCAAGACCAAACGTATTCCTGCAAACAGCATCGCATACCTTTGTGGCGGCGAAGGTTCATTTAATGGTGAACTGCATTATATAACAGCGAATCTTCATGCCTGCTTGAAAGCCTCGGTTTCCTCTGGCGTTTATTTCCGGGTATATGTCGCCAGCAAAAGCAAACAGGATAATATGTCAGAACTGTTTTCTACAACGGTATCCGGCTGGGCGTCTGCTGTGGGCAATTTTTTCTGCGGTGAAATTGGCTATTCACAGAAAACCTGCACGCTGGATGCTTCGCAAACCAGCAAGGTCTATGTTCTGAATGATTGGAGACCGAAACGTAATCAGAACGAATATCAACCCGTTGTTTCCTACAAGAAGAATGGCCTTGATGTACTGAGCGGAAATTACGGTGTTATTTACAGGCTTACGGTTAATAAGGCGTCTAACCGGAAAATTAAGATTATTCCGGATTGGAATAATCCACTTGTTACCGCGCAAACACTTGTAGGTCGAATCAATGGCGGCAGTTGGGAAGAATTTACGCCATTAAAAACGGAAGGGTCGTGTTGGTATCGCTCCCTGGGTTCATCTAATACGGCGATTGTTGAACTGATCCTGCCTGGCGGAAACTGTGGTAACCTGACTGTTCTGTTTGATTAAAATATCCACACGGATCCCTTCCGTGTGAATATAAAACTAACATGGGAGGAATCCATTATGAAATCTAAAGCAAGCCGATATTTTGTATTGGCAATCGTCCTGGCAGCGCTGCTTTTTTGCAGCGCTGCTGCCAGCGACGCAGACTTCCAAATTGACAATGGCCGGCTGGTCAAATATCTTGGAACGGACAGCAATGTTACAATCCCGGATGGCGTGACCTGTATTGAACCGCTTGCGTTCGCAAACAACGAAACAATTACAGAGGTTCAAATTCCGGAAAGTGTTAAAATTATTCAAACGCTTGCATTTTGCGATGCTAAAAACCTTGTGTATGTGAATTTCCCACAAGGTTTGTTGGAGATTGGACGCCGTGCGTTTGAGGGCTGTGCTCTTACAGAAGCGAAAATTCCTGATTCTGTTTTGCTGATAGAAGATGATGCATTTCGAAACTGTACTGCGCTTATAGAAGTTCGGCTTCCGGAAACAGTTATGGTGTGTTATGATACCTTCACAAATACGCCATGGGAAAAAGCAAATGCTGTCATCATTTCGGAAAGGATGGGAGGGCAGCCTGTTGGTGAAAAAAAGTATACAACCGTAGCTTCTTCAAGACAACCGACTCAGGAAGGAGCTTTCACGCTGCTGGGCGAAATGGTTGTTGCTTACAATGGCGCTGGCGGTAACATTATAATTCCAGACGGAGTAACCGCCATTGGTGAAAAAGTATTTTATCAAAACCATACGATCACAGGGGTTACAGTACCGGATTCCTTAAAGATCATATGTAGTTCAGCATTTGAGGGATGCACTGCACTGAAACAGGTTTCGCCGCTGCCCAATGGCGCTCACCGAATCGGCAGACGTGCATTTGCAAATTGCAGCAGCTTGAACGCCTTTAACAAGTCCGCCCGTACATTTGCCGAATTTGACGCTTTCATAGGTACTCCTTATGAACATTCAGAGGGGGAAATGCTGATTCGAGAAAATATGTTTTCGCATACGCGCAGTTTTAAGAGCGTATTTCCTGACGTTCCATCAAATCAATGGTACTATAACAGTGTGGCGCTTGCCTATGAAACCGGGCTGATGGACGGAAAGACCACGAATCGGTTTGAGCCAAATGAGAAACTTAGCACCGCGGAGGCGGTGAAGCTTGCAGCAAGTATGCACGCTTCCGCAACAAATAATACCTCTTATTTGGCGGTTTCTTCGCCATGGTATCAAACCTATTACGATTATATGGATCGATATATTGTACTATATGAACCGGAGTGGCAGGAATTTGATCGTCCCATCCGCCGAGACGAATTTGCATACTTAATTTATAACGGATTGCCAAATTATATTTGGGAAGATTATAGCGAGGAACAGAGCGAGCAATTTTCAGACGTATATAGTCTGGATAACCCCGACCTACCGCTTAAATATGCTTTAGAAATTAATGCGTTAAGCAATGCCGGTATTTGTAATGGATACTCTGATGGTAAATTCCATCCTGAGCGAACTATTACACGTGCAGAAGCTGCTGCACTTGCCGAAAGAGCAGTAAATTTTGCGCAAAAACTCAAATAACCGTAGACAGTTCCTTATCGTTTAGAAGCACATACGTCAGCCTTTGGCGTATGTGCTTCTGACTATAGATTTCAAATTGCGTTATAAATAACAGTGTATTTTGCAAATTTACTAAATAGATCATTTGAAATTTAATTATTAAAGCCGGATGTGCCTTTGGAAAGGTCATCCGGCTTTTTGCATTTATGTTAATAATTGATAAATGGTTATCGTTGTTGATAAATTTAAGGAAGCTCTGATTAAATCAACGCGCACAGATTTGCGTTGGCAAGGAAGAAAACGTAGGAATCCTGTCGGATTTCAGGTTTTCTGACGCAGTTCAGCGGGAATTTGGAACGCGAAGATGCGTGCGGGGATTTATTCAGAGGTTCCTTAATTTCCAGCAATATATATGCACCGTAAATTTCTAGGTTTAAGGTGCGTTTTTCATCTCTTAAAAAGAGTCCCTAAACAAGGGGCTTCTCTTATGACCGGCATCTCACCACACATACGGTATTTAACATCTAATCAATAGAGGGGGGTGAAAATATGCCCCTTCTGGATGGTGAACCTAACTACAAAAACATAAAATTTCAGTTTTAATCTTCGCTTAAACACGTCCTATAATCCACGTGCCCCTCCATCCTCCCTGAATTAAAAAATTTATTTTGACTTTTGGGAGGAACAATGAATGTAATGAAAATTTTGAGAAGTTTTCCAGAAAATTTTCTTAAAGATGCCGTGCGCTGGCACCTTTATGCGGTAGTATGTGTTAGGGAGAGCAATGCGAAGGAGGTGGCGGCATGAGTCCGGGCGAACGCCAGCAGAAACTGCTGGAAGTGTTGTGCTTCAGAAGATACGATACAATCGACAACCTGGCCCGGGAACTTAAAGTATCCAGGCGGACAATCTGCCGCGATCTTGTGGTACTCATGTGCTCATACCCTATTGAAACGGTTCGTGGCCGCTATGGCGGCGGCGTTAAGATTGCCGATGGATTTCACTTGAACCAGCGATCCTGTGAACGGCAGGAACTTAACTCGGAACAGATTACCGTACTTAAGAAAGCAAGAGCCTTTTTCCAGGGCAGAGAGCTTTCTATACTGGACAGTATCATCGTTTTATTGTGCCACTGATCGCCATGTAATCGTTGTACCTTGACAAATAACGAGGAAAAGCCTCGTTCATATCCAATATGCAAGCACCGCACCGCTGCGGCGCAGGACCGACGCGAAGACAGCCTGCGAATGGCGACCGGCGAGAGAGGAGGATTTACCGCTCGTCATTCGTCCCAACGATAGCATCGAAGGCCGAGCGTTCCCTGCAGATGACATTGGCAATGCCGGAACGCAGCGGTGCATACGCAAAACCTGTACCGCTGGGAAAAAGGGGGATACTGTGGGATTGGTCCGGGCAGATTAGTCACCTGCCGCCGCCGTCTGATGGTATCGCGTGTCGTTTGTGCCGCAAACCGGCTTGCATATTCCATGTGCCGGGGGTGAGCAGTAGGGCGATCCCGTCGCCTGAGAATACGGCACATCTTTCTATGGAGCATGAAAGGGCTGAAAAAACCGGTCACATTTATTCCCTGATTTCGGAGAATCAAAAAAAAGTGACCGGAATGCCCTTCTTATTTTAATTTCTTGCCAGATGCAAGACGTGACGCCACTGGATTTCCGATGGTGCCATGTGTTCTATCCGGCGAAAAAATAAAAGGAGTTGACAGCGTATGCTTATCCCGACCGCCGAGGTCAAAATCAATCCGGGGCGGCGCACTGCGAACCCGGAACACATTCAGGAACTGGCGAAAAGCATTGCGGAAATCGGACTGTTGAATCCAATCACGGTTGACCACAGGCACATCCTGATTGCCGGACTACACCGTCTGGAAGCTGCAAAGCTGCTGGACTGGCCGGAAATTGAATGTACGGTTAGCAGCCTGGAAGGGCTGCAAGCAGAACTTGCCGAGATTGATGAAAACTTCATCCGGAGCGATCTATCACCGGTAGAATACGGCGACCTGCTTCTGCGCCGAAAGCGCATTTATGAATCTCTGTACCCGGAATCCAAAAACGGGGGCGACCGGAAAAGCGAGAAAATCAGAGCGGCAAAATGTCGTTCTGATTCCGTAAAATCGTTCGTTCAGGATACAGCTGATAAGCTCGGGGTTGCCCCTCGGACGGTAGAGCGGCAAATTCAGACCGCCAAAAATCTGGCCCCAGAAGCCAAAGAGATTATCCGCAGCGCGGACACCAAGATTAGCAAGAAGGACGCGCTCAAGCTGTCCCGCATGGAACCGGATCAGCAAAAAAAAGCTGCCAGCCAGCTTGTGTCTGGTGAAATCCGATCGGTTGACGATTATCAATCGGCAGCGCAGTCAGAACACTCGCCCGCCATCGCGGCGGCAGATACTCCAGCAAAAGCGGCGCAGCTGTCCGAAAAGTCAGAACCGCCGCAGGACGTGCAGCAGACAGAACGATCACAGCCACCACCCGTGCCGCCGTTTACATCAGATGGCAGGCGGTTTGCTACCGTTGCTGAATCCATTGCCGACTTAAAGAATCTTGACAAGGATTGCAGATGCACGCCGGATAGTTTTCTGGCCGAAATCACAGCATTTACGCAGAAATTTCAGCGTGATACGGAGTGGTACAGCAGCCCCTATTATGAAGTGGTTTTTCCAGCTTTAACGCCGGAACAGGTTGATTATTTGCGGCAGCAGTTTGATTCCATCCATGCCGCAACCGCAGATTTATTCAAAAAGGTGAAAGGATTGTGACATCATGAGTTACCGCAAAAAGCGTCATTCTTCCAAATCCAAAGCCAAGTCCCCAAAGGAGCCGCAGCCGACTTTGTTTCTGAAGGAGTACCGCAGTACGGGTGAGATGCGGATGCTTCCCACAAACCGGCTGACCTCCGGGCAGGCATATCAGCGCCCGGTCGAGGAAAAGGACGTGGACAAGCTCATCCGCAAATGGGACGACCGTCTGCTGAACCCATTGATTGTCAGCTTTCGGGACGGTCATTTTTTTATAGTTGATGGGCAACACCGCGCGGCAGCCTTGCGTAAGATGAACGACGGGGCAGATGTAATCGTTATGTGTCGTGTCCATGACGATCTGACCTATGAAATGGAAGCCGAATTGTACGCAAAACTGGACAAGGCGAATAAGCGCATGACGTTATCCCAGTCCACAAACGCGCTGATCGAATCCGGCACCGACGCGGAAGTGATTGAAATCAAGCGGCTAGTCGAGAAAAACGGTTTCCGCTGGGCGCTCAGTATCCCGACTGGCAAGGAATATGAAATCGCCGCAACCCGTGCGGTAATCAATGCCTACCGGCTTTTAGGCGGCGCAGCCTTTGACCGGATGCTCCAGCTATTGTCCGATACGTGGCAGGGCGCGCCGAACTCCCTTCGCGCGGCCATGCTGTCTGGTCTGGCGCTGTTTCTGAAAACGTATGAATCCGAGCTGGATAATGCAATTTTTATCGAATGCCTATCCCTTGTCGAACCCGAGAGCATTATCCGATGCAGTCGACAGGATTTCAGTACGGGCAGCGTGGCTTTACGCTATGCCCGCGTCCTGCTCGAAAAATACAACAGTCAGCCCGACGGCAGCAAGCTGCCTTACCGCTTCAAAACGTGAAATGGAGGAAGCCTATGGAACAGCATATTTACACCAAAGAAGAGCTTGAAGCCATGAAAAATGTGGACATTCGGACGGTTGATATTGATACCTTGCGGGATATCCGCGATGTAAAGGTCAATACTGACTTGCCGAAGGAAGAACGGATTTTGGACTTCATCCGGCAAATCGGGAACCCATACTGCTATCGGCATGGAAAATACGTGGTGAAAATCAGCTTCACCGATACCGATGTGACCCTGGAGCAGCGGATGCTCTCGTATCTGCGTTCCAAATGTTAAAAAAAGCGGCAAAACTTCCTGGACATCGAACG
>CAJUSB010000029.1 GCA_910589115.1 uncultured Clostridia bacterium | reverse complement strand
GCCCTGCCGCTGTCCGCGTAGGACGCCGCCCCGGCGAGGGGTGCCCGCCGCATAGGCGCGGGTGCAGGGCAGAGCCCTGCCGCTGTCCGCGTAGGACGCCTCCCCGGCGAGGGGTGCCCGCCGCATAGGCGCGGGTGCAGGGCAGCGCCCTGCCGCTGTCCGCGTAGGACGCCTCTCCGGCGAGGGGTAGGTCAGCTGGACGAGGACAGCCTGTAGCCGCGGCGGTCAAAATAATATGTCAGCGCAAATTGTACCATCTCTTCTGTTACATCAAAATAATCTGATAAATCACATAGATCGGTGTATCCGCGCTTGATTGCCGTTTCCAGCTCGTCAAATGGTATCGCACGCTCAACCGCCCATTTGTTCGCACGGTATTCATGCCGCCCTACCGTGTCAAGCGGCGACAGCCGGGTGTAAAATCCACCATATTCACAGTGCCCAAGTTCATGCGCCAGCCGCGTGCGAAGCTCCTTCCCGTACAGCGATGGGTCCAGCCCTATGCATCCCGTCTGCCCGTTCGGTACAGAGACACTCTTTGTCTCAGGCAGCGGAAAGTATATTATTTCATGGCCGCTCTGCTCCGCTATGCTGAAAAAATCACTTTTTATCTCGTTCACGCTCCTTTACAAATTGGGCAAAACGCTTTACTTCATCATACATTTCATCCGTAATCCCTTCCGTGCCGCCAAATAATGCAAAACGCAGCGCCTCCTCTGTGGCCTTCTCCGGTACCGCCTGCTCAATAGGCTGTTCACCATATAACTCACTCATCGTAACACCAAAATAGTCGCACAGCCGCTGCGCTGTTTGTCCCGTCGGCTTTGACTCTGGATGCTGCTTCCAATAGGTGACTGTGGATTTGTTTACCTTTGCTTCCTGCGCCGCACGGGTCGGTGTGACCCCACGAAGCCTGCACAGCTCTTGAAACCTGTCGAAAAACACATATATCCTCCTTTGCTTTTGTGCATAACAAACAAGTTTGAATATTCCGACTTCGTAGGATTGACAAGTTTAGTTATTTGTACTATAATGTAATTATGGAGTTGAAATGTTCAAACTGAATTGTAAAGCATGATTGTTCGCACTATTCATGATAGCACATTTGTTTGAATCTTTCAACCGGGTTGTTAAAAAAAGTTGGAATCCCCCCTTTCTAATTATATTTGCATGGGTTGAAGAATTTTCCAGAGCGCTGATGGGACACTATTATTATAACAAATAAAGTGTCCGATAAGAGGGACTTTTACAGAAAGTTCACAATTTGTGTAAATGAAAAACTAAAAAAGAGTTTTCAGGGAAAGGAACTAGGGATGCCGGCACGGTGGAAAACAGGAGGATACGTAAATGATGCAGAGCAGAAGAAGCGTCCGGGGCAGCCTGGCAGGCGGCACGAAGCAGAGAATCCAAATGCGGGAAGCAGGATGCATGAGCGTCCTCGCGGAGGTGCAGTAATGCCGCGCGCGCCGATGTGCCCATTCTACGGGCGGACCAAGAAGGCAAAGCTGGTCTGCCTGATGGGTGGAGCCGATACAACGGGAGCGGATGAACTGGAAATGAATTTCCCGACCCAGATGAGCCGGGTACGTTATTGGGTCGATTTCTGCTGCGGCGACTGGGAACGCTGTACATTAGCCGACGCGCTGTGGAGCGAATACGAAAAGCAAACAGCAGCGACGAAAAAGAAATGCGCCTGTGCCACCGGGAAAAAGGCCTGCGCCGCGAAAAAACCGAAAGTACATCCAGCAGCGCACGGAAACGTGTCTTAAAAAGAAAAAGCGACAGGGGGCAGGTGATCTGTCCTCTGCCTTTATGCGTACTATATGAAACCGTATTTACAAACTGCCGGCCGCGTCAGCATGGTTTTGATGCCGTCAGACTGCCGTTTTGTGAATACAGGTTCCAAAATTTTTACATCTGTTTCATTGACTTTTACCCCTGATTCGGATACTATAGTAAATAGACTCTTTTGTCACATTTGCATATTTTGAGGGGGAGGGCCGTATGAAACCCATCAAACCACGTGTACGCCGCCGCCTTGGCCGTCTGCTCAGTGACCGCCGCTTGATTGGCGGACTGCTTATTTTATTCCAAGCGGCGGGCTTCCTCTTCCTGCTTACGCAGCTGACCGGACGGTGGCGCAGCCTGGTTACGGTGTTCACCTGGGTGAGCGTCATCATGGTCGTTTGGCTGATGCGGAAGAACGATAATCCGGCATATAAAACGGCCTGGATCGTCATTATTTTAATATTCCCATTGTTTGGCGGTATTTTTTATCTGCTTTGGGGGAATACGCCGTTTAATCAGGCAAAGCTCCGCCATCGGTTTACGCCGCGCAGGCCGCGCTTTGATGATGCGGCACGGCAGCCTGCTTCCGAACAGTTGTGCGCTGAGGCCGCGCGTCATGCAGGCAAGTGCCGTTATATTGAAAATATTACCGGTATGCCTGCATGGACAAATACCAGTGCAGAATATTTCCCGCTGGGTGAGGATTTCTTTCATTCGCTGGTGCAGGAGTTGCCAAAGGCGAAAAAATTTATTTTTTTAGAGTATTTCATTATCGAGCCCGGCTTGATGTGGGACTCTATTCTGGACATCCTTTCAGAAAAGGCTGCCGCAGGGGTCGATGTGCGTCTGATTTATGATGATGCTGGAACCATGGGCAAGCTGCCGAGCGGTTATGACCAATACTTGCTGTCACGCGGCGTGCGTGCCGTTCGTTTTAATCGTTTTGTACCGACGCTCAACACCTATTTGAATAACCGCGACCACCGGAAAATCTGTGTGATTGATGGTGACGTAAGCTATATGGGCGGCATTAACCTTGCGGATGAGTATATCAATCATATCATACGTTTCGGCCACTGGAAGGATACCGGCGTGTGTATGCGCGGTGATGCAACGTTTAATGCAACACTGATGTTTTTGCAGCTGTGGGAGTTCAGCACAGGCGAAAAGATTCCGGCGGATACGACACTTTACCGACCTTCTCTTGTACAGCCTGCGGCTGGTTATATTCAGCCGTTCGGGGATTCGCCGCTTGATCAGGATAATGTCGGGGAAGCCGTGTATATGCAGATGATTTCAACCGCGCGGCGGTATGTATATATCACAACGCCGTATCTGGTACTGGATAACGAAATGCTGACTGCACTTTCGGTTGCTGCGAAATCGGGTGTCGATGTGCGTATTCTCATGCCGGGCATTCCCGATAAAAAACTAGTGTATATGGTAACCCGTTCTTTTTATCCGCAGCTTTACCGCGCGGGGGTGCGGCTGTATGAATACCGTCCGGGCTTCCTGCACGCAAAAATGATTGTTGCCGATGATGAAATAGCGATTGTTGGCACGATGAATATGGATTTCCGTTCGTTTTATATGCACTTTGAGTGCGGCACCGTTTTTTACGCGAATGATGTTGTCATGCAGGCAAAGGAAGATATTGACGAAATTATGGCAGTCAGCCGCGAGATTGATGAGGAATGGCTGCGGCGGGTTTCGTGGCCGACATCAATCGCGGCCTCTGTGCTGCGGCTGTTCGCACCGATGCTTTAGCGGTTCTTCAAAGCCGGTGCGGCGAATTTTTCTGTTTGCGGTTTGCGTTTATCCATGCGGTCAGCCAGCATAGCTGGCCGCTTTTGTCTTTTCAAAGAAGAGGGGGGCGCTTACAGCGGAGCAGATTTATAGTCGTTTTGAGGCGGGAATCAAACATTTAGATTTACGGGTAATCAAGTTTTACGAGGTGTTTCATGGAAGGAATTTTTCAATGGCTGCTTGGCGCGGGGCGGGAAACTGCACTGTTTATCATTTCGATGGTGCCGCTGGTGGAGCTGCGCGGCGCGGTACCGCTTGGGCTTGGGCTTGGGATGCCCTGGCTGGAGGTGCTTGCGATCTGTTATGTAGGCAATTTGCTGCCGATCCCTTTTGTGCTGCTGTTTGGTGCAAAGATTCTGAAATGGCTGGAAAAGCTGCCCCTTTTGAGTAAATTCTCGTTATGGTATCAAAATAAGCTCGTCAGCAAAAGCGCACAGGTAACAAAATATGCGCAGTGGGGTTTATTTTTGTTTGTGGCAATTCCGGTGCCTGGTACGGGAGCGTGGTCGGGTTCGGTCATTGCGACGCTGCTGAAAATGAATCGTGGCCGGGCATTTCTGGCGATTGCGGCCGGGGTTATCACTGCCGGATTGATTATGACACTGGGTTCGACTGCTGTAATCGGGGCGCTTAGCCTGTTATAAGGAGGGCAGATGCAATGCTTTTACTCAAAAATGGACATATTCTGGACCCATTTACCGGCCTGGACGAGATACGAGATATTCTGATAGATGACACGGGATGCATTGCCCGTGTAGAAGCTGGGATTCAAGTGTCTGGTGTGCGGATGATTGACCTTACGGGACTGACGGCAGCCCCTGGGCTAATTGATACGCATGTGCATTTCCGAGACCCGGGGCAGACGGAAAAAGAAGATATTTTCAGCGGGGCGAAAGCAGCTGCGGCGGGCGGTTTTACGACCGTTGTTTGTATGGCAAACACTGTCCCGTCCTGCGACAGTATAGACACGTTGGAAACGGTTTACCGCAGGGCGGCGCAGGTGCAGAACGTCCATATTTTGCAGGCGTGTGCAATCACGAAGGGGCTGCGCGGTGGAGAGCTGACGGACTTTGCAGCGTTGCGGCAGGCAGGTGCGGCGGGCTTCACTGATGATGGAATCAACCTGACCGACGCAGTATTAGCGCGGCGGGCCATGGAGGAAGCGGTCCGGCAGGATGTACTGCTTTCTTTTCATGAGGAGGACCCGGTGCTGCTTGGTTCGCCGGGGGTAAATGCGGGTTCGGCAGCTGCGGAGCGGCTGGGTGTACCTGGTGCTGACCCTTGTTCGGAGGAATGCATGGTAGAACGTGACATTGCACTTGCCTGTGAAACCGGTGCGCGGGTGGTATTCCAGCATATTTCGTCGGCTGGGTCGGTCGAGCTGATCCGGCGGGCGAAAGCGTCAGGCGCGGCTGTTTACTGTGAGGCAACGCCGCACCATCTAAGCCTGACGGAGGAAGCGGTATTGAAGCACGGCACATATGCACGGATGAACCCGCCGCTTCGCACGGAGCGCGACCGGCAGGCAATCGTGGAAGGGCTTGCGGACGGCACGATAGACATGATAGCAACGGATCATGCACCGCACACTGCGGCTGAGAAGGCCCGCGAATGGGCCAAGGCCCCATCCGGCATTATTGGTTTGGAAACGGCATTTTCTGTATGCAACACTTGGCTTGTGCAGCCGGGACGGCTTACAAGAATGCAGCTGCTGGAGAAGATGAGCCGAAACCCGGCACAAATCTACGGATTGACCGGCAAGGGGATTTTGGCAGGAAACCATGCGGAGCTTGTCCTGCTGGACTGGGACCAGCCAATCACTTACAGCAGTTACCAGTCAAAGGCCTCTAACACCCCATACACCGGAATGCCTTTCACTGGCGTGGTATGCGGCACCATTTTCGGGAGCACGGTCACGGGCCGCTTTGCATAGGCAATCCTGCGGGATACGAGGGGTACGGCAGGGCGCTGGGGTACGGCAGGGCGCTGGGGTACGGCAGGGCGCTGCCCTGCACCCGCGATTTTTTTGTAAAAAAATCGAGTAAAAACTTTATCTCCGCTGAGGCGGGGATTGGTGCGTCTTTACTCGTTTATGCGCAGTGCCCCGCCCGCCAAAAGGACGGCGGGCGGGGTGGTTTCATGCGGTATATTTTTGGGTGCGGTACTGAATTAGGCAATTCAGTACCGTTTTTTAGGGGATTTTTGAGGTTTGGTGAGTTATAATTTTTCGATGACAGCGGTGATCAGCTTTTTGAAATCACCGGACACGCGGTCAGCGGTTTCTTGCACTTCTTTATGGTCGAGCTGTACTTGTGACAATCCCGCGGCAAGGTTTGTAATGCAGGAAATGCCGCAAACCTCAAGCCCCATATGACGGGCGGCCATTGCTTCGCAGGCGGTGCTCATGCCGACGGCATCCCCGCCCCAGCCCCGGCACATACGGATTTCGGCAGGGGTCTCATAGTTCGGCCCGGTCAGCTGTACATATACACCCTCTTTTAGGGAAATGGCACATTCCTCGGCACAGGTGCGGATGACTTGCTGCAAGCGTTTGCTGTAGACTTCGCTCATATCGGGGAAACGCGGGCCAAGCGGATTCGGGTTCGCACCGATTAACGGGCTGGGAACTCCGGTCGTAATATGGTCAGTAATCATCATGAAATCCCCGGGACGGAAATCGGGATTGATTCCCCCGGCGGCATTGGTCAGTACCAGCGTTTTGATGCCGAGCAGACCCATCAGCCGGACAGGCAGAACCACATCAGACATAGGATAGCCTTCATAATAGTGAACCCGGCCCTGCATAATCACTACCGGAACGGTTCCAACCCGGCCAAATACGAAACGGCCCTTATGCCCCTTGACTGTCGAACGAGGAAACCCTTCGATTTCTGCGTAATCAATGGTTTGGATCACCTTGATCCCGTCCGCATAATCGCCCAATCCGGAACCTAACACCAGACCTGCGGCAGGCTGGAAATCGGTTTTTGCACGAACACTTTCCAAACAGGTTTTCAATTTCTGATACATCCTGCACACCACCTTTTTAATTGTGCTTTTCGTTTGCTTCCTTCATCAGTGCTGCTGCGGAACTGCTGCCGATCCGGTCGCAGCCGGCTTCCAGAAAGGCCTCCATCGCTTCGCGCGTGCGGATTCCTCCGGCGGCCTTAATGCGGATGTTTTCGCCGATATGTGCCCGGAACAAGCGGATATCATCCAGCGATGCACCCGCCGTGCCGAAACCGGTTGAGGTCTTGATATAATCGGCTCCCGCATCGGTCACAGCCTTGCACGCTGCGATTTTTTCTTCTTCTGTGAGATAGCAGGTTTCTACAATCACTTTAAGAATATGATTTCCCGCAGCCTGACGCAGTGCCCGGATTTCCTCAGTTACGTAGTGCCAATCCCCATTTTTGACTGCCGCAATGTTAATGACCATATCAATTTCAGACGCACCGTCAGCAATGGCCTGACGCGTTTCAGCGGTTTTGGCCTCCGCTGTGCTGTAACCTAACGGGAAGCCAACCACCGTGCAAATCTTCAGCCGTTCGCCATAATTGTCATGAATGCGCTTGATATAGCACGGCGGTACGCAGACAGATGCTGCACCATATGCAATCGCTTCCTCACAAAGCGCCTGGATTTCTGTCCATGCCGCAAACGGCTTGAGCAGGGTATGGTCTACATGCTGCATGATAGCTTTCATTTCCATTGGAATCAACCTCTTTTCATCAATTAAAACTTCCGTTTCAGCCATCCTTCAAGCTGCCGGGGCCGAAGCCGAACGGCAGAAGGTCTTTCAAAAGATAAACCTTGTAATCCTCCGGGCTGACTGCCAGAATGATTTCAAAAGTATCCGGACTGCAAAACTCCATCATGACTTGTCGGCAGACACCGCAGGGCGGCGTATAAGAGGACAATTTCCCGCCTGTACCGCCAACAATGCAGATTGCCTGGAAGTCGTGCACACCTTCACTGATAGCCTTAAAAAAGGCCGTGCGTTCGGCACAGTTTCCCGGCGTAAAGGCCGCATTTTCAATATTGCAGCCGGTGAAGACCTTTCCGTCTTTCGTGAGCAGCGCCGCGCCAACCAGAAAGCCGGAGTAAGGCGCATAAGAAAATGCCAGCTGTGCCTGTGCCTGATGAATCAGGTCTAAAATTTTTTCATGTGTCATGAACGATCCCCTTTTAGAATATTCCGTAATGTCATAGCAGCAATGCGAACTGCTTCATCATTCTCGGTCAACTGGTCAGCAGGAAAGTTATCATGCTTCTGATAACTTTCCTGCTTTCGCGGCTGCGGATGCTGCGGCATATTTTTTACCTTTGACTTACGAGGAAACAAAATCACCCCTCCTCAAAAAAAGTGCATGAAAAAAATCAGATGCATATACCCGACCAGCCTGCCCTGCTTTTGGCAGGCTGGTCAATGCCGTATCAACAGTTACCAGGGACCCATCCCGCCCGCAGGCGAAATAAAGCTTTTACTCAATTTTTTCTCGAAAAAATTGCGGGAGTCCAGAGGGCAGAGCCCTCTGGTGCCGTCCGCGCAGGACGCCGCCCCGGCGAGGGGGGCGGGTGCAGGGCAGCGCCCTGCCGCTGTCCGCGCAGGACGCCGCCCCGGCGAGGGGGATGTCACGAAGAAGCCGCACGATCCCCCTGAATGAGCAGCCGCATGGCTTCGATGCCGGTGCGGATTGCTCCGTCCGTGTCGTGTACGACCGGATTGTCAAGCCCCAGCCGTTCGCGCTCCTGGTTGGCGATGGCCAGTAAGCAAGTGCCAATGCGTACCCGCAGGCTGGCCGCAACAATGAAAAGTGCAGCCGATTCCATTTCTGAGGCAAGGCAGCCCATCCGCTTCCAGGCTTCCCACTTCTGCATCAGCTCGTAACTTACCGGTTTGTCCTGTGGAGAATGTTGCCCATAAAACGAATCCTTGCACTGTACGACTCCCGTGTGATACGGTTTGTTAAGTGCTTTTGCCGCAGATACAAGCGCGTTCACTGCGTCCAGGCTGGCAACCGCCGGATATTCTAACGGCGCATATTCCCGGCTCGTGCCCTCCATACGCACTGCCCCCGTGGCAATTACAAGATCTCCGCTTTGCACTTCCGGCTGCATCCCCCCACAGGTGCCAACCCGCAAAAATGTGTCCGCCCCCGCCTGCACAAGCTCCTCCAGCGCAATCGCCGCCGACGGCCCGCCAATCCCCGTCGATGTGACGCTTACCCGTTCACCATCCAGCAAGCCAGTGTAAGTAACATATTCCCGGCTGTCCGCAATCAGCTCCGCCTGATCCAGATACTGCGCGATTTTGATACAGCGTTTCGGGTCCCCCGGCACAAGGACATACCGGCCAATCTCTCCGCCGCCTACCTGGATGTGATACTGCTTCCCGTTTTCCGAATACTTCATTTACACTCCCTCCACTTCTTCTGTTTGGATGTTTCTATTTTATCAATTATGAACAAATGTGAAAAGGATTTTTAGCAGAAATTTTGCTTTTTGTGCAATGTGTATATTTGTGACTTTGTTTTTTGTACATTTTTAAGACTTTGGAGTCAGGATTCTGAATGTCCTCTGCGTGTTTTTTTGCGATGCTGCCCTTTTATGTCTTTGGATTGCTGTTTTTTCGTCGGGAAATCGTTTGCAGGTTCATTGCAGGCAGGCTGGACGTCATGCGTGACAGAGCGGGTTTTGCGCATTTTAGTAAAATTTATTGCCTGCGGGCATAACCATTTGCTGTATTTCAGGTTACAATTCCGAAAACACGTTTTTCCTTCCCTTGACTTTCCTGGGATGGGTCTGTAAAATAATATCCATAAGTATATTTCCGGGTCTGCGGAACGTATGGCCCTCATATAGAACAGGGGGAGGCGTTTTTAGAACGAATGCTGAATTTCCAGGAACCTCTGGCCGCCGTTGACGACCACAAAAACCCACACCGGAACCGCCTGTTTGTGCCGCTGGCGGCGGCTTTGCTTGCAGCCCTGATTCTAAGCAGTGCCCTGATGACCTATCGAAACGTGGGTGCAGGCGTGGAATCCAACCGGAATGCCCATTTTGTTGAGGCTGCCGGACGGTCTGCTGATGCAGTAGGGGCAGCCGCCGCGCAGTATTGGTCTGCCACAAGCACAGCCGAAGCACTGCTTTCCCACAAGGCGCCTCTAGGCGGAAGGGAGCTGCTTGTCAGTATGCGGGATATCAAATCCTGCCTTGACCCATCGCTCGGAATCCGGTCGGTAATTACTTATGATGACCACAACCAGGCTTATACCTCGGAAAATAAGATCGTTAGCTGGCGTAATACGGAGATATTTTCAAATGGACTGGAACGGCAGACGGTGGCAGGCAGCCTAAGCCATATGGACAGCGCGGATTGTATTTTTTTCATACAACGGCAGGACAGGCCGCTGCTGGCCGGTTCTAACCGGTTCACGTACATTTGCACCGCGGTGGACATCGCCCGGATCCGTCAAGTGCTTGATGATACCGCTGTTTCAGAGCTGTGCCCGTCCTGCATCGTGGGGCCGGACGGCGGACGGATCGATCAGCCCGCAGGCGTTGGGGCCGTTGAAAGCTATGGTGTAATGACCGCGCTTTCGCGCTGCGAATACTTGGACGGCGGCTCGCCAGAGGAGATGCGCCGCTGCCTGACGCAGCGCATCGGCGTTTCATTTTCCATTCGCTATGGGCGGGAATATTACCTTGCTATCCTATCCCCCGTTGCCGGGACAGATTGGACGGTGATGACCTTTGTGCCTTCGCCTGTACTTGATTCGATGTTTGCGGATGATATCCTGCACGCCATACGCAGGCTTATTTTGGCTGCCGGCTTCGCTATGCTGCTGGCTGTGGTATGTATTGCCATGCTGGCCGTGCGGCGCAGCCCTTCCCCCGTATTATCTGCCGGTACGGAGGAAATAGAGGAGCGTGCGGCAGGAGCGGAAAAAAGTGGTGTATTGCAGCATCTCCCTGAAGAAATCCGTCTGCCGCTTGCCGGGATTATGGATCTGACAGAGACCGCGCTTTGCAGCCCGGAGGACGGGGTGCAGATGCTGGACTGCCTGAAAAAGATCCGCAGCGCCGCCGGGAGCCTGATGGGGGTTGCCGTCAGCACGCCGGACAGCGTCCCGGAGCCGGACGGACACAGGGTTTCCCGGCAGCCAATGGAGCTGATTCAGGTGCTGGAATACTGTGCAGGCGTTGCCGAGATGTATTTGCAGGATCGTGAGCTGACATTTGTGACCGAGTTCCGGCAGCCGGAGTTCCCACACCTGCTGGGGGATGAGCTGCATTTGCGGCAGGTGCTGATTAACCTGCTGTCCAATGCGGTCAAGTTTACGCCGGACGGTGGGAAGATCCACTTCCGTGCGGAGGAGCTCGAAAACGGGGTGGATGAAGTGCGTCTTCGGATTGAGGTAGAGGATACAGGCACCGGTATGCCGCCGGAGCTGTTGAGCGGTATTTTTGACCCGGCTGCACGGCAGGGCAGCACCGGGCAGGGCCTGCTGGTTGCGCAGGAGTATGCCGGGTTGATGGGAGGCACGATTTCGGTGGAGAGCAGGCCCGGGGAGGGCAGCCGTTTCACACTGGAGATACCGGCATGGATTGACTACAAAGCAACGCAGCCGGAGGAGACCGCGCCGGACGGCAGCGGGGCAGAGAACCTGCAAGGCATCCGCCTGCTGCTCGCCGAGGACAGTGATATGCACATGGAAATCGCGCGTTGCATTTTGGAGGAGTATGGGATCGAGACAGTGCCTGTTACCAATGGACTGGAAGCGTTGGAGGCGTTTGCAAAGAACCAGGCAGGCACCTTTGACGGTATCCTGATGGATGCACGTATGCCGGTAATGGATGGTGCAGAAGCCGCGCGTGCGATTCGTGCGCTGGACCGTGAGGATGCAAAATCGATTCCTATCTTTGCCATGGCTGCCAGCACCTGCGAAGAGGACCGGCTCCGTTGTCTGGAGGCTGGGATGGATGCCAGCATTGCGAAACCGATTGCCGGTGATGCCCTGCGGCACACACTGGCGCAGTACATCGGACCCGGATGCAGCAAATCAGATGAGAAAACATAAACGGGAAATTTTAGGTACAAAAGCGAATGACTTTGAGAGAAAAGCTAAAAGGGAACCGCCAGCTGTGGGGGCTGGCAGCAGCAATCGCTGTATGTATGTTCCTTATTCTGCTGGTCGGTATACGGTATATTACTTCGCTGCGGGCCTCCCTGCTGGGGCAGGCGAAATCAAACGTAATGACCATGACTACACAGCAGCAGCAGACCATTGATAATTTCATTCTGGAGGATCGGGAGCGCCTATACAGCTTTGCAGAATATATGGCGCTCAGCCGGTCAGATGATGTAGCCGAGATTCAGCAGAAGCTCAGGGCTTACCGTCTGATCGATGCATATTATTCGGTGGTGAACCTGGATACCGGCGTATTTTGCGGCAGTACGACCAGTGAGATTGGCCAGTTGTCACCGGATGAGCTGAAAGTATACCGCAGCTTTTCGGGCAGCGGGGTACGCAATGCGTATAAAAGCATGTATACCAGCGATATGATGTTCGGGTATTATGAATGCTTCACCTTTGCGGACGGCGTGCGCGGCGTTTTCCAGAAAAGCTATGACAGTTCAAGAATCTCACGGGAATTCTCGCTTTCCTTTTATGGGGGCCGGGGGTTTGCGTATGTGGTCAGCCAGGATGGGGATATCCTGCTGCGTTCGCAGGATATGATCAGCGGGCAGCCGTATACCAACATTCTGGAGGTAATTACAGACGGCGGCAATATTGATGATATCAGCAGCGAGGCCATTGAGGAATTTATGCAGGATCTGCGCGGGCAGTCTATGGGAAACCGGATTTTCAGGGCCAGGGGAGAATTTCTCTATACTTACGTGCCGCTTAACAGCGTAAGCGGCTGGTATCTGGTATCCATTGTTCCGGTGTCGGCGATTACGGAGGAGACCGACCAGATTTTGTTGGATTCGCGCAATGCGCTGGTGCTGCTTGCCGCAGTCCTTACGATATTCACGCTGGCGGTGCTGATCCTCTGGCGGACGCACCGTAAAATCAAAGGGATGGATATAGAGCTGGATTATCAAGATCAGATGTTCCGGATGCTGTCCAACTGCCTGTCGGATAACGGGGACGATGTATATCTGATGATAGATGCCGCCACGCATAAAGTCGATTATGTGAGTCCGAATGTCGAGCGGGTTCTGGGCATTCCGGCAGAGGATGTCCTGAATGACCTGCGGGCGTTTGGCATGGCGACCTATTTAAGCGGCGCGGGGATAGATTACAGGGCGGTCAGCTGTATGGCGCCCGGCGTATCCATGCGCCCGATGGAGACCGAGCGGGTGAACCGGCGGACCGGCGAGCAGAAATGGTTCCTGGAGACGGTCTACTGTTCAGCGATTCAGGACAGCAATAAAATCATTGTTTATATTTCCGACCGCACGCAGGAGCGGCAGACGCAGGACCGGATGACCGAGGCGCTGAAAATGGCGCAGGCGGCCAACACGGCAAAGAGTACGTTTTTGAGCAGTATCAGCCATGACATCCGCACGCCGATGAATGCGATTATGGGTCTGGTGACGCTGCTGCGGGAGGAAGCGGGCGACAATGAGACGGTGCTTGACTATACGCAGCGGATCGACGCGGCGAGCCAGCATCTGCTGGGGCTGATCAACGACGTGCTTGACATCAACAAAATCGAGAGCGGCAGTGCGACGCTGAACATAGGAGATTTCAGCTTATCGGATATTGTGGATGAGCTGAATACGATCATCAGACCGCAGGCGGCGGCAAAGGAGCAGGAATTTGATATTTTTGTTTCTGACCTGGTGCATGAAAACTTGCAGGGGGACAAGCTGCGCATCAACCAGATACTGATCAACATTCTGTCGAACGCGGTGAAATACACACCGGCGGGCGGCCGGATACAGATGATGGTGGAGGAGCTGCCGGAGGCGGCGGAGAACTACAGCCGGATTCGATGGACGGTGCGGGACAATGGCTTGGGCATGAGCGAGGAATACCAGAAGGTAATATTCGAGCCATTTTCGCGTGAAGGCACGGTATATATGAACCAGATACAGGGCACAGGGCTGGGGATGGCGATTACGAAGAGCCTGGTTGACCTGTTAGGCGGAACGATCCATGTGAAGAGCGAACCGGGGCAGGGCAGTACATTTATGGTAGAGATGGTGCTGCGTGTGCAGGAGCATGAAGAGGATGCGCAGTTCTGGAAGGAGCACCGGGTACAGCGAATGATCGTGGCGGACGATGATCTGGACGTATGCCTGAGCGTAGTCAAGGCGATGGCAGACACTGGGGTCGTGGTTGACTATGCGACGGACGGTCAAACGATGGTGGAGATGGCGCGGGCGGCGCGCAAGCGGGGCGAGGCATATGACTTGCTGCTGCTTGACTGGAAGATGCCGGATGTAGACGGGCTGAAAACGGCGCGGCTGCTGCGCAAGCAATATCCGGACAAGCTGCCAATTTTGTTGTTCACGGCGTATGGGTGGAACGAAATCGAGAAGGATGCGGCGGAGCTGGGGATCAACCATTTTCTGTCGAAGCCATTTTTCATGAGTAGTTTCCGGGATGCGATCCGGCGGGTGATGGGTGACCAGCGGAAGGAGCAGACTGCGGAGGACAATGTCGTAGAGGGCCGGAGCATCCTGGTGGTAGACGACATTGAGGTAAACCGCATGATCCTGACCAAGATCCTGACGACGCTGGGGGGAAAATGCACGACTGCGGAGAACGGGCAGGAGGCGGTGGAGCGATTCACGGTGTCGCCGCCGGGCACGTACGATGTCATACTGATGGACGTACAGATGCCGGTCATGAGCGGATACGAGGCAACGGAAGCCATTCGAGCGAGCGGGCGGCCGGACGCGGAAACGATATCAATTATAGCGATGACGGCAAATGCATTTACGGACGACATTCGCCGGGCGGTAGAATCCGGCATGGACGCACATGTAGCGAAGCCGGTGCAGCTTGACAAGCTGAAAACGACCATCCGCACGGTGCTTGAGCGGAAGGGCACGCTATAGCCCCTGCGCGGGGAGCGCCCCTATGCGGGGGGCACCAGAGGGCGCTGCCCTCTGGACTCCCGCTGGGGCTTTGCCCCAGACCCCGAGATGCTGCGCATCTCCGCTTCGCCTGCGGGCGGGACGGGGGCTTGGGGTTTCCGACTGTTCCTTTTGCTGCAATGACCTGCCCGCCAAAAGGACGGCGGGCAGGTCGGGAAAGTGCAAGATTATTTGGTTTAGGGGAATAAAAAATGCAGACTGTGTGTGAATGCATTGGCATTTGTGCACGGTCTGCATTTTTAATTGTTATATTTGGGGGATTAGAAGGGGCGGCGTTCCTGACCGATGCCGAATAAGGCGATAACTCCAGGGCCGGTATGAGAACCGATTACGGTGTCTATCATGCGGACTTCTATATTTTTGAGGCCGTGTGAGCGGAGATAATCTGCCAGGTAAAGGGCGTCCGATTCGCAGTCGCCATGACTGATGCGGATAGTTTGTTCGCGTGCATTGGGGGTGCTCTGGCCTGCGGATTCTGTGGCCTCTACCTGTCGGAGAAGTTCATCGCCAAGGTATTCCAGGGCCTGTTTCCGGCCGCGGATTTTGTGGCAGACCTGTAGTTTTCCTTCGTTGTCAAGATAGATGACTGGTTTGATGCCGACCAGCGTTCCCAGTACGGCAGACGTGCGGGAAACACGCCCGCCGCGCCAGAGGTGGTTCAGGTCGTCCACTGTAATCAGATGGACAACATGCTGCCGGAGTGCTTCAATTTCGGCGGCGCATTCATCGGCGGTTTTGCCAAGGTCGCGCAGCTGCCAGGCGCGTTCAACGAGAATGCATTCCCCGCCTGCTGCTGCCAGCGTGTCCACACACCGGATGGTGCGCTCTGGATAGTCTTTGCCTACCTCCAGCGCGGCCATGCAGCCCGCCTGAAACGAACCGGAAAGGCCGGATGAAAAGCCGATATATACAACGTCAAGCCCACTCTCGCAGGCTTCGCGGAAGATGGTCAAATAGTCGCTCATCTGTGCCTGTGAGGTGGTGCTTTGCTTTCCTTCGCGCAGCTTTTCAAAAAAATCATGGAACGGCAGCGTTGCGCCGAAATCCTCTTTGATGGTCTGACCGTCTATCGTGAAAGACAGGCTTGCGCATCGGATGTCATGCTCTGCGTAGTATGCTGCGGTTTCGTCAATGGTTGAATTTGCGACTATATAGAAAACGTCAGAGTTTTGCCGGATATTTCTTACAATCATAAATACATTTAAGATTTCTGCAAATATTTCAATCGGAACACTTTTTAAGTTTGCTATATTTACATACAAAATAGAGATGAACATATCTAACTTAACGTTGGCAAGATACCATCGTTTTCTATATAATACAAACTTTTTCATGAGGCTCCCCCTTTTACAGAATTTCAAGAAGCTCCTGCGGGCCGCCGTTCATGGGTTCGGCAGCACCGTTTTCCCGTACAAGATAGGTGTTTTCTGTGCCGACAAGACCGATTCCCGGCAGTGCAATTTTGGGTTCAACAGCAAAGGTCATGCCGGCCCTGATTGGTTCGCGGAAGCCATGTGCCAGTACCGGCGGCTCGTCCATCATCAGCCCAATGGAATGGCCAAGGAATTTCCCACCGTTCATAAAGCCCTCTGCATATGCGGGGTCGAGATTCGACAGAATGTCATGGTACACCGTTTCAGGCACTGCGCCGGGCGCCAGACGGGCAGCAATTTCCCGTTCCATTGCAAGGCAGTAATCATAGGCCGCACGAATATGCGCCCCTTTGGGGTTTGCGGACAGTGGGCCCATATGGAAGACAATGGATTTATCCGTGTGATAGCCCTCCCGTCCGGCGGGGATATCCAGGAAAATCAGGTCATTTTTCCGCAGGGTGCGTGTGGATGATCCAATGCCCTGCATTGCTGTGCAGGTGCCTGCCGTACCGCCCGGCCCATCAAAAGCTGTGGTGCGCAGTGCATTTTCAGAGAAAGCAACAAGCCCGGCAACATCTTCCCCCAGCGGCTGGTTGAAACGGGAAATACCCATGGAACCCCGCCGGACCAGCTCGGTATAAATTTCCCCGCCAAGTGCGGCCTCACTGATGCCCTCGTGGCACAGGCTGGGCGCAATACTTTGCAGGACTTCGGCATGAATGGTCCCGGCTTCCCGCATCAGGGAGATTTCATAGGGGCTTTTCTGTGCACGCAGCGATGAGAGAATGCCGTCTGCCGAATGGATTTCTGAAAACGGCAGGTATTTGCGTACCAGATCCAGCCAGTCAAGGGTCGTCTTTTTTTTCTCCAGCCATACCGCCTGCGGCACGGGGTAGGCTTCGGACAGCGTGCGGAAACTTTTCATCGGACGAATCTCCGGGAATAAGGATTCCGCCTGTGCCCGGCCAAGGTCGCGCCGTACCCAAAGGACAGCTGAATCAGGCGTTGCCACGAATGCGCCCACCTGCATGGTGCCGGTATAATAATACATACTGATTTTGTCGTGCAGAATCACCATCTGCCATGCAGGGTCCTGCTGTGTGAGTGCCGCGCGCAGCGCAGCGAGACGGGTTTCCAGCTCTTCCTTTGGGATTCGATGCTGCATAAATCAAAACTCCTTCGATAGCTCGGCCCGGCCTGAAAAAAGGGAGCGCACCGGCTGGCGGGGACACTTCCAGTCAGGCTGCGGGCAGGTCTGTTTTCTTTCCACAGTATATCACATTCGCGCAAAAATGAAAACCCCCATTTTGCCACTGTCCCCGAGCGGGTATGTGGGGAGGGGGGACGGTATTTGCGATAGGAAAAAAATTTTTTATGGATTTTATCGCGCCGTGATGCTATACTGAGTATAGACTATTTCCACAGGAGGGATTTGATGGAGCGGGTGAAAGCGGCGCTGGAACCATTTGCAGATACCATTGCGCTTTTGGAGCAGGAACCGATGAGTCTCCACACGACTTTTCGTATTGGCGGACCGGCGAGGTACTTTATCAACGTCACGCCGGAGACCCCGCTGGGCGGACTGTTGTCCGCGCTGCACAGCACGGGCGAACAGATAACAGTGATCGGACGTGGTTCAAACCTTCTCGTGCGGGATGAAGGCATTCCGGGTGTTGTGCTCTGCACATTGGGTCAATCCCGCGTGAGTGTGAAGGGCACGCAGCTTTTCGCGCAGGCGGGAGCGGGGCTTGCGCAGGTCGCGGCAGCAGCGCAGGCGCACGGTTTGGCCGGTGTGGAGTTTGCCGCCGGGATTCCCGGCAGCCTGGGCGGTGCTGTGTTTATGAATGCGGGCGCTTATAGCGGAACAATGGCAGATATTGTCACCCGTACGGACTATGTACAGCCGGATGGTTCCGAGGGGACACTCACCGGTGAGGCGCACGCGTTTGCATATCGGGAAAGTGTTTATAAGGCACATCCGGAGTGGATGGTTTTGTCAGCGTGCATGAGTCTGCATCCGGATGCGCCAGAGGCGATTCGTGCACGGATGGACGACCTTGCCGCCCGCAGGCGCGACAAGCAGCCGTTGGAATTTCCATCGGCCGGTTCGACCTTCAAGCGGCCGGAGGGATACTTTGCAGGACAGCTGATTGAGGAATGCGGCCTGAAAGGCTATTCGATTGGCGGGGCACAGGTATCTGAAAAACACGCTGGGTTCCTGATTAACCGCGGCGGCGCGACAGCTGACGATATGCTGCGCCTGATAGAAACCGTGCAATCGCGCGTACTCGCTGCCTTTGGCGTTTCGCTACAGTGCGAGGTGCGAATTATTTAGTTTATGCCTTGTTAAAAGCCTGTCAAATTGCTTAAAAATGTGTAGTATGAATATTGGGTAGGAATGTAAAAAAGTGGGGGAAACTGATGTATTTTCTGATTATCTCCGGCATGTCTGGTGCAGGCAAGAGCCGGGCCGTTGCGTCTATGGAGGACCTCGGCTATTATTGTGTGGACAACCTTCCGGTTGCGCTGATCCCGACCTTTGCGGAAGTCTGTCTGAATGCAGCTGAACGCTATGAACGGGTAGCGCTGTGTACCGATGTGCGGGCAGGTGGTAACTTTGACCAGCTGTTTGTTTCGTTGGATGCAATCAAAGCAATGGGCTGTGAGGTTGAAATCCTGTTTCTTGATACAGATACAAGTACGCTTATAAACCGATTCAAGGAAACCCGCCGAAAGCACCCTCTGATGGAAAACGGTATTGGGATGCTGACAGCAATCCAGCAGGAGCGATCATTGTTGGAAGGGATTCGCGGAAAGGCAGATTATGTGATAGATACGACCCGGCTTTCAGCGGCTGGACTGCGGGAAAGAATTATCAATATCTTTTCATCCAGTGACCGGGATGAGCTGTTTGAGGTCGCGGTAGAGTCATTTGGATTCAAATATGGTATCCCGCCTGAATCTGACCTGGTATTTGACGTGCGGTTTCTGCCGAATCCTTATTATGAAATCAGCCTTCGTGAACATAACGGGACGGAGCAGGCTGTGCGGGATTACGTATTTCAAAACGGAACGGCAGATGCGTTAATGTCTCATTTAGGTGCGTTGGTGGATTTCCTGCTGCCAAGATATGTGTCAGAAGGGAAAACGACTGTTTCAATTTGCATTGGCTGTACCGGCGGCAAGCATCGTTCTGTGGCGATCGCAGAAGCGCTTGGCAAGCATATCCGAGAGGGCGGTTATCGGGTATCAATGCTCCATCGTGATTATAACCGCTAAAAAACGAAAAGAATACTTTGCAGTCAGCCGACCGGGCCGCCCTCCTTTTGGCGGGCCGGTCATTGCGGTAAAAAGGATAGGCGGGAACCCAAAGCCCCCGTCCCGCCCGCAGGCGAAGTGGAGATGCGAATGCATCTCGGGGTCTGGGGGCTAGCCCCCAGCGGGAGTCCAGAGGGCAGAGCCCGCTGGCGCGCCCCGCGAAGGGGTGCCCGCCGCATAGGCGCGGGGGTCCAGGGGGCGGAGCCACCTGGCGGGAGTCCAGAGGGCAGAGCCCCCTGGCGCTGTCTGCGGAGGACAATGAAAAGAGGGGTTTTTGTGACTTTTTCTGCTGCCGCTAAAGCTGAGCTTTGCCGCGTTCCGCTGGAACGACACTGCTGCCAGCTGGCGGAGCTTTATGGTATCCTGTTGTGCGCACCAGCTTTCTCTAATGCAGAGATTCGCGTAGCAACGTCTCACCCGGGTCTGGCCAGACGTGCCGCGCTTTTGCTGGAACACGCCTTTCACATTGCCGCCGAACCCGGAAAAATAGGCAGCCGGTTCGTTCTGCACATCACTGAGCCTGCCGACCTGCGCCGTATCCTGAATGCGTTCGGTTATGACTTTCAGCCCAGCGTGACCTATCACCTCAATCGCAACCTGCTCGAAAATGATTGCTGCCCAGCCGCCTTTTTGCGCGGCGCGTTCCTCATGGCTGGCTCCGTTGCAGGACCCGAAAAGAAAAGTCATCTGGAACTGAAAATTAGTCATGCCCCCCTCTCCCGCGAAATTATGAGCCTCATGCTCGACAGCGGGATCGTACCCCGCTGCACCGAACGTACTGCCGGTTCCCTGATTTATATCAAAGAAACGGCTGGGATTGAGAACTTTTTGACGCTGACCGGCGCGTCCCGCGCCGCAATGGATATTATGGCGGCTAAAGTGGAAAAAAGCCTGCGCAATCATGTCAACCGTCAGGTGAATTGTGAGACCGCAAATCTTTTGAAAACTTCTGCGGCCTCTCAACGCCAGATCGCTGCGATTGAAGCCGCAATCGCCCGCGGCGGGATTGGGATTTTCCCCGAAAATCTCCGCGAAACCGTAGACCTCCGCGTAGCATATCCCGAGGCCAGCCTGGCCGAGCTCGCCGCAATGTTTTCACCCCCCATATCCAAGCCCGGCCTGGATCACAGGCTGAAACGTATCCTCAAAATTGCAGAACAGGAAGGAGGCGGCTCCTGATGGAAGCCTTTGCCCATCTCCACGTACACACCGAATACAGCCTGCTCGACGGCGCGTGCCGCATCGAGCAGCTGATGGACCGCGTCGCACAGCTCGGACAGCCTGCAATCGCAGTCACTGACCACGGCGTCATGTACGGCGCAATCGACTTTTACCGCGCCGCGAAAAAACGGGATATTCACCCCGTCATCGGATGCGAGGTCTATGTCGCCCCGCGTTCCCGCCGCAGCCGCACCTACACCGGCGGCGAATGGCACAGCCACCTGATTCTGCTGTGCGAGAATATGACCGGCTACCGCAACCTGATCCACATGGTCAGCCTTGGCTTTACGGAAGGTTTTTATATGAAGCCGCGTATCGACCATGAACTGCTGGAACAGTTTCATGAGGGCCTCATCTGCCTGTCTGCCTGTTTGGCTGGTGAGCTGCCGAGGTTCATATCCGATGGCAGGTATGAAGAAGCGAAAAAGACTGCCTTGTGGTATCGCCGTGTTTTTGGGGAAAACAACTATTTTCTGGAAATACAGGATCATGGAATCCCGGAACAGGCCGAGGTAAACCGCCAGCTGATCCGCATGTCGCAGGAAACCGGCATTCCGCTTGTGGCGACAAACGACGCACATTACCTTACCCGGGAGGATGCTTCCCTTCAGGATGTGCTGATGTCCATACAGATGGGCAAAACCGTTGACGACCCCACCCGCATGAAGTTCCAGACCGAGGAATTCTATATCAAGAGTGAGGCGGAAATGCGTTCCCTGTTCGCGGACGTGCCTGAGGCGCTGGAGAATACCATTCGGATTGCCAATCGCTGCCAGGTTGAGTTTGAGTTTGGCAAATATCATTTGCCGCGCTTTGATGTTCCTGACGGCTATACCGCCAGGGATTACCTGCAAAAGCTGTGCGAAGAAGGGTTCGCCCGGCGTTACCCGGACGGCGGCTCAGAGATTCGTGAGCGCCTGCAATATGAGCTTGATATGATTGCGCAGATGGGATTTGTAGATTATTTCCTGATCGTTTCCGATTTCATCGGTTATGCAAAGCGTAATGGTATTCCGGTCGGCCCTGGGCGTGGTTCGGCGGCAGGCTCTATTGTTTCATACTGCCTTGATATTACGGATCTTGACCCGATTGCGTATAACCTTTATTTTGAACGTTTCCTGAACCCGGAACGCGTTTCGATGCCCGATATTGATATTGATTTCTGTTATGTGCGCCGCCCGGAGGTTATCCAGTATGTCACCGAAAAATACGGTGCGGATCGCGTTGCACAGATTGTGACTTTTGGCACAATGGCCGCGCGGGGAGCGATACGCGATGTTGGGCGTGCGTTGAATGTTCCATATAATGAAGTAGACGCAATCGCCAAGCAGGTACCGATGGAGCTGCATATTACCATTGACAAGGCGCTTAAATCCAATCCTGAACTGCGGAAGATGTATGATGGCGACGCCCGGGTCAAAAAATTGATCGATACTGCCCGTGCTTTGGAAGGGATGCCGCGTCACGCTTCTACTCATGCGGCGGGCGTGGTCATTACCCGGGAGCCGGTTGATACCTACGTTCCGTTGTCCGTTAACGATGGCCAGCCGGTGACACAGTTTACCATGGTCACGCTGGAGGAGCTTGGCCTGCTGAAAATGGACTTTTTGGGTTTGCGTAACCTGACGGTCATTGCAGACGCAGAAAAGATGGTGCAGCGCCGCATTCCTGATTTCCAGATAGACAAGGTTTCGCTGGAAGATGAGGCAACCTATCAGATGCTTTGGCAGGGGCGTACCATGGGGGTATTCCAGCTGGAATCGGCTGGAATGACGAATGTTGTAGTCAACCTTCATCCGCAGTCGATTGAAGACATCACTGCTGTCATAGCGTTGTACCGGCCTGGGCCGATGCAGTACATCCCGCGCTATACGGAGTGCAGGCTGCATCCGGAAAAGGTGACCTATAAGCACCCGCTGCTGGAACCGATTTTGTCTGTTACCTATGGCTGCATGGTGTATCAGGAGCAGGTTATGCAGGTATTCCAGTCTTTGGCGGGCTTCTCGCTGGGCAAGGCGGATATGGTGCGCCGGGCTATGAGCAAGAAGAAATTCAAGGAGCTGGAAAAGGAACGCATAAACTTCATCCATGGCAATGAAGAATTAGGCATTGACGGTGCAGTCAAGCGCGGTGTACCCGAGCGGGTTGCGGCGGAGATATTTGACGAAATTCTGGATTTTGCGAACTATGGTTTTAACAAATCACATGCGGTCTGCTATGCGTTGGTTGCATATCGTACAGCGTATTTGAAATGCAATTATCCGCATGAATATATGGCGGCGCTGCTGACCTCTGTGCTTGATTTTTCGGGCAAGATATCGGAGTATATTTCTGCGGTGCGTGATATGGGGATACGCGTGCTGCCGCCGGATGTAAATGAATCTTACGATGAATTTTCTGTTTCTGGTGAATCAATTCGGTTCGGGCTGTCTGCGATTAAGAACGTTGGGCGGGCTTTTATGAAGCAGCTTGTGCAGGAGCGCACGCAGGGCGGGGCCTATCGTTCATTCCAGGATTTTTGTGACCGTTTGAGCAGCTATGACCTGAACCGCCGGGCGCTGGAGAGTTTAATTAAGGCGGGGGCGTTTGATTCGCTGGGGGCGAACCGCCGCCAGCTGCTGATGGTGGCTTCACGGGTATTGGAGGCGTCCAGTGCCAGCCGCCGACGCAATGTAGAGGGGCAGCTTGATTTGTTTGGCATGGGGAACGAAGAGATTCAGGATGCGCGGATTGCCCTGCCGGATGTAGAAGAATTCTCACGGCGCGAGCTGTTGGCGATGGAAAAGGAGATTACGGGGCTGTATCTTTCGGGACATCCGATGGACGAATATCGGGAGCTTGCGATGCGGTCGCAGGCGGCGAAGATACACACGCTGATTGAGGATTTAAGTGGTGAAAGTGGCGGCACACCGGTTTACCGGGACGGGATGAGTGTACGATTGGCGGCGGTTGTTACATCTGTACGGCTGAAGACAACGCGGAATGGCGGCATGATGGCATATGTGCAGATAGAGGACGAATCGGGTGCATTGGAGCTGGTTGTATTCCCGCGCACGCTGCAGGAGCATGGTGCGTTATTGCAGGAGGATACGGCAATTCTGCTGGACGGACGGATAGACGCGCGTGACGATGAAGCGCCCAAGGTATTAGCGGACGTAGTGCGGCCGCTGGACGCAGATACGATTGCTGCGCTGGTGCGTCAAACGGGGCAGCGTGAAACATCTTCCGGCGCCGGGAAGCGAAAGCAGGCAGCGCGGCAGGCAGCGGAGCGGCTGCATCTCAAGGTACCGTCAATGGGCGGCAGTGAATTTGAGCAGGTAAAAGGAATTCTGCTGGAGAACCGTGGAGAGATACCGGTACAGTTTTACCCGCAGGACACGGGCAAGCGTCTGCTTGCGCCGCGCGGGCTGTGGGTATCGCAGAGTATAGATGCGGTAGAGAAGATACGCGCGGTCCTGGGATCGGAAAATGTTGTCCTCCGCTGACGGCGCCAAAGGGCGCTGCCCTCTGGACTCCCGCCCCTCGCCGGGGCGGCCGCCTGCGCAGCGGGCGGCCCTATGCGGGCGGCACCAGCGGGCGCTGCCCTCTGGACTCCCGCTGGGGTCTTTGACCCCAGACCCCGAGATGCATTCGCATCTCTTGTTTCGCCTGCGGGCGGGACGGGGGCTGGGTGCGGAGATGTTTGATGATGCACTGCTGACCGGCCCGCCAGAACGATTGCGGGCCGGTCGGTTTTCTGCGCAAAAACGAGGGGGAGCGTCTTGTTTCATTTTGGGCTTTATGGTATAATGGGGATAGTTCTGGAAGCGGCAGGCGTTTCCGGATATGTTTATTATGTAAATTTTACAGCACATGCAAGACGGAGGGAACAGGAATGGAAAAGAAACCGATTCGCAGGATTGGCATTCTGACCAGCGGCGGCGACGCGCCGGGCATGAACGCAGTGATCCGCGCTGTTGTACGTACCGCATCAGCCCATGGCATTTCGGTGCTGGGCATTCGCAGGGGCTACAGCGGCCTGATTAACGGGGATATTATCGAGTTGTCCGCGCGCAGTGTTGACGGCATTATCCGCAAGGGCGGCACAATGCTTTATACGGCCCGCTGCAAGGAGATGACCACGGAAGAAGGGCTTCAAAAGGCGGTAGACACCTGTAAGTATTTGGGGATTGATGGACTGATCTGCTGTGGCGGCGATGGGACCTTCCGGGGGGCGCAGGCGCTTTCGCGGCAGGGTGTACCGTGCATTGGCGTACCCGGGACGATTGATAATGATATTGTGTGTACGGATTATACGATTGGTTTTGATACGGCCTGCAATACGGCGGTGGAATGCATTGATAAACTGCGTGACACCATGCAGTCTCATGAACGTTGTTCTGTGGTTGAGGTAATGGGCCGTCATGCGGGGCATTTGGCGCTGAATGTTGGTTGTGCGGTTGGTGCGACAGCAACGCTGCTGCCTGAGCAGGAGATTGATTTTGATGTGGATGTAATCGACAAGATGCGCACAGGGCGTATTAAAGGCCGAAATCATCATATTATTATTGTGGCAGAAGGGTACGGCAGTGCGCAGATGGTCGCGGACCGTATTCATGAGAATACGGGGATAGATACGCGGGTAACTATTTTGGGGCATATCCAGCGCGGCGGCACGCCGACCTCACAGGACCGTATTATGGCGACCCGGATGGGTTATTGGGCGGTCAAGTGTATTGAGGACGGCAAGTCCAAACGCATTGTTGTGTCTGACAGGAACCAGGTGACGGATATTGATATTGAAGAGGGACTTGCGAAGACCAAGACCCTGAATGAAAACCTGTTGGAGGCACAACTGACGGTTGCAATTTAATAGCCTTTATTCTAAATGAAAGAGGGGCTGCTGCGGCAGAAAACGGCAGCCCAAAGACAAAAGCCCGGCTTTGTGGAAAGGCTGGGCTTTATTCTAGTAATTGAAGGATTGAAATAGGCTGTGAAATGGGAAAGAATGCGGCCTGCATCTTATTTATCTGACAGTTTGCGGTAATAGTCCGCAAGCCCCTCGGCGATCTGCCCCATCAGCAGCAGTGCCCGTGCCTTAGTGCTTTCGTTTGCGTAGATGCCGACGGATGACCATTCGACTGCCTGCTGTACCAGTTCGGCGGCTTTGGGCAGCGCGCCTGCGTGCATTAGATTTTCCCCGCAGCGCAGGCTGGCCTGTGCCAATAATGCGGCGCGTTCATCGGCCAGGGCCTCCGGCAGAGCGGAGGCTTTTTCCATTGCTTCCTCTGGCAGGCCGTCCCGAAGGCATTGCTTTACGGCTTGAAGCTGTGACAGGTCGCCAGGCTCCTCCGTTCCGATCAGCTGTTCTACCGGCAGCTCCAGCACCCCGGCCAGATAGGTCAGCGTTTTAATAGAGGGGGTGGCAGTACCGCTTTCGATTTGGCTTAGCATATTCCGGGTGATGAAACTCCCGACGACCTCGGTCTGCGTTAATTTTTTTGCCAGCCGTGCTTCTTTGATGCGGCTGCCTAATGCTGCTCGGTCCATCGTTTTCCCGGCCTCCTTTCGCGGTAAATATGATTTACCCTATTTTAGCAGATTTCACCGGGATATGCAATGGTTGACTTTCACAATTTATGTGAACTGTATTTATGGCATTTTCCTGCCTATGAATATATTGACAAATCCCTTGGACTGTTTTATAATAAAGTAAATAGAATTTACGTTCTTGTTGAGGCGGACAGTTTCAGGCAGCTTGGGGGAGGTATGCATATGGCAGTCTGGTGGGCACAGCTGAGCGTAACGCTCAAAATTTTATATTGCATTGCGGCGCCGTCAACGCTGATTCTGGTGATTCAGACGCTGATGTCCCTGCTCGGCGGGCTGGACGGTGGCGGCGGGGATAATTTCAGCGATACTTCCGGTCTGGATTTGGACGCACCGGATTTAGATGCCGGGATGGATGCGCCTGATTTTGGGGATCTTGACGCGGATGTTTATACGGATGGCAGTGCCCATACGGACGGCACGATTTTCCGTGTATTTACGTTGCAGGGTATTGTTGCATTCCTGACGGTGTTCAGTTGGTCCACGATTGGAGCAATCAGCTCGGGTGCGCCGTCTACCGGCAGTATTATAGTAGGGCTGGCGCTGGGGGCAGCGGCAATGTTTGCGATTGCACGGCTTGTCCAGGTGACGGCGCGGCTGGCGGAAAACGGTACGATTGACCTTCGGAACGGTATTGGCGAGCGCGGGCAGGTATATATTATTATTCCGGCCAATGGCGGCGGATCGGGCAAAATCATGCTGAAGGTACAAAGCAGCCTGATTGAATGTGCCGCAGTGACCCGGGAGGCCGCACCGTTGGAAACGGGCGCACCGGTCCGGGTGATAGATGTGATAGGCGATACATATGTTGTGGAGCGGGACACAGAGTGAACTGCTGGAAGTGCATAGAAAGGGGGACAATACGTATGCGTAAATGCGTTCGATGTGGCTGTGAAATGCAGGAGGGGCGTGGAATCAAGGTGGAGGGCGGTGGTTTTGGGATTGTGATTGTGGAAGATGAAACCAAGTGCTTTCCGAAACGGTTTGGTAAGCCAAGGGTGGCGGTCTGCCCGGAGTGCGGGGAAATCTCGCTTTATATGGATGTTTCAGGGCAGGAATAATAGGCTGTGAATTTTACGTGAAACGGAGGGAAAAGGAATGTTTGATATTCAGATCCTGATAGGTGTATGTGTTGGTGCGGTCGTATTGTTGGCGGCGCTGATTACCATTTTGTCCCGTTACCGGAAGTGCCCTGCTGACAAGGTGCTGGTGATTTACGGCAAGGTAGGATCAGACGCGAGCGGGAAGACGCGCAGCGCGAAGTGTATTCATGGCGGCGCGGCGTTTATCGTTCCGGTTTTGCAGTCGTATCAATATATGGATTTGACGCCGATTTCGATTAGTGTTGACTTAAAGAATGCGTTATCGAAGCAGAATATCCGTATTGATGTGCCGTCACGGTTCACGGTAGGCATATCGACTGAGCCGGGGGTCATGCAGAATGCAGCGGAGCGGCTGCTGGGGCTCAAGCTGTCCGAGATACAGGAGCTTGCGAAAGACATAATTTTTGGACAGTTGAGGCTGGTAATTGCGACGATGGATATTGAGGAAATCAATACCGACCGTGACAAATTCCTGGTAGCGGTGTCGAATAATGTAGAAATCGAGTTAAAGAAAATAGGTCTGCGGCTGATCAATGTAAACGTAACGGATATAAATGATGAATCGGGATATATTGATGCATTGGGTAAGGAAGCGGCAGCAAAGGCGATAAACGACGCAAAGAAGAGTGTCGCAGAGAAAAACCGTGATGGTGAGATAGGCCAGGCGAATGCACACCGGGATCAGCGAATCAATGTAGCGGCGGCAGATGCAACGGCAATCAACGGTGAAAATACGGCAAAAATCGAGATTGCGCAGTCGGAGGCGGTACGGCGCGAGAAGCAGGCGGAGGCATTACGGCGGGCGACGGCAGCGGAAGCGGTGCAGGCGGCGAAAGCCAAGCAGGAATCGTACATTGCGCAGCAGGAGGCCGAGGAGACCCGTGCGCAGCTGGAAACGGCGACGCAGAAAGCGGATGTGATTGTAAAGGCGCAAATAGAAAAGGAGCAGCGTGAGATCCAGGCGGAAGCGGAAGCGGAGGTCTTGCGTCGGCGGGCGCGGGGCGAAGCGGATGCAATTTATGCGAAGATGGAGGCAGAGGCACGCGGTGCGCGGGAGCAGCTGGAACAGCAGGCGCAGGGCATTCGCAGCCTGGTTGCGGCAGCGGGGAACGACCCGGACGCAGCAGTCAAGCTGATGATCGCCGACAAGTTGGAAGAGCTGACGCGTATACAGGTAGAAGCGATTAAGAACATAAAGATTGACAAGGTAACGGTATGGGACGCAGGCGCAAAGGGGGACGGCAAAACGGGAACGGCAGAATTTGTATCAGGCCTTTTGAAGGCGGTTCCGCCGATGAACGACTTGTTTGAGCAGGCTGGCATGGAACTGCCCGCCCTGTTAGGCGGAAAGCCGGCGCCTGTCGTGCCGGAGGCGGCCGCTCAGCCGGAGTAACGAACACCAAAGGGCTTTGCCCTCTGGACACCCACGCCTGTGCGGCGGGCACCAAAAGGCGCTGCCCTCTGGACACCCGCTGGGGCCTTGCCCCAGACCCCCGAGATGCTGCGCATCTCTGCCTCGCCTGCGGGCGGGACGGGGGATGGGTGCGTTACGGCTGTATATACAGTGCTGACCGGTCCGCCATAAGGACAGCGGACCGGTCGGTATACAACTTATGGAAGACGGAAAGAGAGGGACTTTTTTATGAGACAGGTTTATGCGGCCATTCAGATGATGTTTATAGCAATTTCTATGTCGGCGATTGGTTCGGTCATTTCAAATATTGATTCGATTGCCGGGCTGGGGGGGCTGATGTCACTTGCAGGCGGTATCATGACGATTGTGGCTATCTCTCGGCTGCGGTTTGAAAACCAGAACTTTGCCAAGGCGATCCGATTGTTTTGGATTTATGTGGCGTTAACGATTGGATTAGTTATTGCAAGTTTGGGGATTGGGTTTGTTATGATGGAACAGGGCGGAAGTAATTGGTTGCTGCTTATTTTCCCTGTGATTCTGATTGCTATAGTTGTATTTGCGTTAAAGATGCAGTATCATGTGTATGCTGGTTTTGAGGAGCTGCGCGAAACGCGTGCGCTGGATTATCCGCCGCGACGGATCATGTGGTGTTTTTATATTGCTTTGATTAGTTTTTTTGCTGCGACTGTTTCAGTGGTTAGCATGTTCTCCGTGGCAATAAGCGCTGCGTTCAGTGGAGAAGTGGTCTATGATGAGATATTGGGTGTCATAGGTATGATTGCAAATGTGATGTTGGTTGTTGGCGTCTTTTTGGAATCCATTCACCTCTGGCTGTTGTTCACTTATATGCAGGCAGCAAAGGCGGCATTGGAACAGGAAAGCACAGGCGGCTGGAACTAGGGGACAGTTCCTAACATATTCAAATAGGGCTGATGCAGACCAATTCACAGGTTTGCACCAGCCCTATATATTTTTGAAGCGTAAAAATATCGAAAAATGTATGAAACTTCCTTGCGCGTCCCCCATGACGGAGGGAGAGGACTCCCACTGTTCATGGAGGATACAGGCGAAACTTATTCGCGTTCCTTTCGGCGGAGTGCAAGCTCCTGCCGGAAAATATAGCTGCGAAGCTCGGCTTCAGCCTGAGCTTTCATATTGATGAACCGGCAGCCATGTCCAAATTGCTGCTTGCCATTCGGCAGGGGTTCCAGCGCATCCACGCGGAGCACCGAAGCAGTCAGTTGAAGCGGCTTTGACGATTCATGAAGCTCAAATTGGATGTGTGCATCTGCCGGTATGCTGTGCTCGCATACGAAATATACACCGCCTGCACTAATGTTAGTCGTGCAGGCCGGTATACGCACCGGCAGCTTTCCATCAAAGCCCGCAGGCTTACGGATGCAGCGCACTTCAATCAAAACACCAACCGGAACCTTCAGATCACTCCGGCGCTGATCGTTCCCCTTTTCCTCGCGTATCACGCAGGCAATCGACTGCTGTTCTTTCGAGATATTCAGCGGGTCGCCCAATACGCAGACGGTATGGATCAGCCCGGCAACCCCGTCAAAAAAGACAACCTTATAAACCCCCGTTTTATCGCTCAGCTCAAAGTCGGCCGGTACGATCAGCCTGTAGCCGTCAAGCGAGGCGCGAGTGACCTCCGCTGCACAGAGCAGATTGTCCGATAAGTCATAAACTTCAGCCTTACGACACTTCTTTAATACCATAACTACAGATGCCTCCCAAATTTGTTGTAACAGATCCGTTCCTAAACGCCCAGCGCACCATCCGATTCCCCAACAGGCCCTGAAAGGCCGACTGCAAAAGAAAACTGTTTTACGAACTTATTATAACAGAAAAAACCGGGTCAGGCAATGGGGGTTTTGTAAAAAAGGACGAAAACAGGCGCTCTTTTCAGGGTCTGGTAATAAAATGAAACGAAAACCGAAGCACACGAATTAGAACGGTATCAATACAGGATATGGGGAAAGTAATTGTTGTGTCATGGTTGCGCGGATTATTTCGGGATAGGCTCTAAGGCCTGACGTTTATCCTGCGTGCTCCTCACCGTACCAGCCAACAAACTCGAGATAACGGCTGCCATCCCGCTCCAGAAAATCCATAGGGCGGACCCGTCCCGCCCGCTTTGCGAACCAGGCAAGTCCGGCAGAAGACAGCATGGTATAGACAAATTGGGAACAGAACATGATGTTAGGACGCAGCGAACGCCCGCAAAACAGGCCGACCAGATTATAGGCGCTGCCTTCCCAGTCGATTTCGCGCACAAGTTCCAGGATGCGGCGTTTTTCCCAGCGGCTGGCAGGCAGGCGGTAAACCATAGCAGACGCGCCCGGCTGTGAAATGAGACAGTGCAGTGTTTCGGGGTTCAGCCCTGGCAGCGCGGAAGGGAAACCGCCGTTATAGCTAAGCAGGGTGTTCAGCTCTGGGTCGAAAGCCAATGACACATGGTTATAGCGCCGTCTGGTAAACTGTCCGATGAGTGCACTTGCCGCACTTTTTGAGCATGTAAATACCAGGTATAAGTAACCGTCATCCAGGCTTTGCGCGGCAAGGGCGAAATAATGCTCACTCAGCCTTGCACGGTTGATATAATGAAAAATGCTGTGCCGCGGAAGATCGCAGAGCACTTCAAACAACTGCTTACTTGTAATCACAGGTCATTCCTTCTTTCCTTCCAATAACGGGAGGTGTTAGTCGGAAACATAGGACTTGAGGCTATGAAAAGGCGTAGGATAGA
>CAJUSB010000028.1:19776-31562 GCA_910589115.1 uncultured Clostridia bacterium | reverse complement strand
TTACGAATTATAAAATGATTCTGCTTTTGTCTATTCAATTTCACGGATTCAGGAAGTACCAAAGCCGCGATAACAAAGCAGCAATTCGCAAAGAGACTCGTGCTGATGCATCGGCCGGTCATGACGCTGTTTTCCATACGCCTGTTTGGCGGAATAAATGAGGCTCGGGACATAACCCGGTTCAAATACCTCCTGCAGCAGCGTTTCGGAATACATGGCGGCTCCTTTCTGCCAGGGATGTGAAAACAGGATAGTGAAGTATCCAATTTTCATCCCATGAAATTTGTATAAAATACACAGAGGTTTTTCAGAAACAAATGTAAGATAATAGAGGGTTTTTTTTACGGATGCGGTATAATAAAAGCATACCACAGCGAAAAAGCGTTGTCAAATCCTGCGAAGGGACAAAACACGAATTTATAATACGAGGAGCGAAATAACATGAGCATGAATATTTGCGGCGCACCCTGCTGCTGGGGCGTAGACGACCCCCAAAACCCGTATTTGCCGCCCTGGCAGCGGGTATTGCGCGAAGCAGGCCAGGCAGGATACCGCGCGATTGAACTTGGCCCCTACGGCTATCTGCCAATCGACACGGCACTCGTTTCGGAAGAGCTGAACCGGAATGGCCTGGCAATCGTCGCGGGCACCATCTTCCACGACCTGCTCGACCCGGCCAATCAGGAAAGTGTCCTGAATGCAGTTGATGATATCTGCAAACTGATTACAGACCCGGCGTTGCCCACGCTGCCCCGTCATGAAGGGCAGAAATTCCCCACCCCTTACATGACTGTTATGGACTGGGGGCATGATGAGCGCGACTATGCAGCCGGACATCCCGACACTGCGCCGCGCCTTTCCCCGGAGGAATGGGCGCGCTTTATGGACAATGTCCGCGCCGTCTGCGAACGTGCAAATGAATACGGCGTGCGTCCGGTCATTCATCCGCACGCGGGCGGTTATATCGAATTTGCGGACGAAATCGAGGCCGTTGTGCGTGACATTCCCTATGAAACCGCAGGGCTGTGCCTGGATACCGGACATCTGTATTATTCGCATATGGACCCGGTCGAATACTTAAAAAAATATGCAGATCAGCTGGATTATGTCCACTTCAAAGATGTAGACGAACGCGTCTACCGCGAGGTACTCATCGAACATATCCGCTTTTTCGAGGGATGCGGCAAGGGCGCCATGTGCCCCATCGGTACTGGTTCACTGGATTATCCGGGTATCAAAAAAGCGCTTGAAGACATCGGCTACAGCGGCTATATCACGATTGAACAGGAACGCGACCCGCGAAATTCTGACACCAGCCTGCGCGATGTAAAGGCCAGCGTAGAATACCTCAAAAGCGTTGGCTACAGCATCTAAGGAACTGTTCAGAAATATACTCGTGTGCGTTAAAGTTTGCCGCTCGGTTCGCCTGCGCGGCGGGCGGTCCTGCGCGGACGGCGCCAGAGGGACTTGTCCCTCTGGACTCCCTTTCTCCGCTGCGGCGGGGAATGGTGCGGCGATTTTCGCTGCTGCACCCTGCCCAGCCCGCCAAAAGCACGGCGGGCCGGGTGGGTGAATACGGCAAATCTTTTCATTCGCGAGGATACCTTGCGACAATTTATTCCTTCACCGTTCCTAAGCGCTCTTTTCTGCACAGACGGCATACGTCTGTACAAATAAACATCATTCCATTTAATTTTGACAATAAAAAGGAGTCCTTCATTATGATTAACGGTTCTAAAGTTCTTGACCACCCTATCCGCTGGGCAATGGTCGGCGGCGGCAAAGGCAGCCAGATCGGTTATATCCACCGCAGCGCTGCACTGCGGGACAATTCCTTCCAGCTGGTTGCCGGTGCGTTTGACATTGACCCCGCACGCGGCATGGAATTCGCTGCCGAGCTGGGCGTTGCGCCTGACCGCTGCTATCCCGACTACAAGGCAATGTTTGAAGCCGAGGCCAAGCGCTCCGACGGCATTGAAGCCGTCTCCATTGCCACCCCGAACGGAATGCATTATGCCGTATGCAAGGCAGCACTCGAGGCCGGCCTGCATGTGGTCTGTGAAAAGCCGCTGTGCTTTACCTCCAAAGAGGCCGAGGAGCTTGTCGCACTCGCAAAAGAGAAAAACCGCGTTGTCGGCGTGACCTATGGCTATTCCGGACACCAGATGATCCAGCAGACCCGGCAGATGATCCGTCACGGCGACCTCGGTGAAATCCGTGTAATCAATATGAGCTTTGCGTTTGGCGGCTACAATTACCGGATCGAAGATACCAACCCGGCTGCGAAATGGCGCTTTGACCCTGCAAAGGCTGGCCCGTCATTTGCTCTCGGCGATGTCGGTACGCATCCACTGTACATCCTGGAAGCAATGATCCCCGACCTGAAAATAGACAACCTGATGTGCACCAAACAGTCGTTTGTTGAGGGCCGTCAGCTGGAAGACAATGCATTTGTTATCATGAACCTTGCAGGTTCCGAATCGGTACAGGCCGGTGCACAGATTTACTGCTGGGCCAGTTCCATCAACTGCGGTGCGCGGCATTATCATAAAATCCGTGTGGTCGGCTCTAAGGCTTCCATTGAGTGGGATGATGAACGTCCGAACCAGATGACCTATGAAATCGAGGGCGAACCTGTGCGCGTACTGGAACGCGGCGCAGGCTATCTTTATCCGGAAGCACGCGTCGAGGACCGCATCGGCGGCGGCCATGCAGAGGGATTATTTGAAGCCTGGGCCAACCTGTACCGCCGCTTTGCAGTCGCTATGCAGGGTACAGACCATAACGAATACGGCGACTTCTGGTATCCAAGCGTGGAGGCAGGCGCACAGGGTATAAAGTGGATTGAAAAGTGTGTCGAATCGGCAGAAAACGGCTCCTCCTGGGTAAACTATAACTAAGAACCTGTTTTCACAGACTGTCAGCCCGCAGACGGATTTCAAGCCGTCTCAGCTGTACAGCTTCCATAAACAACAAGCACAGAAAACAGCGGATCGTAATAAACGGTCCGCTGTTTTCGCAAAAATAAGGTTTCAGAAACAGCTATATTCAGAATCCAGTGGATAATCCCCCGGGTTCGCACACGAAATACTTTTCCCTGTCCTTTTGGCAGATTTTCCGTATTGGAAACGATAATTCCCGTTTTCAAGCCGCAAATCCTGTGGTATAATAGACCTATTCGATCGACACACTGCCTGCTGTCAGGCCTAATCATATCGGAAGCGGGGTGAACAATTCAATGGAACGGAACCGAACCTATATCGCAATCGACTTAAAATCGTTTTATGCATCTGTTGAATGCGTTGAACGCGGCCTTGACCCAATGACAACAAATCTGGTGGTTGCAGATGAAAGCCGTACAGAAAAGACCATCTGTTTAGCCGTTTCCCCATCGCTGAAAGCCTATGGCATATCCGGCCGCGCAAGGCTATTCGAGGTTGTGCAGCGGGTAAAAGAGGTAAACACCGAACGCCTGCTGCACGCCCCGGACAGGCAGTTCACGGGGGAATCTTTCCTTGACGCTGAACTTCGGGAAAATCCGGCGCTCAAGCTGGCTTATATCGCCGCACCGCCCCGAATGGCCTATTATATTGCGCACAGTGCAAAAATCTATGAAATTTATTTGAAATACATTGCGCCCGAGGATATCCATGTTTATTCGATTGACGAGGTCTTTATGGATGTGACCGGGTATCTGCATACCTACCGCTGCACACCGCGGGAGCTGACCATGCGAATCATCCAGGACGTCCTGCACACCACCGGCATCACAGCAACAGCCGGGATCGGCACCAATCTCTATCTCTGCAAAATTGCTATGGATATTGTGGCAAAGCATATCCCGCCTGACGAAAACGGCGTGCGGATTGCCGAGCTTGACGAAACCACTTACCGCAGGCTTCTCTGGACCCACCGGCCACTCACTGATTTCTGGCGCATCGGACGAGGCTATGCGAAAAAGCTGGAAGCCAACGGGTTGTATACCATGGGGGATATTGCACGCTGTTCACTCGGAAAAGGCTCGGAATATTACAATGAGGGATTGCTGTATAAACTTTTCGGCATCAATGCTGAATTGCTGATCGACCATGCATGGGGCTGGGAACCAGCCACGATTGCAGATGTGAAAGCCTACAAACCAGAGACCAAAAGTATTTGTTCGGGGCAGGTGCTTCAGCACCCATACCCTTCAGATGATGCAAGGCTGGTTGTCCGGGAAATGGCCGAACTGCTGGTACTTGACCTCGTAGAAAAGGGACTTGTAACCAATCAGCTGATCCTGACCATCGGCTATGATATTGAAAACCTGAAAGATCCAGCCATCCGAAAGCTATATCGCGGCGCTGTCACAACCGACTATTACGGCCGAAAAATCCCTAAACATGCACACGGCACAACAAATCTCAAGCAGCAAACTGCCTCAACCAAAATAATCGTAGACGCTGTAATGACACTGTTCGATCAAATTATCAACCGAAACCTGCTCATAAGAAGAATCCATCTTTCCGCAAACAACCTGATACCGGAAGCAGAAATCAGGTGCGTGACCCCATTGTATGAACAGCTTGACCTCTTTACTGATTACGCAGCGGTACAGAAGGAGGCCGAGCAGGAAAATAAACTGCTGGAACGCGAACGGAAACGTCAAAAAGCAATGATTGAAATTCAGAAGCGCTTCGGAAAAAGTGCAATCGTTAAAGGCATGAGCCTCCAAAAAGGCGCTACCACATTAGAAAGAAATAAACAAATCGGCGGCCATAAGGCATAGGGAGGGCTTTGAGATGAACAAGCACGACGACCCGCATCGTTATGATGATATCATTGATTTACCGCACCACGTTTCTTCCAGCCATCCCCCTATGCCGCTGCGGGACCGGGCCGCACAGTTTGCGCCATTTGCAGCGCTGACCGGGTATGGTGCGGTAATCAACGAAACGGCACGTTTTACAGAGTCACGCCCGGAACTGGAGGAAGAACAGCTTGATATTCTAAATATGAAAATGGCCCAGCTCCAAGCGCATTTGAAGGAGAAACCCGAAATAACCTTTTCCTGCTTCCGCCCCGACGGCAAAAAATCCGGCGGTTCCTTTGAGGTAATCACCGGGACGGTCAGGAAAGCCGATCAATATGAGGGAACGATTACATTCACCGACGGCAGGAAAATCCGAATAGAAAATATCCTTGATATGGAAGGGAATATTTTTTCACAGGATGATTTTGCATAAAACCGGGTGATAACACAGAGAAAAAGCACCTGACAAACCGAAACAAACCCCCAAACAAGCGCATTCATGAATAAAACGGCCTGCACTCTGGCGGTTATCTGCGTCAAAAAGGCTTGACTTATTCTTCCAAATCGGATATGCTGTAATTGCCGCAGGCCGAACACCGGCGCGGCAGCAATGACAGGAACGCAATTTGACAGATTATCAGGAGGAACATCAAAATGGAACAGAAATTTTACATTTGCGAGCATTGCGGCAATATCATTGCCAAGGTGAAGGATGCGGGTGTACCGGTAATGTGCTGCGGCCAGAAAATGACTGAAATCATCCCCGGCACGACAGACGCTGCTGCTGAAAAACATATCCCGGTATATCAGGTCGAGGGAAATATCGTAACGGTACGGATCGGCTCGGTTGACCATCCCATGCTGCCCGAACATTTTATCGAGTGGGTCTCCCTGCAAACCAAACAGGGCAACCAGCGCAAGCTGCTGCATCCGGGCGATCAGCCGACGGTCTGTTTTGCACTTTGCGAGGGTGATGAGGTCGAGGCCGTGTACGCATACTGCAACCTGCATGGACTTTGGAAAGCCTAACAACGTGCATACCACAGTTCTTAGCGCCTCCCTTTCCCTGAATCCCCAAATCTTGGGGCAAAAAGGGTCACTGAATCACTTCCCTGCATCAGAAACCAATACCATATACACAGACGGAGGCTGCCAAATCGCAGCCTCCGCTTGTTTCATTATGATAAATTTTATAAATCCTTTATTTCTTAGCGCGGTACAAAAACGTGACAATCTGTCCTCTTGTGCAAACAGTATCCGGGCTAAAGGTGCGTTCCCCTGTCCCTGAGGTAATCCCCTGCTCGGCAACCCATGCAACAGCCTGGCTAAAATAAGCATCACTCGGAACATCATCAAAGGCACTGCCGCCCTTCACCGCAGGCGAACCGGCATTCCGGTAGAGGAACGTAGACAACTGTGCTCTGGTCACTGCCGTATCTGGCTGGAAAGCGGTTCCGGAAACAATCCCATTCTCCGCAGCCCACAGCACAGCATTGTAATAATATACACCTTCTGCCACATCCGTAAAGGGGTTATTCTGACCCTTGGGCGCGGGAGACCCTGCCGCACGCCACAGGAAAGAAATCGTTTGCGCACGGGTGCAGTTTTGGTCAGGGCTGAATGTGGTATCCGAAGTCCCGGAAGCAATCCCTTCCTGCACCGCCCACTGCACAGCATCATAATAATACGCGCCCGATTCCACATCGGAAAACTGCACTTCAGCAGCCTGTGCACGCGCCGGTGCCGGTGCCGATTGCGCCGCCGCAGTGCTTTCCTTAACCGCAGCCCGAGAAACCGTTTCCTGTCCGCCGTTGGTCTCTTCCGGTGCGTCCTTCATGAAGGAGCGCAGTTCGGCAGTCAGTTTGGTAACCGATTCCATGGAAAAATCGCCGCCGTCCAAAAGTACCTGCGCTTTCTTTATGCAGTCATTAAGAGCCTCATTCCTGCCCTGGGATGCGCCTGCCAGCTTCATTGCCTCTGCGATCAGCTTGCGCAGCATTTCAACCGCTGGCTCCGGAATCTTTTCCGATAAATCAGACAATGCTTCTACTGTTTTCACACCCTGCGCAACATTCTTTGCAACTTCTCCAACGCTGCCACCGAGCTTTTCTGCCTTTTGCAGCTCCTTCATTGCGCCTCTTGCCAACTTGCCTGCATCGAAATTCAACATCTTTTTGTCCGCCTTCCTTTTGTGTCAAAATTTGAATTAAATCATTTTTTGCCGAAAAATATGCTGTTGAAGCCGCAGCCAAGTACCCCTCCCCTGCCGGATAAAAAGGGCGTACTTTTCCATGCCGCTGCCCCATTTCCTCCTAAAGTATAACATACTTCTCATAAAAAAACCACCGGTATTTCACAAAATACCAGCGGCAGATATGTATAGATAAAATACCGCAGGAACCCGACCGGCCCGCTGTCGTTCTGGCGGGCCGGTCAGCAGCGCAGCGGGGGGAGCCGGGAGCCCCGCCCCGCCGCCGCAGCGGAGGAGCCCCGGAGGGGCGTGGGTGTCCAGAGGGCAAAGCCCTCTGGCGCGCGCCGCGTAGGCGGCCTCCCCGGCGAGGGGAGCGGGCATTTCCTATTTTGCCCGCACTTCTTCGGCCGCTTTTGTGAGGCTTTCGCTGAAGGTGGGATGCGGCAGTATTACTTGTAAAAATTGCCGCCGCGTTAACCCGTTCACGATCGCAAGTGCGGGCGCGGCAATTAAATCCGTTGCGCGGGCACACATCAGCTGTGCGCCGATCAGCACTTCGTCCTCCGCGCGGAATACCAGCTTGATAAAACCGCGTTCACAGTGCTCAATTAACGATTTTCCGTTGGCAAGGGTTGGGGTTTTGCCCACCAGCACCGGAATGCCCGCCGCCTTTGCCTGCGCTTCGGTCATCCCAACAGAGGCAATCTCGGGATCAACATAAACACAGCTGGGTACATAGTTCAAGTTGGTCGTAATCGGCCTCCCGGCCAGCCGGTGCACAACCGATATCCCCTGTGCGCTGGCCGCGTGTGCAAGCTGGACCGAACCTGCAATCACATCGCCAACTGCAAAGATCCCCTTGATCGATGTTTCAAAATGCTGGCTGCAAACCAGTGCGCCATGCGCTGTCTCCGGGCAAAGGCCATCGGCAAACAGCCCGTCAAAATATGCCCGGCGGCCGACTGCTGCCAGCACACCATCTGCTTCGGCGCAGCATTCTTCCCCCTTTTTGTCCGTGTAAATCACCGCAAGGCCGTCCTCTGCATCCACAATCCGCTCGACCCTTGCGTTTAATGCAATTTCAATTCCCTGCTTTTTCAGCAGCATGGCAAGTGACTGCGAAATCTCACGATCCATTGCAGGCAGCAGCCGGGGCGCTGCTTCAATCACAGTCACGGCGCGGCCAAGCGCACGGTAAATTGCCGCAAACTCCATGCCGATGACACCGCCGCCAATAATCACCAGCTGACGGAAGTCACGCCCCTCCGGCGACAGCAGCTCGTCACTGGTTACAACGCCTGGCAGATCCAGTCCGGGAATCGGCGGGCGTACTGGCGCCGAACCGGTCGCAATCAGGATATTTGCGGCGGTAATGGCTTCGCCGTCAACAGAAACCGTGTTTGGCGCTGTAATTTGCGCCGTCCCAACAAGGTGCGTAACCTTTTTCAGCTTAAAACCCTGCGCAATACCTTCCCGCAGCTGATCGACTGCCACATTTTTGCAGCGCTGTACGGCATTAAAATCGTAATCTACGCCATCTGCAATCAACCCAAGCGCTCCCGCGCTGCGCATATGCGAAAGCTGCTTCGCAGCGTGCAGCAGCGCCTTTGTAGGCATACAGCCCCGATTCAGACAGGTTCCGCCCAGCTGCCCCTTCTCAACAACGGCAGTCTTTAATCCGAGTTCCGCCGAACGTTCGGCTGCAACATAGCCGCCCGGCCCAGCCCCTATAATAATGAGATCAAAATCCATGCTGCTCCTCCCCCCATATTCGTGAATGCTCAAGTTTTCCATAGGTGCCCTACGCGGGCAGCGGCAGGGCGCCGCCCTGCACCCGCAATTTTTTCGAGAAAAAATTGAGTAAAAGCTTTTCCACCGCTGCGGCGGGGACGGGTGCAGTTATTGCTGTATGTATGTACTGCCCCGCCCGCCAAAAGGTCGGCGGGCGGGGTGGGCAGCTGCGGCTTACTTTTTCACAGACAGGATGATAAAAATATTTCTGCACTAAAATTAGCGCTTTGGTATTGCTCCTGCCGTCTCCGCACACAATTCCTCCATCAGCCATCCGGCTATCGATAATGATATTTCCTCATTGCCGCCCTGTCCGGCTCTGCGTATAGCCCTGGCCATTTCAGAAGCAGAAAACGGTATATTTTCAAGTGCTTGCGGCAAACGGCTGATATAATCACTGTCCATTGCATCAGAAAAAATATGTACATCACGCAGACACCCTTCACACAGACGGGCGTATAACTGAAAATCTCCCCACTCGAACCGGGTGGAAAAATGCAGCCCTGTGGGCCGTTTCCGTCCAAACCTCCAACTGTCAGAAGCGTAAAAGGAGGCCCGCCCTTTAACAGCGTCCTCATCCAGCCGCCCTTCGGGGAAAGGCTGCGCTGCTGCTCCGTATACTGTTCCGAGCGCTTCTATCAGCATATCAGACATTTGTCCGACCGTCAGCCCCGGACAAAACGCACACAAATTGGTCACCCGTGCATGAACCGAAGGCACACCTTTACGCGCAAGTTTATCCCGCGATACATGCAGAAAGCGGCCCATTTTTGAGATGTCGGTATGCAGCAGCAGCGTGCCGTGATGGTAGCAGCGCCCGCCGGACGCATAAAACGCATTACCGGAAAATTTCCGTCCGCCAGCCGTCAGGTCATTGCGCCCGGAAACCTCGGTTTGGATCCCCAGCAGGCGGCAGGCCTCGGTAATAACCGAAAGCTGCCGCGAAACGTCGTAACACTCCTGCGTGGCAAGAAAGGTAAAATTCAGGTTGCCGAGATCATGATAAACGGCCCCGCCGCCGGAAAGCCGCCGCGCAAGCCGTCCTCCGCAGGCCTCAAGCGCCGCAATGTCGCACTCCCTCTGGGAATCCTGATTGCGCCCAATTACGACCGTGTGGCAGTTCCGCCACAGATACAGGATCAATTCCCCGGGCTGCACTGCCTCCAGCAGCAGCTCCTCACGGGCGAGATTGCGGTAGGGATCGGTACATGCGGTGTGCAGCCACAGCGGAACGGGGAGCGTCATTTGTTATCCTCCGGGAAAAGCTCCTTGGCAATGCGTTTGCCGGTCGGAGTTGCGGCAATGCCACCTTGAGCGGTTTCCTTGAGTGCATCAGGCAGCATATGGCCGACACGAAGCATTGCATCAACGACCTCATCCGGCGGGATAATGGAGCGCATACCGGCCAGTGCAAGGTCAGCAGAAACCAGCGCATTAACTGCCTGGGATGCATTACGCTGGGCGCAGGGCACCTGCACAAGCCCGGCGATCGGGTCGCAAACCAAGCCCATGGAATTCATCAGCGCAAACGCTGCCGCATGGATACTTGCTTCATTTGTACCGTTGACAAGGAAAACGGCAGCGGAAGCCGCCATTGCAGCAGCAACGCCGCACTCGGCCTGACAGCCGCCTTCGGCACCGGAAACGGTTGCATTTTTGGTAATGACTGCACCCACGCCTGACGCGGTCAGCAGTGCGAGCTGGAGTTCACCGCGTGACAGGTCGTACTCTTCCCGCAGGCCGAAAAGGACGGCGGGCAGGATACCGCACGCACCGGCAGTCGGGGCTGCACAGATACAGCCCATTGCGGCATTCACCTCCGAAGACGAAAGGGCAAACGCCATAACACGGTTTGCAAGGCGTCCAGCCAAACCGCTGCGGCCCTCGGCGTATCTTGCGTGACGGCTTGCGACACCGGAGATAAGGCCGCCGACCGTTTCAAGAGGGGCTTCCAGCGCGCGGTTGGCCGACTGTTCCATGACGGAAAGGCGGTTATCCAAACGCATCAGCAGTTCATGTTCCCCGATTTCGGACAGGCGCATTTCTTCTGCTGCGATAATGCGCCAAAGCGGCACCTTTGCCTCTGCTGCCTCGGAAAGGAGGCTTGCAAAATCCTTATACATCGTACAATCCCTCCATTACATCCGCAAGACTTTCTACTGTGCCAATGACCTGCACGCGCTTGACGCCGTTGACCCAATCAATGTCGTGAAGTATCATATCATCAATATTTTGATCCACTTCGATAATGGTAAAGGCCATATCCCCGCGTGATTTGCGTGCGAGCTGCATATTTGCGATATTGATACCGTTGAAAGCGAGGGCGCGGGTAATACCGCTGACGACGCCGGGCACATCGTGGTGCTCGACCATAATCGTGTTGGTCTGTGCGGTCAGCGCAGTTTCATAGCCATCGATGCGGGTAATGACGATGCGTGCGCCACCGATTGAGGAACCAATAATCTCGCGTTTCCGGCCTGAAAGCAGTGTAAAGACCATTTGCACGGTATTTTCGTGGACGTTATCCAGCTCGACGCGATGGAAGTCGTAGGTCATACCGGTTTCCTTTGCGAGGCGGAAAGAATCTCTCAGGCGTTCGTCATCGGGGCGCATACCGAGGGCACCGGCGACGAGGGCGCGGTCTGTGCCGTGGCCTGCGCCGGTATCGGCAAAGGAACCGTGCAGGCCAAAGGAAACGTGGCTGAATGGCTCACCAATAATCTCACGTCCGATGCGGGAAAGTGCGGCGGCACCGGCGGTGTGAGAACTCGACGGGCCAATCATGATTGGCCCAACGACCTCAAAAATGCTCAAATCCATGGGGCTTTCTTCCTTTACTTTAATTTTGGGGGCGCGGCAAGGGATACGCGCCTTTGCGGCGGGCACCAAAGGGCGCTGCCCTCTGGACTCCCGCGCCTTTGCGGCGGGCACCAAAGGGCGCTGCCCTCTGGACTCCCGCGCCTTTGCGGCGGGCACCAAAGGGCGCTGCCCTCTGGACTCCTGCGCCTTTGC
>CAJUSB010000028.1:0-19676 GCA_910589115.1 uncultured Clostridia bacterium | reverse complement strand
ACCAAAGGGCGCTGCCCTCTGGACTCCTGCGCCTTTGCGGCGAGCACCAAAGGGCTCCGCCCTCTGGACTCCCGCAATTTTTTCGAGAAAAAATTGCGTAAAAGCTTTATTTCGCCTGCGGGCGGGACGAAAGATTCTGGTGCAGCGTCCCTTCTTTTACGGTGCTGACCTGCCCGCCAAAAGGACGGCGGGCAGGTCGATTCCATACGTCCAGCTTTTGGGTGTGAAAGTTTAATTTAGAGGGAATAAATAACGCAGTCGGGGCTGTCGTGCAGCTGCCACTTCATCGGGCCGTCCGATACAGGTACGTTTTGGAGACTGGTGGAGTGCTTCCGGTTCATTATGAGCGCGGTCTATAATCTCATGAAGAATTTGCGCTGCTTCTTCTAATGTTTCACGGCTTTCCGTTTCCGTTGGTTCGACCATTAAGGCTTCATGTACAATGAGCGGAAAATACATTGTAGGCGGATGAATTCCATAATCAAGCATGGCTTTTGCAACATCCATTGCAGAAATACCCGATTGTTTCTTTTCTTCCTCCAATGTAATGACAAATTCATGCATGACACCCTCTGTAAATGCCATTTGATAACGGTCTTTCAGCAAATGCATCAGATAATTTGCATTCAAGACCGCATTTTTTGCAGCCTCTGGAATCCCCTCCCGGCCCAACGTCAAAAGATAAGTCAAGGCACGGACAACGACCAGGAAATTACCGTAAAATGCTTTTACGCGGCCAATCGAAGCCATACTCTGTTCCAGCGTAAAGCCGTCCCCCTGCCGGACCGCCTGATCGACTGGCAGGAATGGTGCAAGGAACTCCCTGCATCCAACCGGACCCGCACCGGGTCCGCCGCAGCCGTGCGGGGTTGAAAAGGTCTTATGTAGGTTCAAATGTACTACATCAAAGCCCATATCACCGGGACGCACAATACCCATAACGGCATTCAAATTCGCTCCGTCATAGTAGCAAAGGCCGCCTGCATCGTGAATGATTTGGGTGATTTCAAGGATGTTTTCATCAAACAGACCTACCGTATTCGGGTTAGTCAGCATCAGTCCGGCGGTATCCGGCCCAACTGCTGCACGCAGGGCGTCCAGATTCACACAGCCCTTTTCGTTGGACGGAATCGACACGACCGTATAACCTGCCATTGCAGCGGATGCCGGGTTTGTACCGTGCGCCGCGTCAGGCACCAGAATCTTTGTGCGAGCAGTATCCTGCCGGGAGTCATGATAGGCTTTCATTAAAAGCAGCCCGGTAAATTCGCCGTGCGCACCTGCGGCTGGCTGGAAGCTCATAGCGTCCATGCCGGTGATTTCACAAAACAGCTCCTCTGCCGTGCTGAGTACCTCAAGCGCGCCCTGTACCGTTTCAATCGGCTGAAGCGGATGCAATCCGGTAAAGCCCGGAAGTGCCGCCATTTCTTCATTGATACGCGGGTTATATTTCATCGTGCATGAACCGAGCGGATAAAATCCATCGTTCACGCCATGCGCCTCTTTGGCGAGTGCGGTATAATGGCGGCTCAGGTCAATTTCGGAAAGCTCAGGCAGGCGGGGCGGAGTAGCCCGCAGCGGAATGGTCCATTCCGCCGCCGGAACGTCGCAGGGGGGCAGCAGCTCACAGCGGGCCCCGGGACGGCTCCGTTCAAAAATCAGCTTCATACCACACACACCTCCCGCACGATCCGTACCATTTCATCAATCTGTTCTTTCGTACACATTTCGGTAACGCACCAGAGAATACCGCCCTCAACCGGCAGCCCTCCCAGAATATTTTCATCCTCAAGCGCTGCAAGCACCGCATTCGGCGTAGCTGGCAGGCGTGTCACAAACTCATGGAAGAACGGCGGCTGATATGCCAGCGAAACACCGTCTATTTCACACAGCCGCGCTGCGGCATATTGTGCCTTTGCAGCACACTGTCCGGCGATTTCATGCAGCCCGCCGGGGCCCATAGCTGCAAGATAGGCAGCCGCCGTCAATGCGCAGAGTGCTTGATTAGAACAAAGATTGGAAGACGCTTTTTCACGCCGGATATGCTGCTCACGCGCCTGTAAAGTGAGAACAAAGGCACGTTTTCCGTCTGCATCGGTGGTTTCGCCGACGATACGGCCGGGCATCCTGCGCATCAGCGCTTTCGTGCAGGCAATAAAACCAAGATACGGCCCACCAAACGCAAGCGGAAGCCCCAGCGGCTGGCCATCGCCGACGGCAATGTCGGCTCCCTGTTCGGCAGGGGTGGCCAACAGGCCGAGTGAAATCGGATTGACACTGACAATCAGCTTCGCCCCCGCCGCATGAACAGCCTGTGCAAGCGCTGGCACATCCTCAAGCAAACCGAAAAAGTTCGGCTGCTGGAGCAGTACGCAGGAAACCTCTGGCGTTAATGCCGCACATAATGCATCCGGGTCGGTGCGTCCATCCCTCAGGGGAACAGTTTCAACCGGCGCACCCGAACCGAAAGAATAGGTATGTACCGTTTCCGCTGTCTGCGGGTCAACTGCGCCGGAAATCAGGATTTTCTGCCGTTTCCGTTCACGGCACATAGCTGTGGCCTCTGCGGCGGCGGATGCACCGTCATAAACGGAGGCATTGGATACGTCCATGCCGGTCAGCTCACAGATCATCGTCTGATACTCAAAAATAGACTGTAAAATGCCTTGGCTGATTTCTGCCTGATAGGGCGTGTATGCGGTTAAAAATTCTTCCTTGGCAGCAACGCTTTTTACAATGGCCGGGATATAGTGCCAGTATGCGCCCGCTCCCCGGAAAATGCTGCGGAATACCTGGTTTTTCCCGGCAAGGGCTTCCATATGCCGCCGGACTGCCAGCTCGGACAATCCTTTCGGAAGATTCAAGGCATCCACCTTTACAGCTGCCGGAATATGTGCAAAAAGCGCGTCTTCTGAAGATATACCAAGCGTTTCAAGCATTTTCCGGCGTTCATCGGGACTGTTTGGAAGATAACTTCCCACGCTCACCCCTCCTCTTCGGCACAGGCCGCCTCATAAGCGGATGCATCCAAAAGCTCCTCTGTATCCGTAATATTGGTAACCCGTACCATCCACGCGGCATAAGGGTCCTCGTTAATCAGCGCAGGCTGGTCGAGCAGTTCTTCATTGATTTCGGCAATTTCACCCGTGACCGGGGAATAAATATCAGAAACCGCCTTTACCGACTCCACATCGGTGAAAACCTCACCCGAAACCACTTGATCCCCAACCTCCGGCAGGTTAATGAAAACCAAATCGCCAAGCGCATTCTGTGCAAAATCCGTAATACCAATCAACGCTGTCGTATCGTCCAGAAAACGTACCCACTCGTGGCTCTTTGCATATTTCAGATCATTCGGTGTATTCATTATTCAAAAACTCCTTTCGTCAGGCCCGTTTATAAAAGGGCAGCGGCACAACCTCTACTCCAATCCTGCGGCCGCGCACCTCAGCTTCCAACTGGTCGCCTACGCAGCAGCTTCCGGCAGGCGCCAGCGCCATTGCAATCCCCCGTCCCAGCAGTGGAGCGTGTGTCCCGGAGGTCGTCTGCCCCAGCTGCACGCCATCCTGATAGACCGGGCACTGCTCCCGGACGATGCCCCGACCGGTCACGGCAAGGCCGATACGGGTACGCTTTGGCGGGTTGTCCGCAAGCAGGGCGGTTTTTCCGATAAAGTCTGGTTTTTCAAGTTTGACGGCAAACCCCAGCCCAGCTTCCAGCGGAGAAACGGTTTCATCCATTTCATGCCCGTAAAGTGGCATAGCTGCCTCAAGCCGCAGTGTATCCCGTGCGCCAAGTCCGCAGGGAATCAATCCGGCTTCGCTTCCCGCCTCCAGCAATGCATCCCACAGGGCAGGCGCATCCGCCGCCGCACAGAACAGCTCATATCCCAGCTCACCAGTATAGCCGGTACGCGATATGACCGTATCAATACCGGAAACCGGTACGCGCATAGATAACGAATAATATTTCTTTGGAATGTCCTCCGCAGGGGCCAGCTTTTGCAGGATCGCAGGGGCAGACGGGCCTTGCAATGCAAGCAGGGCAAGGTCATCCGACAGGTCTTCAAAAGTACAATCCCCTGACAAATTTGCACGCATATGAGCGGCATCCTTTTCACGGTTTGCAGCATTGACAACCGCCATATAAGCCGTTTCGCCCAGCCTGCACACGACAAGATCATCTATCACCCCGCCGGATTCGGTGCACATCGCCGTATAACGCACCTGCCCGATATACATGTTGGTAAAATCATTTGTCAGCAGATGATTCAGGTTTGCGAGGGCATCCGCCCCCTTCAAAAGGAATTCCCCCATATGCGATACGTCGAACAGCCCGGCTTTCTGCCGTACTGCCATATGCTCGGCAATCACACCGGTGCTGTACTGCACCGGCAGCAGCCAGCCCGCAAAGGGCACCATGCGCCCGCCAAGTGCGCAATGCGTTTCGTAAAGCGAAGTTTTCCGTTCCATGTAGACCCCTCCTTTTTGTGCGTGCCGGAAGCACAAGGCTCCGGCACGATGGCAAAAAATAAGAGACGCACAGGGCATAGCACGCCCACCGCGTCTCTGTCGTCTGGCCTGAAAGATTCCCGCCGGAGGCGGTTGCTTCGTTGGCGCCGTAAGTCCGTGGCTGGCGGCTCTCCAGAGGTACGTCAGATACCGGTCCTTTTGCCTGAGAGTTTTCACTGCGGTTTTCCCCTTCGGCGCCGCGAAAGCGGTCTCTCCCGATATCGTCATTCGCATCAGGCCCTGCCATACAGTTTGCTGCATAACTGGCCGATTGATTTTCCACCGGAAAAATCCGGCATTCGTTACTAATAGTATATGAGTTAAACTTCACAATGTCAACCCAAATCCAGCGGTTTTTTTCAGCGTTTTACACGAAATCGAAGCAGGTGTTTTCGTGCAAAACGATGTTTCATGGAAGGATACTGCCATTTTTCAGTTCATCGACCGGTTTCGGAGCTGCTTTCGCGGAAAAAAACAGCTTGCAGGCAAACTTCTGCCGGAGTAAAATAAATGCAGAAAAAACGTTACAAAAACGATGGAAAGGCGGACAAACAAATGGGAAAGCATCTGGTAATCCCGGAATTGGAAGGCCTGCTGCTGCAAAAAGCACAGGTAACCGCAGCGGAACCGTTCGGCGGCGGCTGGTATGCAGGCACCGCAGAATTAGATGGTCAAAAATTCCCCTGCTGGTCCGTAGGCAAAGGGCTTTTGCCCGTTGCTGCATACGGGCGGCGTACAGACGGCACGACAGTGCTGGCCTGTGGGAATGGCCGACTGATCAAACCAGAAATCACAGCAGCCGCAGGCCTGCGGGAAGCCGGCACCAAATGGGCGTGCCAATACGAACACAGCTGCGGCGCACTTCTTTTCACAAAAGCCGGAACGGACATACACTATCTAATCATCGAAGGCACCAGCGGACACATCGGCTTTCCCAAGGGGCATATGGAAGAAGGCGAAAGCATCCTGGACGCAGCTGCACGCGAATTACGGGAGGAAGTCAATGTCACTAAATTCTCATATATGACAGGATTCCGAGTCGATGCGGAGGTCATTACACGCCTCAATCGGAAAAAAACAGTAACCTATTTCCTCGCCGCCTTTGACCCAGCCGAAAACGAGCTGCGCAGGCAAGAAGAGGAAGTAGCAAACCTTTGGCTTCTGCCCTACGCCGAAGCGCACGCACGCGTAAATACAGCGCTTGACCGGGAACTCCTGGAAAAGGCCCAAGCACACCTCCTGAAAGAATATCCTTATTAAAACGAGAAAAAATATTGCCGAGCCGAAATGAAAATATATACCATTCCGTAAGATAAATCCTCATTCCATATAAACTCAGCCTTGGCCTGCCCACGCGGTAGAAAAACGCCATTACAAATGAGGCAGCATATATAGCAAAACCGCACACATAAAGCTGCCCGAAAGGCATAAAATTTCAGCAATTTTTTCAAGGAAAAGGAAAGCAGTGGACGCAAACCATAAAATATCTAAAAAACTTCCCTTAAAAAGCAAAAAATAGCTTGAAAATACGCCAGAAATCGCATAGAATGATATTGGTAGAATCATTATGAAGCGATAACGTTTGTGTCGCTTCATAACCATAAAAAATAACCTGCCGCAGCTGTCCGGTCTGCCCGCTGTCGTTCTGGCGGGCAGACCAGCGGAGCAGCCACAGTAGGCAGCGCACCCAAGCCCCCGTCCCGCCGCAGCGAAGGAGCCCCGAAGGGGCGTGGGAGTCCAGAGGGCAGAGCCCTCTGGCGCTGTCCGCGCAGGACCGGGTGTCCAGAGGGCAGAGCCCTCTGGCGCACGCTGCGGAGGCGAACGAAACGAGGACGGAAAATGTTCCATATTGTTTTGGTGGAGCCGGAAATACCGCAGAATACCGGTAATGTCGCCCGCACCTGCGCCGCCACCGGCTGTCACCTCCACCTGATCGAGCCGCTGGGGTTCTCCATCGACGACCGGCAGCTGAAACGCGCGGGCCTTGACTATTGGCATCTGCTGGAAGTTTCCCTTTATCCCTGCCTTGATGCTTTCTTCGCCCGCAACCCCGGACGGTATCATTACCTCTCTACAAAAGCTCCAAGGGCTTATACTGACGCCTCTTTTGGGGATGGGGATTACCTGCTGTTCGGTAAAGAAACCAAAGGGCTCCCTGAGTCCCTGCTTGCTGCTCACCCCGAACGCTGCCTGCGCATCCCCATGCGCGATGGCGCCCGCAGTCTCAACCTCTCCAATTCCGTCGCCGTCACCGTGTTTGAAGCCCTGCGCCAAACCGGCTTCTCCGGTTTGCAGGAAGCCGGTCGCTTCCCCGGAGATATGGGCCCCGCCCGATAACGCTTGAAAGGTTCTCTTAAAGAATGGAAAAAATTCATATTTTCAGCGATTCCGCCTGTGATATCCCGGAACCGCTTGTGAAACAATACAATATCGAAATCATCCCAATCCAAATCACCCACGAAGGGCGCACCTTCCGCGAATACTACGATACCACCCCCCAGCAATACTGGAAACTCCTCCAGTCCGCCAGCGATATCCCTCAAACCAGCCAGATCACCCCCGCCCAAGTGCTTGAATGCTACCGGCACGCTCACGACGCAGGCTGTACCCACGTCCTCGGTATCTTGATGAACGCCAAAGGCTCCGGCGGTTTCCAGTCCTGCTGCATCGCCCGCGACCTGTTCTGCGAAGAATACGGCAAAGCTATGCATATCGAACTGGTCGATTCCGAAACCTATACCATGATTTATGGCCGTGTGCTGCTGAAAGCCGCCGAAATGCGCGAACAAGGCGATTCTTTCAACGCAATCCTCAGCGTAGTCCGCTCCCGCACCGCACGCTCAGAAGCCGTATTAGGCGTGTATACCCTGAAGCACCTCAAAAAATCCGGACGTATCTCCGGCGGCGCGGCGTTCGTAGGCGAAGCCCTCGGCCTTAAGCCCATTAGCCACGTCTGCGCTGGCAGCGTGGACGTGTGCGGCAAAGCCCGCGGTGACAAAAACCTGATTCCCAAAATGGTCGAATTCGTGCGCGAACACGCCATCGGGATCGACAAGCAGGAAGCCGGACTCCTTTACGGCGCCGTCCCCGAAGCCAAAATTGCCGAGCTAGAAAAACAGCTTCTCGCCCTCGGCTTCCGCCAGGTTACCCGCTGGCCAATCGGCGTTTCCGTCATCACAAACACCGGCCCAGAAGCCTTAGCCGTAATGTACTACGGCAAGCCGCGCGGCTGAAAATTACAAAAAATTCGCACAAAATTTTCTGCCTCATCCCGGCTGCGCACAGCACATCCTCCGAAAAGAGGTTGGATACCCCACTTTTCACAAAAAATTTCCGTTTGTCTCTTGAAAGATGCATAAAAACCAAGTATAATTCTATTCCGGGGTGGTATTCTGGAAGGGTGGACGGTCCGGCCGTCCCTGCCCAGCCGCCAGCCCACGGGGAAATATCCATTTTATGATTCCTTATTTTCAATTATTTATAAAGGAGAATGAATATGCAGTACAACAAAAAGAGCGTGGAAGACATCGACGTAGCTGGCAAAAAGGTAATCGTCCGCTGTGACTTCAATGTCCCGCAGGACGACACCGGCCGCATCACCGACGACAAGCGCATTGTCGCCTCCCTCCAGACGATCAAGTATCTGCTGGAGAAAAAAGCCGCTGTCATCCTCTGCTCGCATCTGGGCCGCCCGAAGGGCCAGGTAAACCCGAAGTATTCCCTCAAGCCGGTCGCAGAACGCCTGTCAGAGCTGCTCGGGCAGGATGTCAAGCTGGCGGATGACGTCGTTGGCGAATCCGCAAAGGCACTCGCTGCTGCACTCAAGCCGGGCGAAGTCATGCTGCTTGAAAATGTCCGCTTCCACAAGGAAGAAGAAAAGAATGATCCCGCTTTTGCCAAAGAGCTCGCTTCCATGGCAGAAGTTTACGTAAATGATGCATTCGGCACCGCGCACCGCGCACATGCCACCACCGCTGGCATTGCCGATTATCTGCCCGCAGCCTGCGGCTTCCTCATCAATAAAGAAATTTCCATCATGGGCAAGGCGCTTGCCGATCCGGCACGTCCGTTCGTTGCTATCCTGGGCGGCGCTAAGGTCTCCGACAAGATCGGCGTTATCACCAACCTGCTCGACAAGTGCGACACCATCATCATTGGCGGCGGCATGAGCTACACCTTCATGAAGGCAATGGGCAAGAAAATTGGCACCTCCCTCTGCGAAGACGACAAGCTCGAGCTGGCAAAGGGCCTGCTTGAAAAGGCTGAGCAGAAGGGCGTACAGCTGATGCTCCCGATCGATACCGTCTGCGCAGACCATTTCGCAGCTGACGCAGAACCTAAGACCGTTGAAGCAGGCGAGATCCCCGACGATATGATGGGCCTTGACATCGGCGCAAAGACCATTGAGCTGTTCTCCGAGGCGCTCAAGGATGCCGGTACGGTCGTTTGGAATGGCCCGATGGGCGTATTTGAGTTTGATGCGTTTGCAGTAGGCACCAAGGCGATTGCAAAGGCAATCGCTGCCTCTAATGCAGTTTCCATTATCGGCGGCGGCGACAGTGCGGCAGCAGTCGAAAAGCTCGGCTTTGCAAGCCGCATGACCCACATTTCCACCGGCGGCGGCGCATCCCTTGAGTTCCTCGAAGGCCTTGAGCTGCCCGGTATTGCCTGCCTGCAGGACCGCTGATGGACAGGGCCTGTTCGCCCCCTTCGGCACATACCGCCTGGCTTACGGGCAGGCCTGATGCACACAATCTGTGCGGGATGGGCGGGACTGCCCCCGCCCTCCCTGCACCGCTTAGGAGCTACCCGATTTTTTTCTTACCGCACGGACAGCGCGGCGCTGTGCCTGTGGTACCGCAGATTTAGGTTACTTACAATCCCCCGGCGTCAAAAAATCATAACGGGGGAAATTGGAAAGGGGTATTGAACTTATGAACCGCAGATATCGCAAGACCATTATCGCCGGAAACTGGAAAATGAATAAGACACCTACCGAGGCTAAAGCGCTGATTGAAGACATGAAGCAGCAGCTCGATAAAGATGTATATAAATATTGTGAACTCGTTCTGTGCGTACCGTTTACCGACATTCAGGCCGCTGTTAAAAGTGCCCGCGGCTCAAAGATTTCGATTGGTGCACAGAATATGCATTTTGAAAAGTCCGGCGCATTCACGGGTGAGATCTCGGCAGATATGCTCCGTGAAATGGGCGTAAAATATGTCATTATCGGCCACTCGGAGCGTCGGCAGTATTTCAACGAGACCGATATCGACTGCAACAAAAAGATCAAGGTTGCAATCGCAGCCGGGCTGCGTCCGATCCTCTGCTGCGGCGAATCCCTTGAGGAACGCGAGCAGAATGTCACGATGGAAGTTGTCCGCAAGCAGATCAAGACCGCACTGCGCGATATTGCAGCGGAGGATATCAAAAAGGTTGTTATCGCCTATGAGCCGATCTGGGCAATCGGCACCGGCAAGACCGCTACCGCTGAACAGGCGGGCGAGGTCTGCTCGGCTATCCGCGACTGCCTGCGCGAACTTTACGGCGCGCGTGCAGCCCGTGCAATCACCGTCCAGTACGGCGGCTCCATGAACGCCAAGAATGCCGAAGAGTTGCTGGCACAGCCCGATGTTGACGGCGGCCTGATCGGCGGCGCGTCACTCAAGGCACCCGATTTTGTGGCGATTGCAAACGCATCCAAGCAGTAATGAAAAACATGCGTCAGGCGGAGCAATACGGCTCCGCCTGCAAGTCTGGCAGCCTTCAGGCACGGCCTGGAAGCAGGAAGGGACGTACCCTTCTGTCAGTTATAAGGAGAATATAATTCGTTATGGCAACTAATAAAAGTAAGAAAAAAGAGACTTCCGCAGAAAAGGAAGCCGAGAAGAAAGCAAAGAAGGCAGCGGAAAAGGCTGCAAAGGAAGCGAAGGCAGCAGAAAAGAAGGCTGCGAAGGAAGCAGAGAAAAAGGCTGCAAAGGAAGTAAAAGAGGCAGCTGCCGCGGTGAAGGAAGAGAAAGCCGCCGCAGCGGAAGCTCCAACCGCGGTGAAGGAAGAAAAGCCTGCCGCAGTGGAAGCTCCAACCGCGGTGAAGGAAGAAAAGCCTGCCGCAGTGGAAGCTCCGGCCGCAGTCAAGGAAGAGAAGCCTGCCGCAGCGGTAAAGGACGGCAAGAATCCTCTGGCGCTGATTATCATGGACGGTTTCGGCTACCGTGCCGACAAGACGGGCAACGCGATTGCAGCTGCAAAGACCCCGACAATCGACAAGCTGCTGAAAACCTGCCCGAATACGCACATTGGTGCATCCGGAATGGATGTAGGCCTGCCGGACGGACAGATGGGCAACTCTGAGGTTGGTCACACGAACATCGGCGCGGGGCGTATTGTTTATCAGGAGCTTACCCGCATTACCAAGTCCATTCAGGACGGCGGTTTCTTTGAAAACGAGGCGTTTAAGGACGCGGTAACCAACTGCCAGTGGCATGATTCGACCCTGCACATTTTCGGCCTGATGAGCGATGGCGGCGTGCATTCGCACCTTGACCACATCTGTGCCCTGCTTGATTTGGCGAAACGCAATGGTCTGTGGAAGGTCTGCGTACACTGCTTTATGGACGGACGTGACACGCCTCCGACCTCAGGCATCACCTATGTGCAAAAGATCAAGGATAAGATTGACGAACTCGGCATTGGCTGTATTGCCACGGTCAGCGGCCGTTACTATGCAATGGACCGCGACAAGCGCTGGGAACGTCTGGAGGTCGCATATAATGCGATGGTCAACGGCGTTGGCAAGCATTGTGATGATGCGATTGCAGCAATCCAGGCATCTTATGACGAGGGTGTAACCGACGAGTTTATTGTGCCGGTAATCACGACGGATGGTGCAGAGATCCAGCCGTCTGACTCGATTATTTTTGCAAACTTCCGTCCTGACCGTGCGCGTGAAATCACCCGTGCGATTATTGATCCTGATTTTGATGGTTTCCATCGTCCAAAGGGGGCGCTGGAAGTTGATTATATCTGCATGACGCAGTATGATGCGACCATGCCGAAGGTACTGGTTGCTTTCAAGCCGCAGTCGCTGGCGAACACTTTTGGTGAATATATTGCGGAGAAGGGCCTGACGCAGCTGCGCATTGCGGAGACTGAGAAATATGCCCATGTAACTTTTTTCTTTAACGGCGGCGTAGAGACGGAATACAAGAACGAAGAGCGTGCGCTGATTAAGAGCCCGTCTGTGGCGACCTACGACCTGAAGCCGGAAATGTCAGCATTTGAAGTGACGGACGAGGTTGTCAAGCGGATTGAGAGCGGACGGTATGATGTAGTCATTCTCAACTTTGCAAACTGCGACATGGTCGGGCACACTGGCGTATTTGATGCAGCTGTAAAGGCAGTTGAAGCGGTTGACACTTGTCTGGGCCGGGTACTGGATGCGCTTCTGGCGCAAGGCGGCTGTGCGCTGGTGACGGCTGACCACGGCAATGCGGACCAGATGCTGGAAGCGGACGGTAAATCACCGTTTACGGCGCATTCGACCAATCCGGTCCCGCTGTTCCTGGTGGGCTGTGACAATGTGAAGGCGTTGGCGGAAGGCGGCGTCCTGGCGGATCTGGCGCCGACGATGCTTGATTTGCTCGGGCTCGACCAGCCTGCCGAAATGACCGGCCACTCCCTGCTCATAAAGCAGTAAGCGCCAAGCGCTGGATGTCCTCTGCGGACGGCACCAAAGGGCGCTGCCCTCTGGACTCCCGCCAGGGCTCCGCCCTCCGGACTCCCGCTGGGGCTATGCCCCAGACCCCGGGATGCTCCCGCATCCCCATTCTCGCCTGCGGGCGGGTTAACCGATGGCTGTCACAGCACTCTTTGGTAAGGCGGAGTGCCGTGTATACCATAAAGAAATGAAAAAAGGAGTTGCTTTTCAAATGAAGGGTTATCTTGAAATCACCGATGTCAAAGGCCGCGAGGTCATGGATTCGCGCGGAAATCCGACTGTCGAAGTAGATGTCTATGTCGAGAGTGACAACGGCACATACATGGGCCGTGCGGCGGTTCCGTCCGGCGCTTCTACCGGCATTTTCGAGGCATGTGAGCTGCGTGACGGCGATAAGAGCCGTTATCTGGGCAAGGGTGTAACCAAGGCGGTTGCAGCAGTAAATGACAAGATTGCGGAAGCAGTTATTGGCATGAACGCGCTTGACCAGCAGCTGATCGACAAGACGATGATCGACCTCGACGGCACCCCCAACAAGACCAATCTGGGTGCAAACGCAATTCTCGGTGTTTCTCTGGCCTGTGCAAAGGCTGCGGCGGAAGCACTGGGCATGCCGCTTTATAACTACATTGGCGGCTGCAATGCCAAGACCCTGCCTGTTCCGATGATGAACATTCTCAACGGCGGCGCACATGCGACCAATAATGTTGAGATTCAGGAATTCATGATTATGCCGGTTTCCGCGCCGTCCTTCAAGGAAGCGCTGCGCCGCTGTGCAGAGGTATTCCATACGCTGAAGACCACCCTCAAGACGAACGGCACCCCGGCTGCGGGCGTTGGCGATGAGGGCGGCTATGCGCCCAACCTGGCAAAGGATGAGGATGCACTCTGTGTCATTGTCCAGGCGATCAAGGATGCTGGCTACAAGCCCGGCGAGGATTTCATGATTGCGATCGATGCTGCATCCTCCGAATGGTGGAATGACGAGCAGAAGTGCTATATCCAGCCCAAGTCCGGCAAAAAGATGTCTGCGGAAGAGCTGGTTGCAATGTGGAAGGATTTCGCAGAGAAGTATCCGATCATTTCCCTCGAGGACGGCATGGCTGAGGAAGACTGGGAAGGCTGGGATATGCTGACCAAGGCGCTTGGCGCCAAGATCCAGCTGGTTGGCGACGACCTGTTTGTTACCAATGTTACCCGTCTCAAGAAGGGTATCGACCTTGGCGTTGCAAACTCTATCCTGATCAAGGTCAACCAGATCGGCTCCCTGACCGAGACGCTGGATGCAATCCAGATGGCAAACCGCGCAGGCTATACCGCTGTTGTTTCCCACCGTTCTGGCGAGACCGAGGACGCAACGATTGCCGACCTGGCTGTTGCGCTCAACGCTGGCCAGATCAAGACTGGCGCACCGAGCCGCACCGACCGCGTTGCGAAGTACAACCAGTTGCTCCGCATTGAGGAAGAGCTGGGCGATATTGCCAAGTATCTTGGCCGTGATGCGTGGTTCAACCTCAAGTAAGAATCATTGCATATATTTTGAAAGGGCGCTGAAAAGCGCCCTTTTGTTTATGAAAAAGCAGCTTCTGCGCTGGACAGTATGGGAAAAATCCGGTATACTGGAAACAAAGGAGGCGAGCTTTTGAAACTGGATGAACGATTTAATGAAAAAAGGAGCCGCTTGGGAGAGAATGACTTACATATCTGGCAGTATATTTCGGCCCATCGGCAGGAATGCGCATGGCTTTCCATTGAGGCGCTCGGCGCAAAATGCAATGTCTCCCGTACCACGATTTTAAGGTTTGCGCAGAGGCTTGGGCTCAGCGGGTTCAGTGAGCTGCGGCTTCTTCTTCGCATGGAATGCGAAGAAGAAATGCCCCGGGGCATTTCTCAAAACTTTATGGAGCAGACCTGTGACAGCTATCATAAAATGATTGGCGAGCTCCGTGATAAAGACTGTACACCGCTGTTCCAGGCAATCGACAAGGCCGAAAACCTTTATGTTTTCAGCTCCGGTATGTTGCAGGATGCCGGAGCCAGGGAAATCTGCCGGATGTTCCTGATTGCTGACCGGCTGTTTTACCGCATCCACGCAGGCACGGAAACGGATTCCCTTCTGTATAATGTCACAGACCGCGACCTGGTTTTGATTTTATCGGTTTCCGGTGAATCCCCGCATGTTTTGCAGCTGGCAAAGGCGCTGAAAATACGCAGCGTGCCTACGGTTTCCATTACGCAAAGGAAGCAGAATTCCCTTGCCCAGCTGTGTAATCTGCGCCTTTATGTCAGTACCGTTGAGATTGATTTCGGTACGAATTATCAATCTGCTGCCTCTTTTTTCATCCTTTCGGAGCTTTTGTTCCTGAAATATATGGCATATCGGAAGGAGGCGGACGGGCAATGCATCTTGAACAGCTGATTGAGCAGAATTACCATAAGCTGAATGAGAGTGACCTGTACATCTGGAATCATATCCGCACCCATCCGGACGAATGCCGGGATATTTCGATTGATGCGCTTTCTGAGGCCTGCTGCGTTTCGCATACCACGATCTTACGATTTGCAAAAAAGCTCGGGCTTAGTGGGTTCAGTGAGCTGAAGGTCATCCTGAAATGGCAAAAAGGGCCTAAACGGGCATTCCGGCAGGACGAGCTTGCACGCACAATGCAGGATTATCAGCAGACAATGGAATATCTTTGTACGATCGACCTGAGCGATCTGTTCACATTGATTCAGCAGGCGGGGCATATTTATATTTATGGGTCGGGAAGCGTCCAGCAGCGGGCGGCGCGCGACCTGAAAGAAAAATTTTTTCACAGCCGCAAGCTGATGCACATTGTAGAGGGTCCGACCGAAATGCAGAAGCTGGCCGGGCGGCTGTTGGAAAATGACCTGATGATTTTTATTTCTTTGTCGGGCAACAACCACTTTGTAAATCAGATTGCGGAACAGCTCCATAAAAACGGGCGCACGATTGTTTCTATCTGCCGGATACAGAGCAACCGCCTTATTCATCTGAGTGATATCAATATCCCCTTTTTTACACACGCGTTGGAGATAGAACGCGCTATCCCCATCTGGCCTACTAATATGTTGTTTCAGATTAACGATTTTTTGCTTCTGCGTTACCTTGAATTTTTGGACAAACAGGGGCAGCTGTGAAACTTCACGGGAAATGTGAATTTTGATTAACAGCGCCATCCTGACACCATTCCCCACAATGCGCTTGCACCGCGCCGGATTTCCTGATAAAATGATAAAAACATGGCCGGAAGTGATTGATTTCACAGGAAAACGGCCGGAAAAGGAGCGTTATATTATGGGATTGTTCAGCAAGTTCGGGAAGAAAAAAGAAGCACTCATCGCCTGCCCTATCAGCGGTGAGGCCATTGAAGCGTCGCAGATTGAGGATGAAACCTTTGCCGCCGGAATACTGGGCTTTACGGTGGGCGTGCGTCCCGCTGAAGGCAAGGTATTTGCCCCCGCTGACGGTACGGTTTCCATGCTGTTTGATACCCATCATGCCATTGGGCTTGAAATTAACGGCGTAGAGCTGCTGATCCACGTTGGTGTGGATACCGTCAGCCTGGAAGGAAAACATTTCACACCGCATATCAAAACGGGTGATAAGGTTCAGGCCGGACAGCTGCTGTTGGAGTTTGACGGCGCAGCCATTGAGGCCGCAGGATACCATCAAACAACTGCTGTCATTGTCACCAACGCCGATGCGCTTGGCGAGATTCATTCGGAGCTCGGCCCGAAAACGCATGGTGATCCCCTGCTTCACATTATGAAAAAATAAGGTGGTTTTTATGGTTCGATTACTGGCGCTTGACCTGGACGGCACCCTGCTGAATGAAAGAAAGCACGTACTGCCCTCCGCCATAGATGCGCTACGGCAAGCTGATGCAGCCGGGATGACCATTGCCCTTTGCAGCGGACGGAATCATGCCGACGCACTGCATATTTCCCGGCTGCTTGGCATTCCTGTATGGAGTGTTTCGACCAACGGTGCGTATTTAGGCCACTCTGTCACTGGTATGCTCCGTACACAGCCGCTGCCGTTGGAGAAAGCAGCACAGGCGATCCGGATCAGTTATCAGTTTCAGGCAGCCCCCTGCCTCTATACACCGATGAGGGAGTATAATGATACCGGTTACCTGTCGATTGCCCGGGAATCAATCCGGCGCGGACAGTTCCAGCTGGAAAACCCGGACAAAATAGAAACCGAAGTTGCCAGCCATTCCGAATGGGGTGCAATCCTCTCACAGGAGGACGGAAACATCATGAAGTGCATTAGCTTTTTACCGGATTCTGCTCATTTCCCGGACTTCCGCGCGGCACTGGATGCCGAAGGGGGCCTGACAGTTACGACTTCCATCATGTTTGGCGGGCTGGTAGCCAGTGTCGAAATCAACCGTGAAGGCGTTACAAAGGGCGGCACCCTTTCTTTTCTGCAAAAACACCTGGGCATTTCCGCCGAAGAAACCCTTTGCTTTGGCGACAGCGGAAATGACCTGAGTATGCTGCCCTGTGGACGCTTTATCGCAATGGGGAATGCCGGCACGGAAATCCAATCGCAGGCCTTTGCTGTAACCGCCTGCAACAATGAAGACGGCATTGCGCAGGCGCTGGAACGCTTTGCATTTGCAGGCCGCATATAGGGCCGTATGGAGGAAACATATTATGAGAATCGAACATATTGCATTGTATGTACAGGATTTAGAGGGTGCAAAGGATTTCTTTGTCAAGTATTTTGACGCCTGTCCCAACGATAAATACCATAATCCGAAAACAGGGTTCAGTTCTTATTTCCTGACCTTTGAAGATGGGACCCGTCTGGAAATCATGCATCTGCCAGAGATACAGGAATCCGAAAACGCACACGCTCGTATGGGCTATATTCATATCGCATTCAGTGTAGGCAGCCGCCAAAAGGTTGATACACTGACGAACCGGTTCAGAGATGATGGTTATCGCATCCTGAGCGGCCCCAGGACAACCGGGGACGGATACTATGAAAGTTGTATCCTGGGTTTTGAAGGGAACCAAATCGAAATCACCGAGTAAACGTCCCAGTTCAAGCCACGTCACGGCAAACGAGTTGATATTACCCGTGTACAGGATTCTTTGCCGCAGTCTCCCCTGCGTCCCGCCGTCCTTTTGGCGGGATGCAGCAGTACCAGTGAACGAACATATCCAGCCCCCGTCCCGCCCGCAGGCGATGGAAGGGAGTCCAGAGGGACAAGTCCCTCTGGCGCTGTCTGCGCAAGACCGCCCGCCGCGCAGGCGGACAAAACGACCATCACCTACCCCCATACCGTTTGGAGCAAAAAGGGGCCGTCTCACAAAACAGAGACGGCCCTTTTTCTGCGTTTACCACTGCGCATTAACCGCACAGGATCGGCTGGAGCTGATGGCCGGATAACGCTGCCTCAATCGTTTCCGGCAGCTTCTCCATTTCGGCAACGACCGAACACGGCTTTGCCTGCGGCGCATCCTGCTTCATCGGTACAAAATAATAATGCCGGCGGTTCAGCAGTGCACCAATGTTCGCCGCACTGCCCGAAAGTGCATCATTCGTCGATACCGCAATGACGACCGGCCGCCCGCTGCGCAAGTGGCTTTTTACCGCCATTGTTACCGGTGTGTCGGTGATAGCAGAGACTAGCTTTGCTGCGGTGTTCCCGGTGCACGGCGCAACGACCAGCACGTCAAACATTTTCTTGGGCCCTATGGGCTCGGCTGCTTCAATCGTATCAACAGGCGGTTTGCCACAGATTGCATAAAGACGCTCGCGCAGCGCTGCCGCCGTCCCAAAACGGGTATCCATCTGCCCCGCATTAAAAGAAAGGATTGGCGTCAGCTCAAAGCCCTCCCCCTGCATGGATTCCATCACGGAAAGCACACGCTCATGGGTACAAAAAGAGCCGGTCAGCGCAAAACCAACCCGTATTGGTTCCTTCATAGAATCCCCTCCTCACCGAGGATGGCATAGATCGTGTCCCGCACAGCGATGGATGCAGTGACCGGCGCAACCTTTCCCGGTAACGATAATGCATGGATAATCCGAATACCAGCAGGCGGAACCGCAGCCAGATCAATACCGCCCGGCTGCGAGGCCAGATCAATTACCAATGCATCCGCAGGTAGCTTCGCAAGCTCTGCTGCCCCCAATACAGCGGCGGGAACCGTATTAAAAACAAGTGGGAAGCCGCCCAGCACGTCAGACAGCCTCCGGGTGTCTGCGGCAGACAGTCCCGCCGCCTCGATCCTGGCATGGTCGCCGCAGCTGCGTGCAGATACCGTCACCTTTGCGCCAAGCGCCGCCAGCTTGGCAGACAGCACGCTTCCAATGCGTCCGCAGCCAATCACCAGCACAGGAAGGCCGTGCAGTGTAACATCAGTCTGCTCCATCGCGATTTGAATTGCTCCTTCGGCGGTCGGTACCGCATTGCGCACCGCAAGCTCATCCCGCGTCAGGTAATCGGTCAGCCGCAAATGGTTACGCACCGCACGCGCGTGCACAGCAAACGGAACTGCCCCGGCAAGGACAAGCGTTCCGGGTGCAATGCAGTCCAGTAGATCTCCAATCAAGTGCGATGCATTGGAAAGTGGTGCATTCAACTGATTTTCGCCCTTCTGCACCGGCATGGGCAGGATAATAATGTTGTGTTCTGAAAGTCCGGTTTTCAGGTCTGCAATAGACCGGATATGTTCGTGTTTATTAAAGCTGTGGCGTTCCAGCGCGCCGACAGAGACGGTATGACCATCCTGATCCATCAGCTCGGCGAGGATAGCCTGCCGGGCATCGCCGCCCACGACCGCCACAGCCGCGTGTTTATTCATGGACTGATACCCCCTTACACAGCCAGTCTATGCCGTAACAAATACAGGTGTGCATCACCTTTTCCTCTTTACAAGAGCAACGCCTGCCAAAACAAATTTACTCGCAAGCATTGAAACCTGCTGTTTGCTCCGCCAGCGCGGCGGAACTCGTTGCAGAGAGACAACATATTTAGGAAAATGGTTATCCTTTTTAAGCAGCACTGATATAAGGGAACCTCTAGAACACACGCATGGAAAATCATAGTTTTGAAATTTGCCTATTCCTGAAATTTTCACTGGGATACCCACTTGAAACGTTTCGTTTTTCAGTCCTAATTTTTCTCAAAATGGAAGGGTTTTAGATGTTTCCATGACTAAACTGTTGTAAGCATGGCAATTGCAAGCCGGCCGAACAAAACACCACCGAAATCACGGCAACTAAAGTGAAAATCAAACCTGGCAAGATAACTGGGAAGTTTGTCTTTCGGAAGACCGTGATATGTCCCAAGGATAAACGTCTTTGTATTACTGACCATGATATGATATTGTCAATATGGGCTTATAAAGGGTCTACTGAAAAATCACTCTATTCTCACCGAGAAGCATTAAAAACTTAAAAA
>CAJUSB010000027.1 GCA_910589115.1 uncultured Clostridia bacterium | reverse complement strand
CCTGGAACTTACTGTCCCTTTGACCCTCACCGACCCACTTTCTGACTAACACCAAACTTTTGCACTTTTATCGCTATAACGAAACTTATAACACCTGTAATGCTTTGATCGCTGTGTTTGTACTCCGTGCCCGCTCCGCTGCTGCCAAGCAGCGGAGCGACCCGCCCTGCGTCACAAAAACGCCGTTACAGTGCCTGATATAAGCCGTCAGTCTTCTTTTCTACTATAACGCCCAAAAGCCCCCGAAAACGCCGCTGTATGCGCCATCGGGGGGCTTTTACGTCATTTTATTCAGTTGTAGCGCTTACCCGTACAGCGCCGCTCTGAAGGTGTTACACGTGTCGATCCGACTCGCACTTTACACCGATAAAGTTTCTTCGAGTCGGGGACAACTTTTCTGAGAAGACCGTGCGGCATATCGGGATGAAATGTTCTGAACTCACGCCCTTCCTGGCGATTTATCACGTTTACACAGGGTTTCCCCGGCATACCCTCCCTTTCCCGGAATTCTCAAATATGTTATCTCCTCACGCAAGCCTTTTGGCGGGCGAGGCAGCAGGCAAAATCGGGCACAAGCGCACCCATTCCCCCGCCGCAGCGGTAATAAAGTTTTTAATCAATTTTTTTACAAAAAAATTGCGGGTGCAGGACAGTGCCCTGCATATCATGAAAAAGAGACGCACCACACTGAAAAGCTAAAATATGGAAATTTAACACAAGAAAATCCATGAAAATTATGTGAAATCTGCCGCATGGCTCTTCACATTCTGCCTGCGGTGTGGTAAGATTAACATACATGGGTGTGGCGGGTCTGCCTGCGGCGGCATGGAACCCGTCCGCCTCTTTTGGTTTCCGGGCAGCACGGCAGCGCCGCTTCGGGGCTGCGTGAGTTTGTTAAAGATAGGGTGCAGAATATGCAGTTAGAACAGAATTTAAGAGAGCTATGGGCGACCTTTATCGCCCTTTTCCGAATGGCTGGCATCAGTGACTATGTCGATATTGCCCTTGTGGCGTATCTCATTTACCGTGGTATGAAGCTGCTGCGGGATACCGTCGCGTTCCGGCTGGCAAAGGGGATATTTGTCCTGTTTCTGGCAATGGCAGTTTCCAATTTCTTTTATTTGAATACGATTAGCTGGGTGTTTGAACAGGTAATGAGCTATGGGCTGATCAGCGTTCTCATCGTCTTTCAGCCGGAAATCCGGCGAATGCTGGAACAGCTCGGTAAAGGCAGCTTTTCCAAGCTGCTCATCGGGCACGAAGAGGTAAAGGGTGACGTCGAGTCCATGATTTCCGCAATCGTTGCGGCCTGTACATCCATGAGCCAGACAAAAACCGGCGCGCTCATCGTTTGCGAGCGGCAGGAAAAACTGGGGGAGATTATGAAGACCGGGACACAGGTCGATGCCGCCCCATCGTCTGAGCTGATTAAAAATATCTTTTTCCATAATTCGCCCCTGCATGACGGGGCAATGCTGGTGCGTAACGCACGCGTGCTAGCAGCCGGATGTGTGCTCCCGCTCTCCGGCAGCCAGAACCTTTCCCGCGAGCTGGGCACCCGCCATCGGGCGGCTGTCGGTATGAGTGAGATTTCCGATGCGGTGCTGGTTGTGGTTTCAGAAGAGACTGGCGGTATTTCTGTCGCCATCGGCGGGATGCTCAAGCGCCACCTCACCCCGGAGGTGCTGCGTCAGGTGCTGGCCAGCGAGCTCATGGATGAGAGCAGGGACCGGAGAAAATCGGGCGTGCTCAGTAAGTGGAAGGTGAAGACCAAGTGAAGGAATTTTGGAAAAAAAGCAATATCCCGACAATGCTGCTTGCGCTTGTCCTGTCGCTTTCCCTGTGGACGACCGTGCAGCTGGGCTCGGCAAAAGTACGACAGGAGACGATTTCTAATGTCCCTGTGCGCATCTTGGAAGAAAGTACGCTCCGCACCAATACGGGGTTTTCCGTGATTGAAGGGTATGAGGCGACGATCCGGGTGGATTACGAGGCCATCGGCGCATCCGTGGCCGAACTGAAAAAGCGGAACATGGAGGATTTTTATGCCGAAGCCAGTGTCGGCGCGATTACCGAACCGGGACGCACCAAAGTACGCTATACGCTCCATTATCCCGATAATTTGAATATTTCGGTGCGCAGCTCCAGCCCGCGTCTGGTTGAGGTCTGGGTAGACGAAATCATTACCCGTGATATCCGGGTGGAGCCTTATACCGATGGCAGCCCAGCCGAAGGATATTTATATGACAGGATAACGCCTGACCATGAAACCGTCACCGTACAGGGCCCGGCGCAGGTAGTGAATCAAATCAGCTATGCCCGCGCGACACTGACAGCGGATGGTGTGACCGGCAGCCTGACTGATCTTGCCTCCATTTCATTCCTTGACGTAGAGGGAAACTTGTTGGATGCAGAAGCAAATCATCTTGAGATCATGTCCGGTGACATCAACCTTTCATTGAGCGTGTTGAAGGAAGGTATTGTACCGCTGTATGTGGATGTGCTGGAAGCGCCGGGCATTACGGCCGGTATGGCACAGATTGACATCAGCCCGCAGAGCATCAAGGTACGCGGCGAACCGCTGCTGGTTGACCGTTTGACAGAGGAAGGTATTCATATTGGTACGATCGACCTGAACCGCTTGAGTGAGGGCGGCACACAGACGCTGCCCATCCGCACCCCGAACGGGGTCAGCCGGACAAGCGGAGAAGCCAGCTCGGCTAAGGTGCTTGTCACGGTGCAGGGGGTATCAACACGGCGGGTTGATGTATCCGACGTCACGGTTGATTTAGGTGAAAATGAAGGCTGGGATGCTATATTAGTTTCGGGTGTAGTGCCGGTAACGGTGCGCGGTCCTGCCCAGCTGGTGGAGAATTTTGATGAAGGCCGGCTTCATGCCGTAGCTACGCTGGCGCCGGGCGAACTAACACCGGGAATCCGGCAGGCTGCGCTGACGGTTACACTGGAGGGCAGCGGCACGGACGGTATTGCGGTAATGAATGCCCCAGCGACGGTTAATATTATGCTGCGGCAGTCTGCCGGACAGGATGTGCCGGAAGAAAACGAAGCGGAAAGCGAAGGGGAACCGGAGGAAGAACCCGGTGAACCGGTCGAGCCGGTTTCAGGTGAAGCCGAAGCGGGCGCCGCAGGAGAGCCGGGCGAGAAGTCCGGAGAACATGGAACCGAGCCCGGGAACACCTCAGCGGAGCCTCCGGCCCATAATGCAGCACCAGAGGAGGACGGGCCAGAGGATACTCCGGCAGCGCCCGCTGTGCCCGCAGTACCAGAGACAGAGGGGGCAGGCACATGAGCCTTTTAGTGACTGGCCTGCGGCTTCCGTTTGACGTGCCAGAGGAAGAAGCGCTCGCACTGGCCATGCGCCAGTGCGGACTGCGGGAAGGTACACCTTCACTTTATCGGCGTTCGATTGATGCGCGGCATGGTAAAATCAACAAAGTGTATTCCGTCCTGATTGACGGAGTGAACGGCGAAGAGGCATTTGCGCAGCAGCTGCAAATGCCCTCTGTTCGTTATAAGCAGTACGCGGCGCTGGTGCCGCAGTTTGGGAAAGTGCCGCTTCCGCACCGTCCGGTGGTGATCGGGCTGGGTCCGGCAGGCCTGTTTTGTGCGTGGCTTCTGGCAGAACACGGATACCAGCCGATTGTGCTGGAACGGGGCGGCAGCCTTGCCGAACGGGATTCTGTGGTGCAGCGTTTTTGGTCTGGCGGAGAACTGGACCCCAGCTGCAATATCCAGTTTGGCGAAGGCGGCGCAGGGGCATATTCAGACGGCAAGCTGACCACCCAGATCAACGACCCATTATGCGAAACGGTGCTTCAAGTCCTGCATCGCTACGGTGCGCCGGATGAAATCTTAAAACTTGCAAAGCCGCATATCGGTACAGATTTGCTGAAAAAGGTCGTAGAAGCTATGCGAAAGGCCATTCAGAACAGCGGCGGGACCGTGCATTTCCGCACCCCGGTAACCGGGCTGTCCCTGCGGGAAGGCCGGTTGTCAGCGGTGTGGGCGGACGGGCAGGCATTGGCCTGTGAACGGGCCGTGCTGGCAGTGGGCCACAGCGCACGGGACACCTTCGGAATGCTGCATGAAACCGGTATTGCGCTTGCACCCAAGGCGTTCTCTGTTGGGGTGCGGATCGAGCACGAACAGGCGGCGATTGACCGGGCAATGTATGGCCGGTTCGCGGGGCATCCTGCGCTGCCCCCGGCGGAATATACGTTGTCGCACCGTGCGGCAGGGCGGGCGTGTTATTCGTTCTGTATGTGTCCGGGCGGAGTAGTTGCGGCAGCAGCGAGCGAGCCGGGCGGCATTGTGACCAATGGGATGAGCTTCCATGCGAGGGATGGGCGCAATGCAAACGCAGCACTGGCTGTTTCGGTAGGGCCTGAGGACTTCGGGACGGATGGCCCGCTGGGCGGCATTGCATTCCAACGGAGGATTGAGCGTGCTGCATATGCGTGCACAGGCAGCTGGCGTGCTCCTTGCCAAACGGTGGGGGATTTTATGAGCGGCAGCGCGGGCGGACAGCCTGGAAAGGTTGCCCCAACTTATCCGATTGGTGTGGAATTCCACGACCTTGCGCCGCTGTTTCCCCCGTTTGTAAGCGACATGCTCCGGCAGAGCCTGCCGGTATTCGGCAGAAAGCTGCGCGGCTTCGACTGCGCGGATGCATTACTGACTGCACCGGAAACCCGAACCTCCTCTCCGGTACGCATCCTGCGGACGGAATCCCTGTTCAGTGTAAGTGCGTCCGGGCTGATTCCCTGTGGGGAAGGTGCGGGTTATGCAGGCGGTATTATGAGTGCGGCAGTGGACGGCCTGCGGGCGGCCCTCCGTATTATGGAAGAATTTGCACCGTTTTAAGACCTGTTTGAGCATTGAAAGTGCGCCCAACGGAGAGGAATTTTCCGGGGACGTAATTTTGAGGACCTTGTCCCGCCTGTGAACGGGACGCCTGTTAGGATATATATTATATTTATGACCGTGGAAAGGAATGGATGAAATGACGCAGAATGCAGTGGTAAAGCGGCTCCTCCCCGACGGAAAGGCCGAGGTAGAAGTGACGCGGCAGTCAGCCTGCGGGCATGACTGCGCAAAGTGCGGCGGCGGCTGCACCGAAATGGTATCCGGCCCGATTGTGGCTGAAGCGATCAATGCCATTAACGCGCAGCCCAATGAGCGAGTGGTGATCGAGGGAGAATTCCGACAGGTGATGGGGCTTGCAGCAATCGTTTATGCGGTTCCGCTGGTGATGTTTTTCGTATTTTTCGCGCTTGGCAGTTTGCTCGGCTGGGGTGAAGGGGGCGCAGGCATTTTCGGAGTGCTTGGGTTTGCGGCTGGCGTTGCTGCCGGAGTTTATTATAATAAGGTGTATAAGGAACGTGGGACAATGGTATTTACCATCGTTTCCCGCGCGGCCGGATGAATAAGGGCGCACGCGTTCCGCGCAGACAGAGGGGAAGACCGGCAGGCCTTCCCCTTAAATAATGCCGCAGTGTATCCGGCGTAGGCGGTTTGCATAGAAATTCGCCAAAAAACTTTACAAATTTCGGATACAAGAAAGGGTTTACAACTTCGTGCGTGTCAGCTATAATGGTATCTAATATATAGGAAAACAGTCTGTATCGAAAGTATCGAAAGGAAGTAAGTGTATGGCATTTTATTTCTCCGAACCCTCCCACACCTTTAGCGAATATCTGCTGGTTCCGGGCTATTCTTCGGCCTCGTGTATCCCGGCAAACGTCAGTCTCCGCACGCCCATTGTGAAATTCCGCCGCGGCGAGGAATCGGCGATTTATGCCAACATTCCGCTGGTTTCTGCAATTATGCAGGCGGTTTCGGATGACCGTATGGCAATTTCGCTCGCCAGAGAGGGCGGCATTTCCTTTATTTACGGTTCGCAGACCGTGGAGAGCGAGGCCGCAATGGTGGCCCGTGCAAAGGCTTATAAAGCCGGGTTTATTGTATCAGATTCCAACATCAAGCCCGATGCAACGCTAAATGATATCCTTGCACTGAAAGAGCAGACCGGACATTCTACCGTTGCCGTCACCGAGGATGGCAGCTCAAACGGCCGGCTGCTTGGCATTGTCACCAGCCGTGACTACCGCGTTTCCCGTATGAATGGCAGTGAGCTGGTGCGTGACTTTATGACGCCTTATGAAAAGCTGATCACTGCCCCGGCAGATACGACCCTGAAAGAGGCCAACAATATTATCTGGGATCATAAGCTCAATTCCCTCCCGCTGGTGGATGACCAGCATAACCTTGTCTATATGGTATTCCGTAAAGACTATGATATGCACAAAGAAAACACCCTGGAGCTGCTGGACAAAGACAAGCGTTATGTCGTTGGCGCGGGCATCAATACGCGTGATTATGCGGAGCGTGTTCCGGCGCTGATTGAGGCGGGCGCGGATGTATTGTGCATTGACTCCTCCGAGGGCTTTTCTGAGTGGCAGAGTCGGACAATCGACTGGATTCGCGCACATTATGGCGAGGATGTAAAGGTTGGCGCAGGCAATGTGGTTGACCGTGACGGATTCCGTTTCCTGGCGGAAGCGGGTGCAGATTTTGTAAAGGTTGGCATTGGCGGCGGTTCCATCTGTATCACGCGTGAACAGAAGGGCATTGGCCGCGGACAGGCGACCGCACTGATTGAAGTGGCTGCCGCACGGGATGAATATTTTGAAGAGACTGGTATTTATGTGCCGATTTGCTCGGATGGCGGCATTGTGCAGGATTACCATGTGACGCTGGCGCTGGCAATGGGCGCTGATTTCATCATGCTGGGACGTTACTTCTCCCGCTTTGACGAGTCTCCGACCAACAAGGTAAATATTAACGGACAGTTTATGAAGGAGTATTGGGGCGAAGGTTCCGCACGTGCCCGCAACTGGCAGCGTTATGACATGGGTGGTGACAAAAAATTGTCTTTTGAAGAGGGCGTGGACTCTTATGTCCCCTATGCGGGTTCACTCAAGGATAACGTCACCCTGACGCTGAATAAGGTACGTTCGACGATGTGCAACTGCGGAGCGCTGACGATACCGGAACTTCAGAAAAACGCAAAGATGACATTGGTTTCCTCAACTTCCATCGTGGAGGGCGGTGCACATGATGTACTGCTCAAGGATACGCAAATGCAGCCGCACAAATAAGGTGCTGAAAAGGAGTTCGGAAATGCAGCCAGATATGCAAGCATTCCAGTGGACAAGGCAGCCGGAAAGCTACCTGATTGGTGAAAATAGGGTCGAAATCGTAACGCCCCCCCACACTGATTTGTGGCAGAGGACGTATTACGGATTCAGGAATGACAATGCGCCGGTATTGCAGATGCGGACGGCGGAAAAATATTTTTCCTTTGTGGTCAGGACGGAGTTTGACAGCCGTGCCCGTTTTGATCAGTGCGGTATTGTGCTGTATTTAGACAGTGAAAACTGGCTGAAAGCATCGGTTGAATATGAAAACGAGCAGATACAGCATTTAGGCAGTGTTGTCACAAACCATGGCTATTCGGATTGGGCAACGACGGAGATTCCCGCCTCTGTGAGGGTCATGTGGTATCGCCTGAGCCGCCGTGCAGATGATTTCCGGCTGGAATGTTCCACAGACGGAAAGACGTTCCGTCAGATGCGCATTTGCCATTTATGGGAAGGCGGCGGCGAAGTCCAATTTGGTATTTACGCGTGCAGCCCGGAGGACTCTTCTTTCCGTGCAGTTTTTACTGACATAGAGCTGCTGGAATGCCAGTGGCCCGCCCATGACGGCCAGCCGCCTGACCCGTAAGTGCTGAACCTGCCGTTTTCTCCGCCTGCGCGGCGGGCGGTCTTGCGCAGACAGCGCCAGAGGGACTTGTCCCTCTGGACTCCCTTCCATCGCCTGCGGGCGGGACGAGGGGACGGCTGCGGTTCCGCACATGAATATAACGCTGGCGAAATGCGCGGATACGGCAAATTTTTTCGTAAACATATAATTGAAGTAAAAAAAGTACAGGCTCCCTTTGCGGAGCCTGTCTGTTTATCAGAAAGGAGTTTTTTTATGCGGGTTTATGCAATGTATTTCAGCGGGACCGGCACAACGGAACGTGCAGTAACGACCCTTGCAGAAGCGCTTTCAGGGCACCTTGGGTGTCCGATGGAGCGATTTGATTTTACACCGCCGGATGCAAGAAAAGAACCGGCTGTTTTCCGTGCCGGTGACCTTGTAGTTCTGGGGGTGCCGGTCATTGCCGGACGCGTTCCAAACCTGCTGCTGAAATATTTGGATACCGTGCAGGGCGGCGGAGCGCTAGGCGTACCGGTCGTGCTGTTCGGCAACCGCAGTTATGACGATGCACTGATCGAACTGCGGGATATTATGGAACGGGATGGATTCCGAACAGTTGCGGCAGGTGCATTTGCCGGGGAGCATTCATTTTCGCGTACATTAGGACAAGGCAGACCAGATACGGAAGACCTTGCACAAATCAGGGACTTTGCCGGTCAGCTTGCCGAAAAGCTGAAGCAGGATCACTGGGAGTCTCCGATTTCAGTGCGTGGCGAAACGCCGCTGCGTCCCTATTATACGCCGCGCGACCGGAACGGGAATGGCATAGACATTCGTAAAGTTAAGCCAAAAACAAGCGAAACCTGTACAAAATGCGGCTGGTGTGCCCGTACCTGTCCGCTGGGTTCCATCTCACCGGATAACCCGACCATTATCAGCGGTATTTGCATGAAATGCTGTAAATGCGTGAAGGGCTGCCCCCAGGATGCAAAATATTTTGACGACCCCGGCTATCTTTATCATAAAGAAGAGCTGGAAGCCATGTATGGCGGATACCGCGCGGAAAATGAAGTATTCCTTTGAGCTGCCCGTTTCTCCATAGCGCCATATGCACAAAACCCTTTTTCAAATCGAATCCCGCATAAAACCGCCCCGCCCGATGTCCTTTTGTCGGGCGGGGCAGTATGCAAAAACGGGCATGAACGTACCCATTCCCCGCCGCAGCGGAGAAAAAGTTTTTACTCGATTTTTTTACAAAAAAATCGCGGGTGCAGGGCAGAACCCTGCCGCTGCCCGCGCAGGGCCGCTGCGCCAGGCTGGCCGTAACGAATCAGTCCCGCACGGCGGAGGCGAGGAGCACTTTCAGTTCTTCACGGTCAAAATGGTATACCTTGTCGCAGAATTGGCAGGTCAGTTCGGTGCGTTCCTCTTCATCAATGATTTTTTGCAGCTCGGTGCGTCCCAGGCTGATGAGTGCCCGCGTGACCTTTTGACGGCTGCATCCGCAGCGGTAGCCGATGGTGCGTTCCTCAAACAGCTCAATGTCAAAGCCATCCAGCACTGTGCGGACGATTTCGGGCAGAGTGAGGCCACGGTCCAGCAGGCCGGTCATTGCGCCAGCACGCGCAATGTTTTCTTCCAGGCGGCTGATTTGGCTGTCCGTCACCCCTGGCATCAGCTGCACCAGATAACCTCCCGCCTGCTTGACCGATTGGTCGGTATTTACAAGCACTCCAAGTGCGCAGGCTGAGGGCAGCTGCTCGGATTCCGCAAAATAACGGGTCAAATCTTCTGCGATTTCGCCGTTTACCAGTGCAACCGTGCCCGTCACAGGCTCCTTTACTCCGATATCCTTAATGACCATCAGGTAGCCCTGACCAATGCCGCCGCCAACATCCAGCTTGCCGTCCGCCCGCAGCGGAAGGTCACAGGCCGGGTTTTGAAGATAGCCACGGACAAAACCGTCAGATTCTCCGATGGCCGTAACCGCGCCAAGCGGGCCGTTCCCGCGCACCTGGATGGTGACGGCACCACCCGATTTCAGCTGATCGCCCATTATGGCAGCGGCCGTCAGGGTGCGGCCCAGCGCAGCAGTGGCCAGCGGCAGCGTCCGGTGGATGATGCGCGCCTGTTCGGCCAGCCCGCTCGTAACAGCCGCTGACATTAAAATTCCCGCGTCCTTTGTAATGGCGCGGAGTAACGTATCACTCATGGCAGATTATTCATCCTTTTTATACAATTTCGACCATTTTGCGCGGGTTCCCGACAAAGTCAGCTCTTTTTTCGTGCAGAATAAAACAGACGGTCCCGCTGCCCGTCTACGGGCGCGAGCAATGGCTCAAAGCGGCACTCAATGTCAATGAATCCGGCTTTTTCCAGCATGGCAATCAGCTCATCCTGCGGGTACACACGCTCCTCATGGGTTTCCTCTTCCCGAGACCACAGGCCGTTTTCCTGGCGCGCAAACAGGTCAAAGGAATAGGTACAGCGCCGCCCCTCCAGCGCCGCCTGCCAGACGCAGTAAACGTCATCCGCTTCACGCAGGTAAACCTCCCCGTTTATGCGGGCAAATTTTTCCTCGGTATTAGCGTCAAAGAGGAAAAGCCCGCCAGGCTCAAGGAAAAGCGCAACACGCCGGAACGCCTCTTGCAGGGCGTGCGGATCAGTCACATAATTGACACTGTCAAGGCAACACAAGCAAGCCCCGACTGTGCCATAGAGATCAAGCTGCTCCATGCGTTGGTGCAGGAACAGCGGACGAGGCGACAGCTCAAGCGTGCGGTTCATCGCCTGCATCAGCATTTCTGCCGAAGCATCTACGCCGATCATATCATAGCCGCGTGCAGCGAGTTCAGCACAAAGCCGGCCGGTGCCGCAGGCGAGGTCGAGCACGATTGCAGGCGCAATCCCGGCCTCTTGGAACCGCTGGACGCAGTAGTCGGCCCATTGCGGATAGCCAACATCGCGAGTAAAGCGGTCATAATAAGCGGAAAGGAAACGGTAACTATTCATGCTGATTTTTCAGGCGGTCGAGCACGTTTCGGTATCCGTCGGTGCCGTAGGTCAGGCATTTGTTGACGCGGCTGATGGTTGCGGTGCTTGCGCCCGTTTCGCGCACGATGTCGCTGTAGATCCGCCCGTCATCGAGCATTTTGGCGACCTCAAAGCGCTGTTCCATCGCCCGCAGCTCGGTAATGGTACAGAGATCCTCAAAAAAATTATAGCATTCCTCAAGGCTTTGCAGCGAAAGCACGCCGCGAAACAATTCATCCATCCCTGCATCCTTCAGTTTGCTGTTCAACAGACCAGCCTCCTTTTTTTCATTCGCAGAAAGCTGCGGCATCGGGGCGCTGCCCCGGCCCCGCGCCTCTGCGGCGGGCACCAGAGGGACATCGTCCCTCTGGACTCCCATTCCTCGCCTGCGGGCGGGACGGGGGTTTTAGACGAGGGTTATCCGTATGCTGCTTTCTACGCTTTATGCTGTTTCTATTTTATCATAGGAAATTTGAAAAGTAAACCTGTTTCAAAGACTTTTGTTTTGACGAAAGATGTGCTATAATAGAACCTGTTCTGCATATATTCACGGATGAACATTTCCGCCGCACTATATCACCCCGCCCGCCCTCCTTTTGGCGGGCGGGGCAGCAGGCAGAAGGGAATGTGAATGCACCCCTTCCCCCGCCGCAGCGGTGAAAAAGTTTTTACTCGATTTTTTTACAAAAAAATCGCGGGTGCAGGGCGGCGCCCTGCCGCTGCCCGCGTAGGGCCGCCGCCCTCGTAACGCAGCCGTTCGCGGATATGACCGGACAGAAATCTCGAATAAGGAGGAAACCATTTATGAAGAATTCAGAACGGATACTCGCGCTTCTGAGTGAAGACGCGCGCCTGACCCCCGCCCAGCTCGCCGATATGGTGGACAGCACCGAGGAGGAGGTCTCAGCAGCCATCCGAGCATATGAAAAGGATAAAACAATCCTCGCCTATAAAGCTATGATTGACTGGGAAAAGACCGATAAAGAGTTGATTACTGCCCTGATTGAGGTCAAAATTAGCCCCGAAAAAGCAATGGGCTTTGATCAGATCGCCCGTGATATCTATTCCCACCGCCAGGTCGAAAGCGTCTATTTAATGAGCGGCGCATTCGATCTGACCGTCATCATCAACGGCCGCTCAATGAGTGATATCGCCCGGTTCGTTTTTGATCAGCTCGCACCTATGGAGCATGTACAGTCAACTTCAACTCACTTTATCCTGAAAAAATATAAGGAACAGGGCGTGAATTATGATCCGCAGCAGTTCGATGAGAGAGAGGTCCTGATTTGACATGCTCGATTATGATTCTCTGCTTTCCGAGCGCGTCAAGGTCGTAAAGCCGTCCGGTATCCGTAAATTTTTTGATTACGCCGCAACCATGCAGGATGTGATCTCCCTGGGGGTCGGCGAGCCAGACTTTGAAACGCCCTGGCAGATTCGGCGCGCAGGCATTCAGTCGCTCGAAAAAGGGAAGACCTTTTACACCTCCAACTGGGGCCTGGCTGACCTGCGCCGCGAAATTGCCGGACTCGTACAGCGAAGGTACGGCCTGTCCTACAGCCCGGATAAAGAAGTTTTAGTGACAGTTGGCGGCAGCGAAGGCATCGATAATGCCATTCGCGCAATAGTATCCATTGGCGATGAAGTGCTGATTCCCGAGCCTTCCTTTGTCTGCTATACGCCGCTGACCATTATGGCGGGCGGTGTGCCGGTCCCTCTGCCAACCTATGAAAAAGACCAGTTTAAGCTTACACCGGAAACCCTCCGTGCGGCAATCACACCCAAGACCAAGCTGCTGATTTTGCCGTATCCGAATAACCCGACCGGCGCGATTATGACACGCGACGAGCTGGAAGCCATTGCAGCCGTGCTCCGAAATACCAACATTGCCGTTATTTCGGATGAAATCTACTGTTCCCTGACCTATGAGGATCGTCACGTATGTTTTGCCGAGTTGCCCGGTATGAGGGAACGCACGATTGTAATTGACGGCTTCTCTAAATCCTATGCCATGACCGGATGGCGGCTCGGCTGGGCGCTTGGCCCGCGCGAGCTTATGACCCAGATTTGCAAGCTGCATCAGTTTGGCATTATGTGTGCCCCGACAACCGCCCAGTTTGCCGGGATTGAAGCAATCCGTTCCTGTGACGAGGAAGTTACACATATGCGCAAACAGTACGATATCCGGCGGCGCTTCCTTGTCTCTGAGCTGCGGGATATCGGCATGAGCTGTTTTGAACCCAAAGGGGCCTTTTATGTTTTCCCCCATATACCGGACTGCGGGCTGACAAGCGAGGAGTTTTGCAGCCGCCTGCTGTTGGAGCAGCGCGTTGCCGTTGTGCCAGGTTCAGCGTTCGGAGAATCCGGAGAAGGTCATGTGCGCATTTCCTATTCCTATTCCATGAGCCACCTGCGAGAGGCTTGCCACCGGCTGCGGGCTTTCCTGAAAACCCTGTAAAATAAACTGTACTCCATTAAATAAAACGAAATACAATGCAGACGCGGCGTTTCTTCATCCCGTAACAGGGCGAACAGAAACGCCGCTTTTTTAGACCCCGTATTCACAAGATGGCAAACGTGGATGCGCGGAGGTGGCAGCCTGTGCATACAGGTTTTTATCACAAATGGAATGCTCCCCTGCCTCCGCCTGCAAAACATTACATCAGATATGCAGTTTATTACATCAGATACCAAACTTGACGATCTGGCCGACAAGTTTGACCAGGCCAGATTGCCTTGCGTTGATTCCTTTGATATATTAAACGCAAGAAATCAAACAGGAGAGAAATTCACTATGACACCTGAGAAGACGGCTGCTTCGGTGCAGCCCAAGCTGGAAACAAATCTGGATACGAATTTTTTGAAGCTGATTGCCTGCCTGGCAATGCTGGTTGACCATGTCGGAGGCGCGCTCTTCCCAGAGGTACAGGCATTCCGCATCATTGGACGCATTGCATTCCCGCTGTTCTGCTATTGTATGACGGTTGGGCTGCTCTACACGCATGATATCAAACGATATTTGCTGCGGCTCGGTATTTTTGCGATAGCTTCCCAGCCGTTTTATATACTGGCATTCCATCCTTATGATTGGCGGACGGAATTATATAATTGGAACATATTTTTTACACTGTTTATCAGCCTGCTTGCAGTCTGGGCGTTTAAGGAGCGTAAATGGCTGATTTTCGCGGCAGCATTCTTTGTGATCAGTTGGTGGAACTTTGACTACAGTGCAAACGGTATTATTTTAATGTTGATTTTTTACCTCTGCCGCAGCAAGCCGCTTTTGGGGTTAGGGCTGAATGCCCTATTCTGGCTGCCCTGCCTGTTCAATGGCGGTGAGCTGGCAATCGGTACGTTTTCCTTTGACCGTCAGATATTTGCTGCCCTGTCGTTACCACTTATTTATGGACACACAAATCTTTGTCCTAAAATACCGAAATATATTTTTTATGTATTTTATCCGGTGCATCTTGCAGCGATTGCATTTATCCGTCTGGTAATTTTGCACCGGTAAACAGTTTCATTCCAATTATTTGATAGAAGAAACCATATGGAGAGGAGTTTTTTCAAAATGTTGACTGTAAACGAACTGCACAAATCCTATCAAACCGCAAAAAATACCTATGAGGTGCTCAAAGGGGTATCTTTTACGGTCGAGGATGGCGAATTTGTCGCCGTAATGGGCCCATCAGGCTCCGGTAAGACCACACTGCTCAACTGTATTTCCTGTTACATCCCCTTTGACGGCGGACAGATCACGCTGGGAGATCAGACACTGGCCCAGTTGGATGAAGCCGAATTAGCACGGGTCCGCAATCAAAAATTGGGTTTTGTCTTTCAGGATTTTATGCTGCTGGATGGACTGACTGTACAGGAGAATATTATTTTGCCGCGTATTATCGCAGGCCGCACAAGCAGTGATATGCATGAAAGCGCTGGACGGCTGATGCAGCTGTTTGGTATCGCCCACATTGCGAAAAAGTATCCGGCAGAAATCTCCGGCGGTGAAAAGCAGCGCACGGCGGTCGCACGCGCCCTAATCAACAATCCCTATCTGATTCTGGCGGATGAGCCGACCGGCAATCTGGATTCCAAATCAAGCCGTGCCGTTATTGAGGCCTTTCAGGAGGCCCAGAAGGGGCTGGGGGCAACTATATTTATGGTTACGCATGACAGCTTTTCGGCGTCCTTCTGCGACCGCGTGATTATCCTGCGGGACGGCGTGGTATACCGCACACTCACCAAGTCTGGCAGCCGCATGGATTTCCAGGACGCACTGTTGAATGTAATCCGTGAGATGAACGGGACGGAGGGATAATAACCATGACCTTTCAAGACGTATACCGCACCCTGCGCCGGAAAAACCGTGCGCAATATGGGCTTCTGGTTTTCTGCGATTTTGTTTCGGTGCTGCTGATTACCTCTTATGCAGCGATCATACGTTCCCCCACCATGTTGAACGTACTGCCGGAGGGCGGCGACTCGCGCAAGCAGCTTTATATGATTTTTACCTTGGCAGTGATTGGCTGTGCAGCGTTCACACTGTATGCAGCAGGCCTGTTTTTCCGCTTCAAATCCCGTGAAATGGGTACTTTTATGGCATTAGGCGTATCCAAGCCTCTTCTTCGGAGGGTACTCTATCGGGAGCTGGCAGTGATTTCCCTGATTTCGTGCGCGGCGGGCGCAGTTTGCGGCGTGCCACTCGCTATGGGGATCTGGCAGCTGTTCCGGATATTTTTGGTTGATACGGAGGAAATGGTCTTTCATTTCGGTGCGGGCTGCTTCGGGATTGCCGCTGTATTTTCGGCATTTATCATTCTTGCACTTTTCCTGATGGCTGCGCGGTTTATCCGCCGGACGAATATTATTGATATCATCAGTGAACAGCGCAAAAGCGAACCTGTCCGTGATGTCCCGCGCTGGTTCGGATGGGTTGGTATCCTGCTTTGCATCATCGGCGGCCTTGCAGGTTATTTTGTTCCGATTTTTATCATTTTACAGCTTCACTATTACCCCGGAGGCTGGGAGAATATCTTTTATCTGCCGCTGCTCGCAGGCATTTATATGATCCTGCTGCACACGGTCGTAAATGGCTGGCGCGGTGGCACAGGGTATTATAAAAACATCATTACGCATTCCATGATGAAATTCCAGGGACGGCAAACCGTCAGGAATATGCTGGTAATGACGCTGCTGCTGGCAGGCGCTTACTTTGCATCTTTTTATACACCTGTTACCGCGCTTGGGAATGTGATGGGGACCAATGCGCTGCATTTCGACAATCTGTTCCATTACCGTATGGATCAGGACGCACCCTCACAGGCGGAAATCCGTGCAATAGCCGGTGAGGAAGCGGTTGAAATCCTTGGATATCAAGAGGCGGAGTGTATCCTGCTGGCTGTTGATGGAAATGAACACGTAGAGGATGGGAACAGCTGGTACGAGGAATATCATGAAATACTGGACGGACAGCTGTTTTTCTCCGAATCGGCTTTTGCACAGCTGACCGGGGAGCATCTTAACCTTAACCAGGGGGAACTCTGTACGTTTATGAACACGGACGGCGCGGAACCGATTTACGGTTCGGGCTATGGCACTTCCATTGTGACGAACACCATCACCGGGGAACGTCTGGAAGCAAAAGTGACCTGTGACCTGCGCTACACCGAATTTGCAAGCGACGCATTTATTATGAACGATGCGGACTATGCGCGTCTGGCGGCAGGCCTGCCAGACGATTATCGGGAGACTTATGTCGTTTTTAACACCAGTGGTGAAGATACTGCGTGCTATCGCTTCGACAAGCGTTTATTCCATACCTTTCTGGACCGCATGGGGCCGGAGACCTTCCACGAAGCCAGCTGGAACCAGATCGGACGCGACCGCTGTATCATGCAGTACGGAGAATATCTCATAGAAAAATATGACGAACAGGTCAGTTCCGAGCGCCGGGACAGCAGCATGTTCCGGGTGAATGCGAAATATATGCCCTCATTCCGCGCTTTCAACCGTGCTGAAGCTGTGAGTACCATGGCTGTGTTTATTACTGTGTTCCTCTATGTTGCCGTTGTGTGCTATATTGCAGTTGTTTTGATTGGATATACGCGCTGCCGTTCGATTGCCCTGAATAACCGGCAGGTGTACGAGGATCTCCGCAAGCTGGGTGCAAACCGCAGTTACTTGTTCCGGTCAGTACGCGGGCAGGTTTCCAAGGTCTATTTGATACCGGCAATCATAGCCGGGGCTGTTATGTATACGTTCATGGCAATCATCCTGTTGGCAAATGATGGGATGCTTACCTTTAGCGAGATTGTTGGATTGGCCGCCTGCGGCGGCGTGCTGGCACTGCTCAGCCTCATCCTATGGATATGCTACCGCCAGACACTGAAAGCAGTCTGCGAAACCCTGAATATTTGATACAGCGGTCACTGTTTTGTCCGCCTGCCCGGACAGCTTCCGGATATCTCAAAAAATTATAGATCAACCTCTAAAAGCAAAGGCCAGCCCTGGAAAAGGCTGGCCTTTGCTGGACATATATGGAAAGACTTGCCGCAGTCGCCCCATCGGCCCGCCGTCCTTTTTGGCGGGCCGAAGCAGCGCAGATGAATGGGCATATCCGCCCCGCCCGCAGGCGATGGAAGGGAGTCCAGAGGGACGCGTCCCTCTGGCGCCGTCTGCGCAAGACCGCCCGCCGCGCAGGCGGATCAAACGGCAAGCTCCAGCGCTCACGAGTATAGGGCTGTGCCGCAGTCAAATCAGGCACGATAGAACGCACTGAATCCACGGAACGCCATATAAAGGTCGAGCTTGGAAATCACCTCAAAGGGTGCGTGCATCGAAAGCACCGGAACACCTGCATCGACTGTATCAATATTCCGATTTGCAAGGAACATAGCAACCGTGCCGCCGCCGCCCTGATCGACACGGCCAAGCTGTGCGGTCTGCCAAGCAACCCCTTCGCGGTCAAAAATCGTGCGAACCCGGGCCATCAGTTCGGCGGCGGCCTCTGACGTACCGGATTTGCCGCGCGAACCGGTATATTTCACCAGTGCAAAGCCGCAGTTGACCCGCCCGTCGTTGCGCTTCTCGGAAACGTCTGGATAATTCGGGTCAAAGGCATTGCAGACATCAGCGGACAGACAGACGGAATTTTCAAAACATTCGTCCAGCAGTACGCCTTCCGCACGGCACAAATCTCCCATAAAGGTATCAAAATGCCTGCTCTGCATCCCGGTGACACCGTCCGAACCGATTTCTTCCTTGTCCACCAGCAGGCACACGCAGGTGCTTGACGGCGTACCTTCCAGCTCCATCAGCGCGGTTGCCGCCGGATAGGAGCAGCAGCGGTCATCATGCCCGTAACCGCCGATAAAGGTCCGGTCAAGGCCGATATCGCAGGCATTAAATGCAGGCACACAGGAAAGATCCGCTGACAGGAAATCTACTTCTTTCATGCCGTATTTTTCATTGAGCCAGCGCATAACTGCCAGTTTGACCGGTTCTTTTTCGTCCTTGCCCTCTGCCGGACGCGAACCAACCAGAATATTTAACCCTTCCCCTTTGAAGCCTTCTGTCATTTTCTTCTGCATCTGCTCAGAAGCAAGGTGCGGAAGCAAATCCGTAATTACCAGCTTCGGGTCGGCCGGGTCGGCACCGATGGAAACCTCAACCTTCCGAATTTCTCCGTTTTCACAGACACAGACCACGCCGCGCAGCTCCAACGGAATCGCTGGCCACTGATATTTCTTGATGCCGCCATAATAATGGGTCTTGAAAAATGCCATATTTTCAGCTTCGTACAGCGGCAGCGTGCGGATGTCAATCCGCGGCGCGTCAAGATGTGCCGCCGTCAAATGCACACCTTCGGCAAGGCTTTTTTCACCGATGACCGCCAACGTAATCCCCTTTGCACGGTTGACCTGATAAATCCGGTCGCCCGGCTTGAGCTGCTGCCCACGATGATAGGAGACAAAGCCTGCCTGTTCTGCACGTGCAACCATTTCCTTTACCGCGTCACGCTCGGTCTTTGAATGGTCAAGAAAGGCTTTATACCCTTCCGCATAGGTGCGCACTGCCTCGGGGTCTGCACGGTCAAAAGCGGGTTTTTTATCATAAAAAAGCTGTTCGGACGTCATATAATCCTCTCCTTTTTAACAAATAATATATTATTGTGCGTATGTACAATTAAAAATCACCAATATCTGGAATACTCTGCATCTGCACAAGCTCCAAATGGAAACAGCTGCACAGCCAAAAAGATTCTCCACGCTCTAACTGCCAAAAGAGTATCTTTTCAAACGAGCACGCCTGCCAGCTCTTCAAACAGTTCGCCGCATAGACGTTCCACAGCCTCTTGTGAGGCGCTGTTCTCGATAATCCAGCGGCAGCGCGCACGGTAAAAGCGATCATCCGGTTGTGCATCAATGCGGGCCGCTGCCTGTTCGTTGGAAATGCCATCACGTTCCATAATACGCGCAATGCGCAGCGCACGTGGCGCCAATACGCCAATTACGCCGCTGCACAAATCGTCCGTGCCTGACTGGAACAGGGTCGGCGCATCAAACAGCGTGAATGGACACGCCGTATAGGCGGCAAACGCCTCTTGTGACGCGGCACGGATATAGGGAATCGTAATCGTATTCAGCAGTGCCAACCGTTCCGGGCTGTCAAAAACAACCGGCGCCAGCCGGGTACGGTCGAGTGCACCGTCCGCGTCCAGCACGTCACCAAAGGCCGTGCAAAGCTCTTCCAGCATGGCCCGGTTTTCGCGGCACAGCATATGGTATACTGCATCGGCATCCACCCAGCCAGCGCCTTTTGCGTGCAGCGCACGTGCTACTGTGCTTTTGCCTGCACCTGAACCGCCGGTTAAACCGATAATCTTCATTTTCTGCACCTCCGGCCGAGAATATGCACGATCTCGTGCGAAAGCAGCTGCATTCATACTACATTGACGACCTGAAAGCCTGCCGCTTTTTTCAGGCGGTTGGCAACTGCCAGCCCTATGCCATCGTCCGCGGGGCACTGCGCATAGATTTCCTGCACGCGGGTCTCATCAAAGCTGCGCAGTGCATCGAAAATGCGGCGGGCCTGTGTCAGTGGGTCGAGGGCGGTTCCCATAGTGCGCATTTCGTGCATCTCAAACAGATATGCAAATTCGGTAAAGCAAAGCACTCCGGTTTCATTGGTTAAATGCTTCTGGATGTAGACAGCTGTCCGTTCGGGCTCGCCGCAGACAACGGTAACAGGCGCGTTCGGGGCATAGTGACGGTATTTCATGCCAGGCGCGGAAACCTGCACATCATCCCCAATTTGTTCCCGGACTGCACGGTCGAGCACCACTTCGCCGAGCACTGCGCGGAGCTGTTCCAGGGAAATACCGCCTGGACGCAGCAGGCGAGGCCGTTCCCCGGCCAGTGAGACAATGGTGGATTCCACACCAACCTGGCATGGCCCTCCTTCAAGGACTGCGGGGATTCGTCCGCCCATATCTTCCAACACATGGGCTGCTGTCGTTGTGGACGGTCTGCCGGAACGGTTGGCTGACGGTGCAGCAACCGGCACGCCAGCCTGACGGATCAGCGCACGCGCGATTGGATGGGAGGGAAGGCGCACGCCTACGGTCGGCAGGCCTGCAGTCACCGCATCTGGAATGCTGTCAGCGCGGGGCAGTACCATTGTCAGCGGCCCCGGCCAAAAGGCCTCTGCGAGCCGCTTGGCGGACTCCGGTATGCTTGCGCTGACCTGCTCCAGCGCGTCCGGGTCCGCGATATGCACAATCAGCGGATTGTCCTGCGGTCGGCCCTTGGCGGCAAAAATTTTCGCGACCGCCGCAGTATCGAATGCATTCGCCCCCAGGCCATATACTGTTTCTGTCGGCATTCCGACCACTTCCCCTGCGCGGAGAAGGGCGGCGGCCCGGTCGATTGCCGTTTCATCGGAAACCGGGTTTAATAAAATTGTCTGCATATTCAGCCCTCCATTTGCCGGACGCGGTCGGCGGTGATTAGCGCTTCTATGACCTCATCCAGCGCACCATCCATGAAATCGGCCAGCTTATACAGCGTCAGTTTGACCCGATGATCAGAGACACGGTTCTCCGGGAAATTATAGGTGCGTATCCGTTCGGAACGGTCGCCCGTGCCAACTTGGCTGCGGCGTTCGGCAGCGATAGCGGCGTTTTGCCGGGCCTGTTCGGCTTCATACAGCCGGGTACGCAGCACCCGCATTGCTTTATCGCGGTTTTTGTGCTGACTGCGTTCATCCTGGCACTCGACCACTACGCCGGTAGGCAGGTGGGTAATGCGGATGGCTGATTCGGTTTTATTGATGTGCTGCCCGCCAGCGCCGGAAGAACGGAAGGTATCAATTTTCAGGTCTGCCGGATTGATTTCAAAATCGACCTCTTCGGCTTCCGGCAGCACGGCGACTGTTACGGTTGAGGTATGCACGCGCCCTTGGCTTTCGGTCTCTGGAACGCGCTGCACGCGGTGCACGCCCGACTCAAATTTCAGGCGGGAATATGCGCCGTCCCCGCTGACTTGAAAAACGATTTCTTTGCAGCCGCCCAGCTCGGTCATATTCTGGCTGAGCACTTCAACGGCCCAGCCTCGTTTTTCGGCGTACATTGCGTACATTCGCCAGAGGGAATGGGCAAAGAGTGCGCTTTCCTCCCCGCCCGCACCGCCGCGAATTTCTATAATGACGTCTTTATCGTCATTCGGGTCACGGGGGACCAGCAGCAATTTCAGTTCAGCGGACAGGCGTTCGGCTTCGGCGCGGGCGTTGGCAAATTCTTCTTGTGCCAGCTCACGCAGTTCGGGGTCTGACATCATCTCCTGCGCATCGCGCTGGGCGGACTGTGCTGCTTCCAGTGCGCGATATGCAGTGACGATCGGTTCCAGCTGATTCCGCTCCCGCAGGAGGGCGGCTGCATTTTTGGGGTCGTCATACAGGTCGGGCGCAGACAGCCGGGCTTCTAGTTCATCAAAGCGGTTTGCAAGCGTTTGCAATTTATCAAGCATGAAGGGAATTCCTTTCAAAAAAAATGATACCGGGAGGTTGCGGTGCCTCCCGTGCAGTGCCCTATGCGGGCAGCAGCAGGGCCCTGCCCTGCACCCGCGATTTTTTTGTAAAAAAATCGAGTAAAAACTTTAGTCCCGCTGCGGCGGGGATGGGTGCGTTCTAAATCCCTTTTGCCTGCTGCCCCGCCCGCCAAAAGGCCAGCGGGCGGGGCGATTTTGTGGGATGTTTTTTTTCGATATTATTTAAGAATGGGCAGGATGTGTTTCAGAACCAACGGCCGGACACAATGAGGCCCAATACCGAGCAATATTCACGTAAATGCTGAATGATACGGACCGAAACGTAGGGGGTCGGTGACGGGATACCGTAGGGGTCCAATCCGGCGCTGGACATCAGCCGCCGGGCACGGGACAAATGAAATTCATTTGTAATGACTGCCGTCCGGTCGCCAGGGGAAAGGTACTGCTGATATGCATTTGCAATATTTTGAATCGTGTTTGAGGACTGATCCTCAATCAGCAGACGCTGCTCCGGCACCCCATGTGCCAGCAGGTAATCTCGCATCATCCAGGCCTCGGGCATAACTTCATTGGAACCTTGCCCGCCGCATAGAATGGCGCGTGCGGTAGGATTCCGCTGCAAATAATCAAACGCGGCATCCAGCCGTGACTGTAGGGAAGCGGATGGACGGTCAGCATAGATTTGTGCGCCGAGTACCAGTACATAGTCCGCATTCTCTGCTTCCGGGTCTGGACGGCAGCCGCTTAGGATGATTCCCTGTATAATGATAAAGGATATCAGGAACAGTGCAAACAGGATTCGCCCGAGCACCGCAACCCGACGCGCTGCAATGGAATCCGGTGACCACCGCACTGCTGCCGCTTCCCCGGCGCACCCAACTGCGAGTGCACCAAAAAAAGCCGCTCCGAAACGCGCCGGAGGCCAAAGCAGACAGGGCAGCGCCGGAATGGCAAAAATCACCGCCAACATACGCCAGAATTGAAATTCGTTTTGCTTCATATCTTTTCGTTTGTCTAATATCTCCCTCAATTTGGGTTCCTCCGAACCTGCGGCACGGTTAGCCGCGCAGGTTCCCCTTCGCTATATTTTCCTGAATCAACGTATCGGTTAATTCAAACAGCCGCTGTGAGCCTTCCTTCGTCCGGGACTGCCGCCCGTATACCTGCTCGGCTGTCACCTGATGCGCTTTCCAATCGCCGCCGTTGTTGCTGTGATTGAGCAGCAGCGGCTGAAGGTTATCCATCGCGTGGGCAAACTGTGCTTCCGGCGTTTTACTTTCTTCAAATTCGTCAAATATCGCCTGCAAGGCTTCCTTCTGGTCGTCAGGCAGCAGAGAATAAATCCGCTCCTTCGCGGCTTGCTCGCGTGCCCTCTGCGTCTCCAGCCCTGCGGGGTCGTATGCGTAGGTGTCCCCGGCGTCAATCTCTACAATATCATGTGTCAGGCACATTAACATGACTTTCGCAATGTCAACCTTTTCGTTTGCATATTCCTGCAAAAGATAGGCCATAACGGCCAAATGCCAGGCGTGCTCTGCATCGTTTTCATTCCGCCCATAACCCGATAAATGGGTTTGACGGAAAATGTTTTTTTCTTTGTCAATTTCCAGTATAAAATCCAGTTGTCTCTTTAATCGTTCGTCCATAGGCGTACCTCCCTGTGCCGCCCTGCCGGTTGCAGGACAATGATTTTTTTGACCACATCCGGGACTGTTTAAGGGGACAGCTCCGCTCTTAAATCGCGGGAAACCGCGGGAAACCGCGGGAAATGACGATATTTAGGCCTGTTCAAGTGCCGCGGAAGCGGATTCCCATTCCTCCATTTTTTCAGTTAAAAGCGCGTCCGATTCTTCCCGTCGGGCAATCAGCTCGCATAGCCTTTCCGGGTCGGATGCACAGGCCTGCATTTCCGTGTCCAGCTCCGAGAGCTGCGTTTCCAGCGCGGCAATCTCACGTTCCAGCACAGCAACCCGTTTGGTCAGGTTTTTTGTACCGCCGCCACGGGTTTTCTGCTTCTCCGGGCGAGGCGCGGTCTTTTCCGGACGCTGTTCCGGCTGTACAGGCGGATTCGATTCCCGCCAAATAAGGAATTCATCATATGTGCCCTGAAAGTCCGTAAATGTCCCGTTTTCCAGATAAATTACACGGGTCGCAAACCGTGAAACAAAATACCGGTCATGCGAGACAAACATCAATGTTCCTGTAAAACCTTCGACGGCTTCCTCAATCCACTCGCGTGACAAAAGATCCAAATGGTTGGTCGGTTCGTCAAGAATCAACAGGTTCAGCGGGTCATACATCAGCTCACACAGGCGCAGACGGCTTTTTTCTCCGCCGGACAGTGTGGCAACCGTTTTCAGCTGGTCTTCGCCCGAAAACTGAAACGCGCCCAGCCGATTGCGCGCAGTCTGTACAGTAACATCTTTATCATAAAGCAGGGTATCAATGAGCGTCCGGCGCTCGTTCGCAAAGGAAATCTGCTGCGGCAAATAAGCCGGACGCAGACCAATGCCCTTTTTCACGGTGCCGCTGTCCGCTTCCAGCTCACCCATCAGAATGCGCAAGAGCGTGGTTTTCCCCGTGCCGTTATCCCCCAGAATCGCTACACGTTCGCGATTACGGATATTAAAACTGATATTTTGCAGCACCGGCCGACCGTCAAAGGTTTTGCAGATATCCCTTACTTTTAATACCTCTTCGGTTTCATAATTGGGATCACCAAAGGTCATTGAAAGCCTCTTGGCCTTGCGGGGACGGTCAGTGACCTTCATCCGGGCTATGCGCTTGTCAATGGATGCCGCACGTTTGGCCAGATGCTCGGTGCCGTGCTCATGCATTTTGCGCGAAACGGCTTCCAGACGCTTGACCTCAGCTAACTCGTTTTCATGGTGGGCCAGCTGCTGCTCATACCGGCGCTCCCGCTCCTCTGCATAATACGAATAAGATCCGGCATAAAAATCACATTTGCCGTCACGCAGTTCAATGATACGCTCACAGCATTGGTCAAGGAAATAACGGTCATGCGAAATCGTTAACACCGTACCCTGATAAGCGTCGAGATAATCCCCCAGCCAACGCACCGAATCCATATCAAGATGGTTGGTCGGTTCGTCAAGAAGCAGGATATCCGTGTGCTCCAAAATAATGCGTGCCAGGTTTACACGCGTTTTTTCACCGCCGGATAATAACGCAAATTCCTGTGCGCGCTGCTCCTTCGGGATGGCAAGCCCGGCACAGACCTTGTCAATCTCATAATCATAGTTATAGCCGCCCAGCCATTCCAGCCGTTCGGAAATGGCACCGTAGGCGGCAAGCGTGGCGTCCGATACATCCCCGGCAGCCATTTTGTCAGCAAGTGCACTCTGGCGGCGGCGCAGTGCGTCCACCTCCTGAAAAGCAAGGCGTAAGACGGAGTCAACCGATGCCCCCTGCCGCACAACCGGGATTTGATCAATCATCCCCAACGTGCGCCCCTCGCCAACAGCAGCAACGCCGCTGTCATAAGGAATGCGCCCGGTGAGGATGTTGAAGAGCGTCGTTTTCCCTGCGCCGTTCCCGCCCAGCAGCGCGACCTTTTCGCCGGGCTGGAGGTCAAAGGAAATGCCGTTCAGAATCAGACGGTCGCCATAATATTTTGTCAGGTTTTGGACGGTAATATCGGCCAAGTTCAGGATGCTCCTTTCGTTATAAAACTATATTTTCAGAGTAAAAAACAAATACGATAGACCGCTTGTATGTCGTTCGAGGTCTGTAAATCGTCCTGTTATTCGTCAGAAATATTTTCTGCTGCTGCCACTTCACCCCGCCGTCCTTTTGGCGGGGTGAAGCAGTATGCATAAACTAACACGTTCAAAACATATCATTGCACATGTTCTGAAGGATGCCCTCGTAACTCCCCCGTCCCGCCCGCAGGCGATGAATGGGAGTCCAGAGGGACAAGTCCCTCTGGCGCTGTCCGCGCAGGACCGCCGTCCGCGTAGGACTGCCGTCCGCGTAGGACTGCCGTCCGCATAGGACCGCCCGCCGCGAAGGCGAATCTTTTACCGCCGCCAAGTGTCTTCCTCATCGTCTGAGGGCTCCGCCGGAGGCCGCGCAGGCAGGAAACTGTATGCACGGTCAGGACGGGATGTCTCAATAAAATTAACCCCCAGACCAATCAGACGCTCCAGCTCGTCAATGTCGTCGGTCTCGTCAGAAATTAAAAATAAATCAGCCATGCGGCACTCCTGCACCAGCTCCGGCGTGATATGCTGCGGCCGCGTGCGCAGGCCAAATAACCCCGTCTCCCGCGCCGCCTGCGCAACTGCTGACGGCAGATGCACCGCCTCGGATAAGTCGCCCACCACATGAAGCATCGGATATCGCGCCTTCATCCGCGCCGCCTCTATCAGACTGTATCCATAAAAATATGCATTGTCCAGCATGTCAGCCGTGGAAAGCGCAATCCGTACCGCCGCACAGGCAGCCGCCGACCCCAGCATAATTGCCAGCTTCGCCGGACAACATTTCGCTAATGCAATGGCCTGTCCAACCGTTACAATTTTAGGTACAGCACTGCGCAGCTCAAAATAAGTGTGCTCCTTCAGATCCAGAAAACCATCAGCCACCTGAAAGCCGCCGCGTGAACAGAGTACCGCAATGCCATCTGCCGTAAGGTCTACCGTAATGCAGCCGCCGCCCGCGCCTGCTTCGTTTCCAGCCATTATGGATTCTAAACTGTCAGGGTCTGTGCCCGCACAACCGGCAGCAGACAACACAAAAGTGTCCTTTGTGGTATAGCGCATAGCAGCCGCCTTTCATCAGCACTTTTCGGGTTCCGGATAGGTCTCCCCAAAGGTTTCTACCGTCACTGCCTGCATACGCTGCGGCGTGCGGGGGCAGTCCTTATAATTGCGCGGCGTGTTTACAATATCATCACATGTCTCTATGCCGCTGATTACCTTGCCAAATGCCGCATAATCTCCATCTAAATGCGGCGAATCCGATGTCATCAGGAAAAACTGTGAACCGGCCGAATTCGGGTCCGCCGTGCGCGCCATTGAGATAACGCCCCGTGTGTGCGCAAGCCCATTCTGAAAACCATTGGATGTAAATTCTCCGCGAATACAATAATCCGGGCCGCCAACGCCTGTCCCCTCCGGGTCTCCGCCCTGGATCATAAAGCCCGGAATAACCCGGTGGAAAATTGTACCATCATAAAAGCCCGCCGATACAAGAGATACAAAATTATTTACCGTATTGGGCGCAACCTCCGGATACAGCTCAATCTCAATCTGTGCACCGGATTCCATCGTAATTGTAACAATCGGATTTTTCATGAATAACAGCTCCTGTCCTTTTATAAGCAAATTGTTAAGCATCCTTATTGTATCAAATCAGAACGCAAACAGCAAGGAGAAAAATGGAGATTTTCGGCGGCCCCCAGCAAAGATACACCCTTTTTCAAAAAAATTTACAAAATCCGAAAACTTATGGTTGACAGGCCGGGAATTCCCTGCTATAATAAACAAGTCCCAGGAACGCCCGCGGGTGTAGTTCAATGGTAGAATGTCAGCCTTCCAAGCTGAACACGTGGGTTCGATTCCCATCACCCGCTCCATTTGTTCTTTCCTCTTTGGCTCGTTGGCAGCGTGTCCGAGAGTGCGGCTTCTCCCTGTGTATCGGACGGGTTCTTCCTTATGCGCCAGTAGCTCAGTCGGATAGAGCAACTGCCTTCTAAGCAGTAGGCCGGGGGTTCGAATCCCTCCTGGCGTGCCATTTCGCTTTCTTTCCTTATTTTATTCTTCGTTTCCTCACTTTTCCCCCTATTATTTCTTTATTTGGTGGGTATAGCTCAGTTGGTTAGAGCGCCAGATTGTGGCTCTGGAGGCCGTGGGTTCGAATCCCATTACTCACCCCACTTTTCATATCTCTTCGTCGATGCGTCGCAAAACGCGGCGCATTGCCCTTCACCGGATGCGTATGTCCGGTCCGTCCGGGGGCGTAGCCAAGCGGCAAGGCAGAGGACTTTGACTCCTCCATCGCTGGTTCGAGTCCAGCCGTCCCTGCCATTATATGGTTCATTAGCTCAGTCGGCAGAGCACCTGCCTTTTAAGCAGGGTGTCCGGGGTTCGAATCCCCGATGAGCCACCATCTTTTATCCCTCAAAACTGCGGTTTTGAGGGATTTTGCTATTCTTCACAACTTTGAGTTTGCTTTTTAACTGTTTTGCCTGTTTTTCTTCTGAATTTTTTGGGGATCAAAACGGGAATTTCTTGAAAAAAGCGGGTTTCTCCGAACTCGGTTTGCACTGAATTTACCCATTTGCACACAAACTACCCACACGGTTTTGGAGAAAAAAAGCCTGCTGACATTGCAAAATATGCTTGGTTGATTGGATGGAGGTTGCGTAGATGACCCTTTTGAATGCGTCAAAATCTCATTTGCACACAAAAAAGAGATTTTATTTCAAAAGCTATATATATTGGGCCGATCATTTTAAGATGACCGGCCCATTGATGAAGTAGATGCTACTTTCGATTCATACGTATAAAATTGTTTTCTAATGCATCCGCTGCTGTCGAAAGCAACTGCTGTGATACGTGAGAATAGATATTCAACGTTGTCGTGATGCTGGAATGCCCCAGCTGCTGCTGGATCAGTTTCGGCTCAATACCGCTTTCCAGTAACATGGTCGCGCAAGTATGACGGTATGCGTGCAGATCCATTCCTTCATGCGAGAAATGGTTCCGATCAAGGAAATGATAGTAGGATGAACGAAAACCGGTATATGTACGCATTTCCCCCCGTTTGACTATTGCAGAATACGTAGCTTTCCTCGGACAGCGTGAGATGAAGATCCTGCGTGGCGTACTCGCTCCATGCGCAAAGCTCCTCTACAAGACTTTAGCGGTCTGCTGCTTCTTCATGAAAGCGTAAAGATCTGCCCTGTCGATGCGGATAAGTCGCCCCACCCGGAAACTCCGGATTTCCCCAGCGCGCACGGTCTGGTACGCGCTGTCACGGCTGACGCGAAGAATTGCGGCAACTTCATCTACTGTCAAAAGATCAATTTTAATCATCTTCTTCACACTCCGTTGCTACTCTGTAATCTTTAACGTAATCCCAAAGCGCTTCCTCCCTGATGCGAAACGACCGGCTGATACGAATCGCATGAGGCCTTCCATCGTGAATGGCCGCATACAGCGGCGAGGGGGAGACATGCAGCATTTTGGCAACTTCAGAGACCTTTAAATACATGATAAACATCCTCCTATATAGTTGATTTAATAATATTCTTTCTTCTCTTCCAAGACATCAAGTTTGATGGGATATACGCGCGGAACATCGCTATCCTTACTCAATTTAACCAAATTCGTATGCTCTTCTTGTATACACAACGCACTGTAATCTAACAATGTATTTACAATCTGGTTGAGACTCCAGTTGTGGTATCCGTTTTGCCTCCGGACAAAGACTTTGAGAGGTAACGCGCGCAGGCAGAGGTCTTCCTTCCACAAAACGCCATCATATTGCGACAATTTGTGCAATTTATTTTTGTTTTTAAGCAAAGAAAACGCATCATTTTTGTATCCATTAAGCAGAATATAAGCCCAATTCCCTTCGGCCTTGTTTGCCTTGAGCGCATCCATTTCATGATTGAAGAAATCGACAGATTCTTCCAATGCATTGTCAAATCTAGCCGCCCGATGTTTACAGTGCGATACGTCCGCACCGGCCTCCATAGCTGCATCCAGCATCGACCGAAACGCCCATCGAAGTGATAGAAGATTGGTACGGACACGAGGTTCATTGCAGTTCCTCAATGCAACAATGTGGTCGAAGTTATTTATGCTGGATTTCAGTCCTGCCAGCAGTGCTTCCGAGTTGACAAGGAAATATTCCAAAAATCTCCTAACAATTGCCGATACCATGTCAGGTGTAAGCTCATCCGGCAAATCTGGCTGCTCCAAAATTTTGACCAAAATGCAGCGCGTCAGATCCGATTCATTTTTCGGCGTATCCTCTGCCGTAAGCATAACGCTTGCAACATTTTCGAGTTCAACCTGCCCCCACGCGGAGTGCCTTTCATTATCGGAGCTGCATTCGCTGCCTCACGAATTATCTGCGCCATCACTTCTTCCCGCTTCCTTTGCACAGTCTTGCTGGCGGATTTGCAGGCATCATCGGCAACAATGGGCAGATCGCGGTACGTCGTCATCGCGATACGCAATCCCGCAAGGGAACTTCCTAAATCGAAAAACAGTGCGGGTCTATTGGCAAAAGTTGTTTTCGTGATGAAACTGACGAAACGATTGATGAGCGTAGTTTTGCCGATTCCTTGCCGACCTGTCACGAATAGAACTGCTTGAAGGTTAATTCCAGCATTAAGAACTGCCGATCGAACCATGCTCAAAAGAATGAAGCCAAGCACCATCAATGCGGCGTTGGGGAGCAATAAGAGCAACGGCAGCCAAATCGTTGCAGCTACAGAACAATCTCTTAAAACACTAATATTTGCAAGTTCCGAATCGATAATCACGTGATGATTTTCCAGTCCAAGCGTTTTGTCTCCTTCGATGGCACCTAAGGTGCCATCAAGGAGTTGGAGAATAGCGTTTTCAGTAACAAAAGAACCGATTTTTAGGGTTGATGTCCCGTGATAGTAATCTTCGAGAGACTCGACGTACAGATTATGGAGCCATGCATCAAAAAGCTCTCTGCGCTTGCTCCCAACACAACTCATAGCCGGAAAGTCCTTGTGAAGGGTTGCAAAATTCAATCCTTCAACCGGAACAAGCAAAATTTTTGGGGGTAAATTGCCCACTGAAACTGACACCTCAACAATTGAGGGATCTTCTTCGCCCATCCTGGTATACAGTCCGCATACCTCAGGGATTGCGTTGGAAACAAATTGCCCGTCAAGGTAAAGGCCGGTGTTTCCCTCAGTGATAGTTGCATTCACTTAATCCCCTCCACTTCATCGTCCCCTACCTCAATGAACTCGCCCCCAATTGCCTTCTGCTCGCCATACTTCGCGCGATAGAAACCAAGTTGCTCGGCCATGTTTAAGTTATCCCGATAAATTTCGCTCAGGAAACTTGAAACGTCGTAAACAACGATGGAGCTTTTTTTCCTCTTCTTTTGTGACTTTTTGGGAACACTCTTCATGTAATTTGCAAGCTTTTCTGTCATGGAAACCTCCTCGAACTGGTGGGGGAAATGGGGGATTCCCCCACCTCCCCCGGCGTTTTTCTTATCTCACCGGTGATATCCTACATTTTACTACACTTTGGCTGAGAGATATACAGCAGCAAAAATCGACAGAAATTCTCCAAATTTCCTGAAATATTCTTTGTTTCCTTCTCGAATTGTTGTAGATTTTGTGTTTTCTTCCTTGCTGTTAATCAAAAATTATTTTTTCAACCTGTTTTTTTGAAACGGAGACAGCTTATGCTATATTTGATTCGGCGTGATCAGCGTGATGCGAAAAGTGCTAACCTCGCGGATTGGACTGAAAATTTGAACGCTGTTTATTTTTACGAACCGGGAACTTCTCAGGTATGTATAGAGACCTTTAAAAATGCGTTTTCATTGTTTCCCATTATTAGGGATGTCGAGAGGGACGCTCGATTGCATCCCGATGACAACAGTGAGACAATCGCTATTTTTTCTGCGTTGATAACAGATCGTGGCTTACTCGCGGAACAAACACGAGATGCCGCAATGTATGTCAATCAATCGCGTATCTCAACAGTTTTAACTTATACTCCGAAACCCATCGCAAAAGAGCGTCACAAAAGATGCGTTAACGAAGCATTGATGAGGGTCCGGCCTTTATGGAAGGGATACTTTCAGAATCGGTCTGGTTATGACCGGTTTGGAACGTTATTGGATATCTTTTACTTGCAATGTGTGCATGGACAAAAGACGATTGGTTCATCGGTTCGTTTTCCCTGCAAATGTTTTCTCGACTGTGAGAGGAAACGATTCAAAAACATCCAAACTTGCTTATGTCAGCAATGTTCTTTTGAACGAAAGAGGTAGGGAATATGACTCAAAATTACACACCCGAATTTAGAAAAAAGATA
>CAJUSB010000026.1 GCA_910589115.1 uncultured Clostridia bacterium | reverse complement strand
CTCATTATACCTCTTTTCTCACTGCTTGTGAATATTTTTTTGCTGATTGCTCTAAGATCAAGCCATACGCCGGTCGCATGCGATACAAACATATTGTTTAGCACTGTCCGCAGCAGTTGTATCAGCTCGATTTTAATACACAGCACAATCATCAGCATAGTATAAAAAATACCACCTGAATGAAAGTTCGTGATTACAAATCCTGCCTCTTGCAGCTCGGTAATTTTCTTATCACGCAGTGTGTCCATATCAGGAACGGGCAGAACTTCATCTAGTATACTTTTATCAATCATTTGAGACCACCTCCACGCTGACGGAATCCACTATAATATTTAATTGCCGGGGTTCGTTCTCTTCTGCAAGCTGGAATAAAGTACGGATTATAAGGTTATTATTTTGAAGCTCAAGCATTACCGCTATGCTTTCCGGCAAAATCACCTCACGCCGTTCGAGTTTGCTTTTGATCCGTTGTGTAATTTCTAGCTGAGTTAGTTCGTCAAATTCGGACTGGATGAATCCATACAGCCCGCAGCCCCATTCTGCATCATAAAATAAATCGCCTAGCTGCGTCAATGCTTCAAGGACAATATTTTGGTAAAGGCAGTCAAGCTCCGAACACAGCGGCGCGTCACCATCCGCAGCCTGCGTAAGCTGCCAATTATCACCTAATTTGATATCTATATCAGGCAAACCAGTCATAGCCGCACCTCACCAATAATGGAAGGAATAAGCTCACCATACGGCAGGACAACCGCAACGATACTGCCCGTCTTAAATTGCCTTCGGGATCTGATTTGCGGCAGCACTGGGAACGCTGAATCAATATTGCCGAATCGGTCAAGTACAGTCAGCGTATATTCATACCAGTTCGCTTTGATATGCGCCCGATAGCTGCCGCCGCTTTCATCGTTGTAAATCACCAGCTCATGCCATTCAAAAGCATCCAGTTTCCGGGCTGCACTGACTTTGGTATAAATGATTGCCGGGAGTTTCAGATGCGGATAATCTTCTGCAAACAGTTTCTTTACAACAGATTTTATCATTTCCGGCAGCATGAAAAGCTCCTCCTTTAGAAATAAATATATGTACGGATAAACCCGGATTCATTTGTAGTGGAAACAACTTTTGTAACTTCAAATTCGCCATTGATACGCGGATGAATTACATTGATTTTATGCGAGTGCTTTACGAAGGGAGCGGAAACCGTTTCAAGCTCCCACACACCGCCTGCCCGGCTTAATCTGATAATGTTTACGCCGTATTCAAAAGTATAAACCTTTGATTGTTCCGGCTTCTCATCCCAATAGAACACACCGCCCGAAAAGAAGAACGGAACCCGGATATTCCATGCGGCATTTACTGTGTCTATCGCCTGCCGGGCGCTTTGCTTTCGGATGGAAACCAAACGGCGCATCGGGTAATGCCTGCCAGACAGCTTCGCTTTAGAAACTCCTGCTTTTGCAAGAAAAAATGAAATCATTTCCTGCGGTGTGGTATCCATGAAAGTATCATTTATAATCGTGATTTCAAGAAGCATCATTTCATCTTTCAGCGTGATTTCATCGGCATAAGTACCTCCGTCATACGGCCTGACGGCATAGCCGGTAAAGACCTCATTCAGCACGTCGTTATAGCCCATTTCAATCAAACAGGGGGACTGGGGATTCAGGCTGATTTTCGGCTTATACTGCTTGGTAAAGCGGATTTTTGCCCAGTCAAAATATGATGTTTTTGCCGAGTGGATTTCTACCTCAATCCCTTGTGTAAAGCTGTACGGCCCTACATGGGCCATGACCTGCGGATAATAAAGCTCTGTCGTATTCAGGGAAAACACCTCCTAAAATGGCATTTTTGCAACTGTTTCAAGTGCCGCCTTACTTTTTGCATCATCTACAGCAGGCGATTTCCCGCGTTTTGTTTCCAGATACTTTTGATAGTCAGGGGTTAGGGTGCTTTGTGTGTCGGACGAATCTGTCGTTTCGCTGCCGGATTTCTTTGATGCAGCAGCCGAGGAAGCAGAAACTGCCGTAATCGTCTGCGGAATATACTCCCATAATTCAATGTTTACTGAAAGCTGTGATTTTTTATTTTCACCCTTATGTGTGAGCTTCTTGAAAATCACCTTTTCAATACCATGCGCCGCTGTATCCTCGCTGATAATTGGAATGGGCTGCGGGACAGTCTGCCCGGATGACCGGAAGATCGCCCGCAGCACGGCATATCGTTCGTAGCGGGTTTGCGTCTGCGTGTCGTCAATAATCAGTTCAATATTGACCTTTGCGTCTTCATAGCCGGTGGCCTGTTTGGGCTTGACCGCGCTGCCCTCGACTTCCTGCTCGTCAACTTTTGCGGTTTCAGTAACTTCAATACTTTTCACAAGCCCCGGGAGGACGACCCCGTTTAATTTGATTCGTTCATCTTCAACGTAAATCATTGCCGTCCTCCTTTATGCTAAGGCAAATGCAGCATCGGGATCATCGTCCGGCCCCATTTCGCCGTTGCTGCTGGCATAGTCTTCGACATCCTTCAAAAGATTTAACAGCAGCTGCAAATCCTTAATTTTCTTTAGATCAACCTGCAAAAGCAGCTTCTGAATAATTACATTTTTACTGCTGTTTTCGCCGTTGTTGGAGTCTTCACCAGACTGTACATTATCGAAATTTCGGATACTGATTTTTTTGGGCTCCTCACGAGTCAATGCAGCGCGTGTTCGCGTAAGTCCTTGCTCTATTGCTTCCGCCGGAGCATTCTGCGCCAGCGTCAGGCCGTGTGCATAGGTCGTCATAGTGCGCTGCCCGGAAAGTGTTAAGGTTGAAAGCGGCCCTTCCTTTGCATCAGAAAAGGGAAGCATATTGCAAATATTTTGCAAGCCGCCTTTTACCGCTGAAACCGCAGTCCCAAAGGCAGAACGGATACCATTTGCAAAGGTTGTCACCACCCGCTGGCCAGACTGGAAAAACCAGTTTACAGCTCCGGAAATCATATTGCGGATATTATTGAGACCAACTGAAAACGCTGTCCGTACATTCGTAAAGCCTTGCCGGACACCCTGCACAATCCCACTCATTGCGGACGAGAATTTATTCCGAATTTCGGAAAGCCTGCCGCCCGTGGCAGCATCCAGCGCAGAAAAGCCCATACTGTAAATGTTTTTCACACCCTCGATTGCTGCCGCCGCCGCACCTTGAAGCCCGCCGCCGTGGCTCTGGTAAACCATCTGGATATGGTTCAGCTTTTCGGAAACAACTGCCTGAACCGATTCCAGCGCCGAGCTGACCGCATTGCCCGCTGCCGTCAATTTTTCAGAAAACCTGTCTCGGATCGCGGCTAGTTTACCGTCTGTCAGATTATCAAGGAAAATAAAGCCGGAAGTGAATACCGCTTTCACGCTTTCAAGGGCCGCTGCTGCTGTTCCGCGAAGCCCTCCGCCGTTGCTTTCAAAAGCGGTGCGGATGCTGTCAAGCTGCTGGGAGACCGTTGTTTTTGCCGCATCCATAACCGCACCGACCATGCCGGAAATCGGAGCCAATTTCTCAGAAAACTTGTCCCGGATTGCGGACAGCCTGCCGCCTGTCAGATTGTCAAGGAAACTAAAACCTGTGCTGAATATGTTCTTTACGCTTTCAATCGCAACCGCAGCCGCACCACGGATGCCGCCGCCATTGCTTTCAAAGGTCGTCCGGATGTTGTTCAGTTTTTCGGAAACTACCGCTTTTGCGGATTCCAGCGCTGAACCAAACCAACTGCCGATTGCACCAAAAATACCCTTTATAAAGTCAATTGCTGCACTGATTTTCTCTTTGACGGCACCAGCCAGTGCAGTCACACCATCACGAAACCACTCGCATTTATTCCACAAAAGAACCAATGCGGAAATTACTGCAACGATGCCGATAACAACCCATGTAACCGGGTTCGCCAGAAGCGCTCCGGCAAGTGAGCCAAGACTTGAAACCATGCCGCCGACCGCGCTGGCAAACGGCCCTGCAATGCTCTGTATGGCCGATATCGCCACGCTGCCGCCTGAACGGATTGCGTTGAATGCGGTTCTGACTGCGCCTCCAGCACTCACGGCAAAAGTCCGTATTGTTGACAGTGTTTTAGGTATCCCTTTGATTGCGGAAACAAAGTTCTTTCCGAGCGCGGCGGCCCTAGTAAACGCAAGCCCAATGCCGCCGATCACGGTAAGTGCTGCACCGCCAATCGTAAGGAAGCCGCCGATGCCCAGCACAATCATCATAATTACACGGACAAGCTCCTGATTCCCCTCAATCCAAGCGCCAACCTTTGACAGCACCTGCTCTCCCAAACTTAGAAAATCGTTAATCGCAGGCAGCATGGAACCGCCTATCGATTCAGCCACATTATGAATGCGTTGTTGCAGCCGTTCAAACCGTTCCGGTTCGGTTTCCTGCATTGCGCTTGCCATCTTTTCTGCAACGCCGGTGCCCTGTCCCATTGCATCGTAAAGATTCAAAATGTTATCTTGTAAGTCCCCGGTTTTGGAATACATTAGGTCAATTAAAGCGACTGCTTCCGTATCTCCAAAAGCCGTTTGCAGCTGCATTTTTTCGGCGGCGTCCATGGTCTCGCCGAACTTTCCCCTCAGCTTTTCCAGGATTTCCGGCATGGACAAAAGCTGATTATTTGCGTCAAGGAAGGAAAGGCCTAAAGCCTCGCCGCCCTTCGCTGCCGAACGGAGGAAGGCTTTATATTTCGTGCCAGCCTCCGAACCGCTCATTGTTGCTTGCAGCATACCCAATATGGCGAGCTGTTCCTCTAAAGGTACGTTTGCGGTCGTGGCTGACGCACCGAGCGTCTGGATGCCCTGCGCCATGCCTGAACCGCTGGTCTTAAATGCTCGCACGCTTTCAGAGATTCCTGCCGAAAACATTTCGCCAAATTCGATATTACTCAGGTCGCTATAATACCCTTTATAGATACCGTAACCAGTGGCAAAAAGTGAAGTCATTTCACCCGCTGTTGCCTTGGTTGCCTTAGCAGTCAGGGCGGCAAGACTGGTGAACTCTGCAACGCCCTCATCACTCAGGGAAGAGATACCGCTTTTGATATCATAAGCCGCACTTATAAAATCGGCTTTTGACGTACCGCTCCACTGGTCGGAGAAGCTGCGGGCAGCAGTTTCAAGTGCATCTAAATCCTGCACGCCGAGGGAAGACAGCTCGCCAAGCGCCCGCTGCGTCTCGAAAGTGGCTGTGACTGGGGCGAGTGCAGCATCGGCGATCTGGCTTCCCATTGCAGTCATTGCCGCGCCTGTTTTCGCCATGCCGCCGAAGCGTGCGCTCAGCGCATCCAGCCGGGAAACACTTTCACCAACGCGTGACGAAATATTTGCCATCGGGCCGTAAAGGTTGTCGATCATGTTCATGATAAGCGACAATTTGAAAACAGATTCAAGGCTCACATGCGTTTCACCTCCCGTACGTTATTCGTCTGAAAACAGCTTGGAAATTGCCCGTGCAATTAAATTTTCTTCCAATTCCTGCACAATCCGTGCCTTTGCTACGTAATCAAGAAACTCATTAAAGTCACTGATTGTCTCCGGGTCAAAGTGCTCCAAGAGGGGCGGAGGGAGAAAACGGTAGATCTCTAAAAGTCCATATTCTATGACGCTTTCCCGCAGTTCCGCGACCCGGCCCCTCAGAGCCGTTTCAAATTTACAGTCTTGGTCAGGCCGAGAAGTTCAGTCAACTTATCACCTATCGTAAGGCTGACGCCGGGGTATTCTTCCATGTCAGCAATCAGGCGTTCTCGGTCTTCCTCGACAACCGCATCCAGCATAAACGTCCGGCTCGCCTTGACCATTCCAGCCTTTGCCGCACTCGCGATATAACGGTCATAGCTCGCCACGCTGGGCCTCTTAAAATGATAAGTAAATTCTCTTTCGCTTTCATCATCGTCGGGAATGGTCATACCCACGCGGTAAACCTTGCCGTATTTTGCTTTCAGTACGTCCTCGCCATTGGGAACGATTACATTCTTTTCATCCATTTTAGAACCTCCAAATTCTCATTTATCTTGTCCCTAAATCGGCTCTACGCCATCCTCAATAATGCCGCCGACAATCATTATATCAATATCGACTTTAAGGCTTTTATCGCCCTGTGCGGCTTTATGGGAACGCTTTGTAAAGTGTACCTTTTTCAGCTCATCCTGCACAATAGCCGCTCCGTTATTGGCATAGGATACCACCATGGAAGGGATTTCCAATGCATAAAATTTAATGCCGTTTGCCCTGCAATATTGCAGCAGTGCCTGATAATCATCCCGCAGCATACTGATCTTGCCAGAGGATTTATAATTGCCGCGACCGTAACCGCGTGGCCTGTGGCCGTAACCGTAAACCTCTTCTTTTTCCAGTTCGTCATCGTAGCTGATTTCCTGCGGCTCGAAGGGCATTCCGGGGATTTTAACGTCTACATCGCCCCAGTCATAACATTTACCATTCACGATAAGGGGATTTCCTTCAAATGCCATAACTTCAGCCTCCTTTCATTACGTAATCGCTGCACGTCCAATATCGATATCAACTTCACGAATATATCCACGCGATAAATAGCGGATTTTCAGGCGCAGCGTTTCATCGTCAAGAAATGTTTCTTCGTGACCGGGTAAAACCTCTGTTTTATAAGAACTGATTTCCTTTTGCTCCACCATACGGTCAAGCGGAATACTGACAAACTTTGCCCGAGCTTCCAGCTCGCCCTGAATATCCTCAAGGTCAATATCGTCATTCTTGAGCAAAAGGCCCTTTTTCCGTACTTCACGTATGATCTTATTACGAACGCGCACATCCTCCGCATACCGATAATCACTGCCCTCCGGACAAAGCATTTTCGCGTGATAAACATAGATATCACTTAACCCATCATACTCGCGGAAAGTCAGATATCCGGCAACGTCGAGCAGCTCGATAACGGAATTGTTATAGCCTGCCGGAAGCAGCTCGGTCAGCCGTGCGCCGGAGAATCCATAACCAGCCTCGGGGCGTGTTTTGCCGATAGATTCCTGCACCGGCGCTTTCGCATATCTCCCCGAAACCAGCCCTGCAAGATTGGCAATCTGCGTTCGGCCATCCAGCCGGATAATACGGCCCCATGCGGCGCACACTTGGATATCTGTATTTGCGATCTTCTTTCGGTCGGTTTCCATCTGTGCAGCCCAGTCGTAAATACCGCCGCTGCCGTCACTGTCCTCGGTCGGAAATGCCGCCTCTAAAAGGACAAATGCCGGTTTATGATATATTGTCAAGAGTTCCTTTTGGGCTTCGCTGAGCGCCAGCCAGAGCGGCAGCGTGCTTTCTCCTACAACGTGGATAAACTCGAACTCTTGATTGAATTGTTTCAGTTTATCGACCGCTGCCAGAACGTCACTATTTGTCATGATTGGCGCAGTTGTTGTGAATGAAAAAGTGTCATCTACCGTGAAAGAATTCAGATAAACTTCGTCCGTTTTTTCTGCAAAATGAAGGGTCAGGCCTGTTCCTGTAAGTTCATAATCTCCGGTTAATGGGATCGTGATTTCATCCAAAAAACGATAACCGCCGTCAATCGAAACAGCAAACGCCGCCGTGTTCAGTTCACCGGAAGCGGTGATTTTTGTGATTACTGAAAAGGCGTTGTTTGGGGAGCCGGTCACAGTCAGCATACCGCCGCCTTTACCTGTCTTAGAAATCTCGCTCACCGTGCCAGCCGTTGCGGCGGCAACCGGGATGCAGTTGATTTTTGCAGCGCCGCTTTGCACTGCATCCATAGCAGCGTCAGCCAAAGGGGATAGGCCAAGCCGGGCTTTAATTTTCTCCGCATCCATATCCCCGGTAATGAGAATGGATGTTCCTGCTTCGATGGGGGACGCACCAATTTTGATATGTACGCCGTCACCGGTTGCAGTCGTGAATCCCATCAATCCATCTGAAACATGCGTATTAACGTCTCTAAGCATCTCATTTCGCCGCCTTTCTGTTCATCGGTGCACCTGTGAATGCTTCGGCTGCGCGGCGGAATTCTGCTTCGGTCATGACCCTGCCGGGCTTCCAGCCGTTCACGGCACAAACTCCAATAAATACAGGTATTTTGATTTTCAGCTGTTCCTGGTGCTGCTCAATAGGAAGCAATTCCGGGGGCGGCGAATCGGTTTGCTGTATATTGGATGCAGCATCCGGCTTGTTCATTTTGTTAGCCATTTGCAGGCTCCTTTCTCGTGTTCTTCTCAATTTCCCTGACTTCAATATGCCGCAGCGGAGCAAAGTCTGTATCGCGATACAGGCCGCCATGAAAAGTAATTACTGTCTGGACGGCGACCTTTGCTTTCAGAATAGAATCCTCTTCATCAACCCACTCGGAACCTTCAAAATCAATGCTCACAAAATTACCGTCCACGTAAAGTCCAGCATCCAGAAGGGAAAGGAACCGCTCGAAAATCGTTTCCGCCGCATCATCGGAATACTCGCCGATAATGACGCTGAAAGTGATATCCCGGTCGAGGACTTTCCGCCGTTTGTGCTGCGCTCCCTGTTGGTCTGTAAATCTTTTTTTGGAGCCGTTTCTGACGTTTGTCTCGCGTTCAAATATCACCGCACCGACGTGAGATTCCATACATTTTTCGAGTGCTTTTCTTGTGGTGTAAGGCCGGGTTTTAATACCTGCTTCTTTCAGCTTGTCTATCAGATATTGCTTGCACAAAGCATAAAGCATGGTTTAGCCTCCGCTTTCGATGAAATCCTCAATAGTTGCTTTTATTTCCTGCATATCATCCTCCGACAGGCCGAGATACGGGCGGGCCGGGATTTTAATACGAACCTGCTTTTTCGTAACCCAGTGCCCGTTCACCTGAAACCGCAGCGCTTTTGCCCTGCGAGCGCGGATCGTTCGTCCCGGCTCGCCAAATTGATGGGTGGCTGCGTGCTTTGCATTCGTGCCGACTGCAAAGCCGCTGTCGTCCGAATAAACGCGAATGGAGTTTCGTAGCTGCGCGGTGTCAATCAGCGTCTTACCACCGGTCTGCGCTGCACGAATGGAGGTTTTCCAGCGCCTGCCGTCCGGGCCTCTGCTCTGCTGAAAGCGCTCCAGCGTGGACTCCCGTACAGCCTGACCGAGTGCTGCATTGATGCCGCGCCGGTCGATTTCCGACAGGCTGCGAATCCTGCGCAGTGCGGCCTGCGTATCGCCCTCCAGACGGATGCTGTACATCTTAAAGCCCCCTCATGCTTGCCCGGCTGAACAGGCGCGGGCTTGACTTTACGGTAAAACCAGCCGCCGCTGCACGCGCCGGATCTTCGGCCTCTGCGCCGATGGAGACCTTTCCGTCTGCAACCAGCGTCAGGAATTTAATTGCCGCATCGTGTCGCGTTAAATAGATTTTTTGCTCGCTGTCTTCACTGATTCCCAGCCTTGAAAACAGGTTATAAATCGCAATATCCTTCGAGTATTTGTTGATAACCTTCGGGACTGGGGAAAGCGGCACCTGGTATCGCTTGGCGAGATAACCGTCGATTTCTCCGTCCGCATCGGCGATTGCTTCATCAATGACAGGCCCGGCCAGTTCTTCGCGTTCCGAAGCGTCTTCATGGAACGCATCGCCAAAAATTGTATTTAACGTGTCATCCTTCAGCATTGCGCGGACTTCCGCCCGTGTACTGTAACTCATGCCGAAACCTCCTATAAAATGTAAATTTTGCCTGTTCGAGCTCGAAAATGCCAAGAACAGCCAGGCATGTATTATCATAGAATCATCTTCATTAAAGAAAGGTGATTTTTATGAATTCTATTTCTCTCATGTTCGACATCTTGGGAGCGACCAGGCACAATGTCCTTCCAATGGCGTATGCGCTTGATGCGATAGCAGAGCGTATGTTTGAGCGGCATATCGCAATGGACGATATCAATATGTGCGAAGTCTGCCGCTGTGTTTCGGAACGCTTATATTATAAGATCAAGCCCTGTTCCGTTGACTCCGAAATCAGACGCATGGCCATAGACTGTTCAGACAAGATCGTGAAAGAGGGTTGGACTGAAAAATATTTCGGAAAGCAGCTGTCCGATCCCGGCAAGCCCCGCGAGATTATAATTTCTCTGGCAACGCTTGCCTATTTCGATAAGCCCTTTTATCAGATGGTTCAGGAGCACGGGGAGTATTTCACAGGTCAGCTGTCCCGTCACTGCCGTAAGCCATCTGCCAAAAGCTGTAACCGGCATTGCCGCGAGCATCGACTCCGTAAATAAACTGCCTGCCAAAGAATACATTATCATCCGTTTCCTGCGTTTTGGAAACAAATTTCGGCTTTTTGCGTTCCTGATAAATAAGCGGCTTGACCGGGCGCGAGGTGCACAGCAGGAACCATGAAGAATCGTTTCCGGCCAGCTGCGGGACGACCAGCGGCTTTGCCGTGCCCTGCATGGTATTCTTGGTGCCGTTGATAAAATCGGCAATCAGAATATCACGGGCTTCCTTTTCCAGCGCGGGCGGGACGACCAGCTTGTCCGGTACGAGCGCGAGCGCCCTGCCTTTGCTATTGGTTAGGCTCATCATCGAAGCGCGTGCCGCTATGTAGGCCTCAAGAGATAATTTCGCGTGGCTCATATTGGATACCTTTTTGCCTCCGATTTCGTGCGAATCGGAAAAGAAAGGATTGCCGGAGCTGTCAGACCGTAGCCGACCTCCACGGCAACGCCGCTTTCATCAACACGGATCACCAACCCGGCGACTGATGAGCCCGCTGCCGCTGCCATGACCGTCTGGTCGTCTTCGATGTAGCACGGCTGCAAAAGGTGTGCCTCGCTGACTTTATCGGCAGCTACTGCGGAGTTTACGTAAACAAAGATCCCTCGCGAAACCTGCACCGAAACAGCGCCGTCCGCTCCGAGATTGGAAGCCGTCTCTTCAGCGCGACTCGCCGCAATCAAGCCCGCAGCCTTTTTAGCAGGAACCGCAAAATCATCTTCCAGCGCGACAAGTGCACCCTGATAGATTGTTGTGCCGCCCTTCACAGGGAGGGACACGCGCCGCCCGCCGTTCGCAATTTCCGGCGTATCCCGTTCTTTTGTAAGTGTTGCCATTTTATCTGTCCTCCTGCAAACCGTATTTTTTGACTTCTTCCGGAGTGATCCCCAACTGCTTGCAGGCAAACAGCGTTTCACTGTTCAGCGTATCGCCAGACGGTGCTGCTGTCCTGTCAAAATGGACTTCGCCCATTGGCACAATCTGCGGAGCCTTATCAACAAAGGCGGCAAAGACCTTCGGGTCGCTCAGAGCGTAACTCTTTGCCCAGTCTTTCTGCGGCGGGGTCAGCTTGCCCGATCGGAGCGCCAGCGTGACCGCTTCTTCTGCGGCACGTTCGGCGTTTTCGGCTTTCAGGGCCTTGAGTTCGGCGAGCACAATTTACACCGTCAATGATGCCGCCTTTCAGCTCCATGATTTTTGAGTTGACATCGGCCACCGCCGCGCCCGCTTTCAGCCCGAGCAGTTCGCAGACGGTTTTATTTGCAACGACCTTATCATCTGCGGGCGGCTGTTGGCCTTCCTTGAGGCTCTTATTTTCTGCCAGGCACGCCTTGACGGCCTCTAAAATCTGCTCTTCGGTAACATCTTCGCCCAAACCAAGTAACTCTGCCAGTTGCTTCAAATCCATAAAAACTTGACCTCCTTCAAAGGTATCTGAATTGACAATCGGGGCCATGCCCTCGATTGCCGGGATGTTGGTCAGCGCCGGTAGTGTCGTAGTTTTGTTGAAGCGGGAGAAGCAATGTGGTAAACTGGAAGAAAAAGCAGGAGAAAATGAAAATGGCAACAACAACAGTCAAGTGCACATATTGTGGAAGTGAAGAGATATCGTTATACGGAAAAAGTAGTACTGGTGCACAAAGGTATTTGTGTCGAAACAAGGCATGCGCTCGTAGAACATTTCAATTGGAATATAAAATAATACCATCAAACCCGGAGTGAAAGAAAAAATAGTTGATATGGTAATGAACGGGTCAGGAACACGGGACGTGTTTTGTGCGTTTCTCCTAATACGGTGACAGACGTTTTAAAAAACAAAAGATTTTGCAAAAGCCGTGAATGAGGAATACCTCTTGCACCACACGGCTAATACGTCTATTGAAATTGAAATCCGCAATGCATTAGGTGCGGGAAGCGATGGGATATCTGTAGAAATGGACGAAATGTGGAGTTTCTGTCACGATAAAACCCAGCAGGTATGGCTATGGTGGGCAATAGATCATGAAACGAACACACCGTTAGCGTATGTTTTCGGCACTCGTGAGCATAAGTATTTAGACGAACTTTTAAAATTACTTGAACCGTATTCGATTAAGACCATTTATGCGTATAATAATTACGCTTATAAGGACAAGATTTCAGAAGAATGTCTGGTTTCGGGCAAGAAAAATACACAACAAATTGAAAGTGATCATTTGACTCTAAGGACGCATATCAAAAGGCTGGCTCGCAAAACGATTTGCTTCTCGAAAAATAAAGAGATTCATATGGCAGTCATTGGAACTTTCATTAACCTGTATTTCTTCGGGAGAGTATTTGACTATTCAACTATATTGTGACATTACCTAAAAAATATGCATAAAGCTTCCTTATAGAAATGTTATAAAAAGTCCCCTTATCTGCGGTATCCTAAAAGATATACCAAGATAAGAGGGCTATATATATTATGGAAGCAAAGGAAGCGATTCGGGCCGGAGCTTAGGCAGGGACAACCGGCGTCCAATGATGCTGGTTGTACATATCTGTAAATCGATAGGTCGCCCGTGTGCTGCCCTCCAGCGGGACATCGCTGATGATCAGCCCCTCTTCTGCCACAGTCAGAGGTTCGCCGAGCAAATAACTATCCTGATAGTTTCCGTCATAGCTATAATAATCACACAGAAATTCCAGCGTATCCCCCAACTCGATTTCAGTTAGGTTCTTCGCAATCGTTTCGGTCTGCGCTTCGTGATATACCGTTTGAACGCCCGCCACGAATCCATGAGGCTGTTCATCATCAAATACTAAAATTAACTCCGCACGGCTCCCGTTATGCATCACCGGAACCCGCCCAGTAATTGTATAATGGGTTCCATCATCTACAGTCGCAGTATGGTAATAAGCAACCGGCTGCCCGTTAATGGCAAGCCATGTATTATCATTCTCTCCCAACAATCCGCCGGAACTGTCAAATTCATAGACATTATCCAGCCCAAGGTCAATATAGCCTTCCCCATCATCATAAAATAGGTTCAGCTCTACCGACTGTACCAGATCCCATTGTTCCTCACTTAAACGTAATACTGGTATATCAGTTTCATCTGTACTCCAAACCAGTGCTTCCTCCGAGAATCGGTGAGCTGTCAAATATGCCTCTGCATCCTCCATGTCCAGGCTCCTGCCGCCCAATAATTCGCCCAACAGTGCGGAAATATCCTCTGTACCAACAATGCCCGTACTGCCTCCCAGCATTCCCAGCAAAGCAGGCAGCGGAGAACCAGAACTGCCAGAAACCGCCTGTCCGCTCGCCGCTACATCGGCAAACTGTCGGATACACTGGGTATAGGATTTTTCAATGCCAATCTGTTCAAAAGCAGATACAGCCCGGTCTACCGTGGCAGTCTTCCGATAAGGAAAATAAATCGACAGACCATAAGCGTTAGTCATGTTGGAGGAAGTCCGGTTATACTTCACCGCGCCCAGCAGTGCATCCGTCAATGACTTCCCTTCCGGTGTGCCTAGATTCTGCGCTAAATGTACCAAATCAATCTGGTCTATCCGGCTCGATTGGGCAAATTCCCGCGCACCGCTCCGTGCATTGGAAACAGCCTGATACTGCTGGTTCCGTATCAGCTGGGCCGTGGAAAGCGAAAACGCTTCCAACGCGTCAGGCAGCGTATGCTCCAGCTCCGCAAGATCAACCACGGATAATGTTGTCAGCTGCCCCCGGCATTTCTGCGCACAGGTATCTATAAAGCTATCCACAATTTTTTGTCCAAGTTCAATCGTGGGGATTGAGGTATTTTCGCCAAGTGCCGTGAGCCAGTCTGTATAATACCAGCCTACGCCAGGTTCGGTCTCCTCCGATGCTATCAGATAATCACCATATTGAGACATTTTCAACGCCGTCTCAACTGTAGCCATGAGACAAGCATCAAACCCAATAAAATCAAACTTAATCCCAGCAGATTTGAGCGCAGAATCCAGCCCTACAAGGCTCATAGACCCGCTGGATGCAAATTTCTCGTCATATCCATAGCCGCTGACTGAACCGCCGCCATGATCCCAGAGAATCAGCCCATAGCGGCTGGCTGGATAACGCTGCGCACACCACCGAATATATCCTGCCAAAGTAGCCGGATCCGTCATAGACACACTGCCCAGATTTTTTTGCAGGCTGACCAGCTGGCCGTCCGATACCTGCCAAATCTGATTCGTAGTGCTGCTGACGGCACTGTTTCTCCATTGATTGCAGCCGCCGGTGTAAACTAAAAGATTGACATTTTTACCAAACCGGGCATTGAGCATTTCCTGGAGATCGGCTGTACCCATTCCATTGCGTGATTCCAAATCTGTGCCGCACATATAGACCATGATGGTAGCCGTGTCTTTGCCGCCGCCCAGCAGCCGGGTATATTTTTCACGTGAACCAGCGGCTACTGAGGGGTCCAGCCGTCCGGTGTTCGCTTCGCTCTGCCAGCCGGTGGATACACTCCCGCCGCCCAGGCCACTCAACAGCTCGGCCCAGTCGGCGCCTCCGCTCGCTTGCTGCTGATTCGATGTAACAGGCTGCTGCTCCCCTAGCAGGGCTGTCAGCCCGCCTCCGCCGCCTAAAAGCACAACCAGCAGAAGCGCAAACAGCTTCATAATGCCTCCGCCGCTTCTTCCCCCCGTGCTCCGTGGGCCGGAGGGCTGCCCCTGCTCACGGTCACTATAGCCGCTTGAATCACCTACCGGGCCGCTCCCCAGACCCTCTCCGCGCTTCTGCACGGACTTGCCAGGCCCTGTCACATTTTTTTTGCGGCCTCTGGGCCTTTTGTTCTCCATAAATGTTGTCCTACCTTTCATCAATTCAAAAATACACATGCTACCTGCTGTAATGCCAGCACTGCTAACATGTGTGTTTTGCCAAGGTTCGACTGGCGCTCTTATTATATCACGATAAACAAAGAAACAAAAGTATTACCAGGGAAATTACACCGTGTTACTTGAATAATCCACAGCTCTATACGTGAAAAAAGGGAGCCTCCCCTTTCGGGGAGGCTCCCAAGCCTCACACATCAAGTGTTTGGCTGCCAGAGAATTTGCTCAATCGAGAGATTCAGCTAAGAGAAACATTACTGTACATCAAAGCCCCAATTGGGTTTATTAGTACCAGTCGCCTTCTCAAGACCAATTTTATCGCCCGCTGTGTTCATTCCCTTATCAACGATAGTCACGACTCTGCCGTTTGCACTTACTTCAATATCAGTAAGATTCAGAGCCTTAATCGTAGCCGCAATCTCTTCCGCAAGAGAATTTGCACTATAATTGCCTCTCTTAATCGTGATAGATTGGCCATTCAGCGTAGTAGAAGTAGCAACGAAATTAACAGTTGCAGCAGCCTCAAGCTTATAAGCATTAGGAGCTACCGTAATAGTAGAGGTTGCATAGGTTCTACCGTTCTTATCCTCGGTCTGCGCCTTACCGTCAGACTTCTTAGTGAAGGAGATATCATAGCCCTTATAAGAGGTCTTATCAAATGCTTCAAAGACAAACTTATCGACTGTGGTATCACCATTACTATCTGTAGAAATGCTGCCAGTAAAGGTTACAACGACACCCTTAGCAGTAGCGGAAGTGCCCTTAGCAGCAAGCTCAGTTGCCAGCTTATCAGCTACACTAGCCGGGGTACCTGCATCACGTACAGGAATTGTAACACTATCTGCAACGCCATCCTTCGTGAAGTCAATGGAAATCTGCATTGCGCTGGAAGCAACCTCATTTACAGAGAACTCCCATTCCTCGCCTTCAGCCGGAATCTTACCATTCGCATTGTAAGCCTTGGTATCCTCAACAGTGAAGTGCTCACCCTTCAGGTTCGTAACAGCGTCAGTAACGTTACCATTGGTGTAATCCTCAGTGCACATTACAACAGCTACGAGTTCATCAGTCTGAGACTTGCGAACTGCGAAGTCAGCTACGAAGTAAACAGCGTCTTCCTTGGTGTTAACAAAGACAGACTCCTCAAGGATGTTCATGTCAGCAGCCTTCAGCTTGCTGCTTACGTCCTTATGGAACGGAGCATCAATCGTGAGTGCCGCATCCTGCTTCGTCTCGAAGCGCTTGGTAACCTCATAGAAGTAGGTATCGGTATCGTACTTAGCTTCCAGAGTGTCGTACAGGTTGTGATCCTCAGCCTTGGTCAGCTGATAGAAGCTATCAGAATTCCAAGCGATCGGATTGGTCTGCCAATCAACCCAAGTGTTCTTGCCGCTCGTGCGCAGTTCAGTAATAACACCGCGGACTACGCGATATACATTACCCTCTGCAACAACAGTCTTAGCCGGGTTCTTACCGTCCAGAGTATACTCCTTATCGGTGGGCTTAACGATATCCATTGCACGAACCTTGGTAATCAAACCATCGCTGTTCATGCTAACCTCAGCATAGAGACCATGACGTGCGCCCTTGTAAGCATCGTTGTCATAGTCGTTTCTGTTCTGGTTCAGGTAAGAATCAATATCGTTAACGCTGTCAAGCGTACCGTCCTTACGGCCAACGAAGATATCCTCTTCATCACCAGTAACAGTCTTGAAGTTCTCTACCTTGCCGTCAATAGCAGCCTCAATAGAGTATGCCTTGCTGCCATGGTAGTTAACATCGGTAATCAGAGCGAGTTTAACAGAAGAAGAATTGAAGTAATCAAGCGTGTCAACACCGATAACAGCAACATTTACTGCGCCATCCTTGTTGGTGTTGTAAGAAATTGCCGGGACATATGCTGTCTTAGCATCATCAGCAAAGGTCCGAACCTCAGCAACACCATCTGCATTCTTAGTAGGTGCTACACGAGCAGTACCATTACTGTCATCTGCCCACTCCTGCATGCTCTTCATGAGAGAATCGCCAGCATCAGTCTTGCCGAAGTCCATCCAAGAACCCACATGTGCTGTATACACACCAGCATTTGTCGTTCTTGCAAACTTCAGAGACTCTTCGCCCTGCAGGAATACGCTCGGATGCGTTACATCGTATTCTCTCCAGACATTAGGAGTACCATTGCGCTCCCAACCAGAAGCCTTGGCATCGCCAGCAGTAGATCTGCGGTTATCGATTTCAGGAATGTCCTCAACCGGAACTGCAACTACATCATCAGCATCTACATAATAACGGCTATCGAAGTGGCTATCATTCACGCCATCTGTAACTTCGTGCTTATGAGCAGTCTTATCTACGCGGATATAACCCTTAATCTTTTCATCGTCGTCGGATGCGTTGGTGCTGCGAACTGCGAACACAACAGCCTTTTCATCAGTCTCAAAGGATCTGTATACGTCCTCATTGTTGCTAGCGTTATCGTAAATGGAGAAACGATCCTTAGAATCATCGAAGGAGTAATCGGTAGCATTCGTCAAAGTCTGCTCGTCAAGTCTGGTGATTTCGCCATCCTTGTTCATGTAGTACTTATAGACGTTACCAACAACCTTAAGCTGATCCCAAACACGGCCATTCTTGTTATAGCCATTATCCGTGGTGGACCACTTGCTGTTACCATTTACACGGATCTGGAGATCCTTAACAACCGGAACCTCATCCTGCGTGGTGTTGTCATCATACAGAACGTCCAAAGCAGCCAAATCGCGCTTGTTGTTCTTGTTCAGGTTGCTGTTGCCGTCAACAGTGTTCAGAACCATCAGGTAACCGCGTGCAGAATCGTCTGCAACCTTACCCTTGATAATGAAACCGCTGCGGTCAAAGTAGAGGTTGAATGCAGAGCCAACGTTTTCCTTGGTTCTGAAATCTTCCAGAGTGTCAGTCTCGTCAACCAGATCGAAGATGTGCGGCTGTGCAAGGCTCAGCTCTTCACCGTCGAAGGTGTACAGATCCTTGGTCAGGTTAATCTTCTCAAGGGTCTTGCTCTCAGCCTCGACCTGTGCAATATTGATGGTGACAGCTTCCTTCGCTTCGCCAGAGTCATATACACGGTCAGCTACGGAAATTTCAACAACATCACCCTCTGCCAGGCCGTCAGCACCCTGTACAACAAGATCCTTCTCACCCAGCTTCAGTGCATAGTCCTGATTATCCTCAGCCTCGATAACAACGCGGCTCTTGGAAACAGTCTTGACTTCGCCGTACTTGTAGGTATCACGGACAACAAAGTCAATCTTGTCATCGGAATCCCAGTCAAAGAGCTTGTACTGGTCGCCGTCAGCGCGTGCAATGTTCATCACACGGAGCGTGCCAGCCTGGTTGTACTCGTCAACCTTATCGCTCTCAGACGCAACAGCCAGAGTGTACGCACGGTCATGGTACGGAGCGCTCTTGTCGCTGCGGGTATTCCAGTTGTTCTTGTCAAGATTGATCTTAGCCGCATAAGCAGTGTTGCTGTCGCGGGTCATGATCAGGGTCTTGTCGTCAACCTTAACCTTGTTGTTAGCATCGCCGTCGAAGATGCCGGGGTTCCAGTTGGTCACGGTCTGGCCATCAAGAGCCTTAACTGCAACGATTGCAGGCTCCTTGCCCGGGTGATCCATCTCGCCCCACAGCTCAACGCGGTAACCGATCAGCGGCTTAATATCGCCATCATAAGTGAAGGTGATGTAAGCGCCCTCTTCACGGTCAGCGTCAATCAGAGCGCCATTGTCGCGAAGGGTCTGGATCGGCTTCTCGTCGTCGTCGTCGATAGCGAATGCAACATAGGTATTGGTCTTGTCACGAGCATCTACGCCAGCGATAACCCACGTATGCGCTGTGCACTTGTGAGCTGCCTGCTTGTAGCTGCCGTGGAAATCCCACTTGTCTGCATTGTCGCCAGACTTCCAGTTCTCATCGAAGGAGTAACGAGCGAGGTCGAATACTTCCTCAGCGATGGTCACATTGTAGTGGTCATCAGCAGACTGGTAAACGTTCTTGTTCTTAGCCTCACGGTCATAATCCGCGAAAACAGCGTTGTAGAGCATCTGAGCATCTTCGCCGCGAAGCGCATCGCTCATGTAATCAATGCTAACGCCATCCAGCAGACCCTTTGCCTGAGCAACAGTGATGTTGCCCATCGGGAACTGGAGCGGATTCTCCGGGGTGTCATAGCCCAGCGCGCGGGTCAGCATAGCCACGAACTCACCATCAGTGATGGTCTTCATCGGGGAGAACTTACCGCCGCCGGTGCCGGAAGTAACACCGAGCGCTGCACAGTAACCAACAGCAGCCTCATAGTAAGAGCCTACCGGTACGTCACTGAAAGCTACATGGTTGTCGTACTTCGGCGGGTTCTGCTGCCCCGTCATCATACGTGCAATAAGACATGCCGCATCGGCACGGGTGATGGCGTCGTTTACGCCAAAGGTGCCGTCCGGCTTACCAGCGATAATCTGAAGATCGGAAAGGAAGGTAATAGCTTCGCTATAGTTCCCACCAACCGGTACATCAGAGAATACCGCCGCACCAGCAAACATTGTGAAGCACATCACAAATGCAACTGCCAGTGCAAGAACCTTTTTAAGATTCTTCATTGGAATTTTTCCTCCTTTTGTGTTTTGAGAGCACCGCTCCTTTCTGACTAACGCCGGAGGAACGGCGCTCTTTCTGTCACTTATGATAACAGCCCCAGGTATTAAAGTCAAGCGGCAGGGGGCAGGTGTAACGAACGTGTAATATTGCGCGAATTTTACACGCCCTTGTTATAATAGGTAGGAGAGCTACCATACCTGGCCCCTGGCCGCCCTGCGGATGCCGTAAAAAAACATAAAAAAACAGGGTGCTCGTCCATGCGAGACCCCGCTGAAAAGGAAAATGAGGTATCTTGCGATACCTCATTGGGGATGATCCCACACAGCTCGGTGAAGAAGGGAACTGTATGGAGTAACTATATTATATACCACCCCGCCAGCAGATGCAAGTTTTTTTTGGAAAAATTTTTGAATTTTTTAATCTTTCTCTAATACCCTCTTTAATACCCTCGAATACCCCCGAATTTCTTCCTTGACAGTACAGGCAAAATCAGGTATACTTATACACAAGTTCATAAAGTTGGTTCTTCAGGGCAGGGTGCAATTCCCTACCGGCGGTACAGCCCGCGAACGCTCCTTACAGAGCGCCGATTCGGTGAAATTCCGAGGCCGACAGTATAGTCTGGATGAAAGAAGGACGACAATGTTTTTGCTTTCCCCACAGGGGGAGGCTTTGTTTGCCGTTGACTGTTCTGGAATGCATCACGTTTCAGAACAGTTTTTTGTTATCCTGAAAAAATCATACGGTTTCCGTATGATACCACCCCGCCCGCCGTCCTTTTGGCGGGCGGGGCAGAACGCAGAAACAGCCAATGAACGCACCTATTCCCCGCCGCAGCGGAAAAAAGCTTTTACTCAATTTTTTCTCGAAAAAATTGCGGGTGCAGGGCAGCGCCCTGCCGCTGCCCGCGTAGGGCCGCCGCCCGCGTAGGGCCGCCGCCCGCGTAGGGCCGCCGGCGGCGCTTCCCACTACAGAGAGGTGAGATGGAGTTTGAATGATGAATTATATATGAAGCGGGCGCTGGAGCTGGCTGACCGGGGCGCTGGCCGCGTCTGCCCAAATCCAATGGTCGGCGCCGTTCTCGTCCGCCAAGGACGCATCATCGGCGAAGGTTGGCACGCCCAGTGCGGCGGCCCCCACGCCGAACGCAGCGCCCTGGCCGCCCGGACAGAGTGCGCAGCAGGCGCTACCCTGTATGTCACGTTGGAGCCATGCTGCCATTACGGGCGCACGCCCCCCTGTACCGAGGCTATCCTGGAGCATAAAATCGCCCGCGTGGTCGTCGGCTGCCTTGACCCAAACGAAAAAGTTGCCGGTCAGGGCGTGCAGCTGCTGCGGGAGCACGGCATTTCAGTCGATGTGGGGATATTAGAGCGCGAATGCCGTCAAAAAAATGAAGTTTTTATGCACTATATCTCTACGAAGTTGCCTTTTGTCGTGCTCAAATATGCTATGACGCTGGACGGCAAGCTCGCCGCGCATACCGGAGACAGCCGCTGGGTCACCGGCCCCGAAGCCCGCGCCCACGTCCACGAAACCCGCAGCCGCCTGACCGCAATCATGGTCGGCATCGGTACTGTGCTGGCAGACGACCCGCTCCTGAATTGCCGCATGGAAGCCACACCGTACCGCCAGCCAAGGGACCCGGTGCGGATCGTGTGCGACAGCCATTTGCGCCTGCCGCTGGAATCACAGCTCGTCCGCACCGCACATGCAATACCGCTCATTGCAGCGCATACGGACGGTACACCGGAGAAAGCTGCCGCCCTTGAGGCCGCCGGAGTATCTGTCTGGCGCTGCCCTTCACAGGCCGGACGCGTTGACCTGCGCAGCCTGATGCAGCAGCTTGGAGCCGCACAAATTGACAGCGTCCTGTTAGAGGGCGGCGGCGCACTCCATTGGGCAGCGTTGTCGTCTGGTATCGTCCAAAAAGTACAAGCCTATATTGCACCGAAATTGATTGGCGGCGCACATGCAAAATCTCCGGTTGGCGGCAGCGGCTTTGCAAAAATGGCGGACGCAATTCCGCTGTACGACTCCCGCCTGACACCGCTGGGAGACAATCTCCTTTGGGAGGGCTATCTCCAGAAGTCCGCGCAGGTACAGGATACAGGAGGGATGTTTTCATGTTCACCGGATTGATTGAAGAAACCGGCAGCGTTGCACGGGTTGAAGGCAGCGCACGCGGCGCACGGCTGACGATCCACTGCAAGACTGTGCTGGAAGGTACCCGCATCGGGGATTCCATCGCCGTGAATGGAGTCTGCCTGACCGTGACCGGACGCACACAAGACAGCTTTACAGCCGATATCATGGCGGAATCCCTCCGCCGCTCCGGGCTGGGCAGCCTGCGGCCTGGCAGCGCCGTCAATCTGGAGCGCGCCATGCCTGCGGACGGACGTTTTGGCGGGCACATTGTTTCCGGCCATATTGACGGCACAGGAACCGTGCAGTCGCTTGAACCCGAAGGGGACACAGCCGTCTGGGTGACGATTGCAGCCCCGGCAGCGGTACTGCGCTATGTTGTAGAAAAGGGATCAATTTCCATCGACGGTATCAGCCTGACAGTAGCCTATGTTGATGAACACTGTCTGAAAGTATCCATTATCCCGCACACCGGCGCAGAAACAACACTTTTGCACCGCAAACCTGGCGATACAGTGAATTTAGAGTGCGATGTCATCGCAAAATATGTAGAGAAGCTGTTGAAACCGGCAGATTCACCGGCAGGCAGCAAAATCACAATGGATTTTTTAGCCCAAAATGGTTTTTAGGGAGGTACGATACGGTATGGAACAACAGTATAACACCGTTGAGGAAGCACTGGAAGAACTCCGGGCAGGCCGGATCATTCTCACGATAGACGACCCCGACCGGGAAAACGAAGGGGACTTCATCTGTGCGGCGCAATTCGCGACAACGGAAAATGTAAACTTTATGGCGGTCCACGGCAAGGGGCTGATCTGCACGCCCATGAGCGAGTCAGTCGCCGCCCGTCTGGGCCTTGAGCAAATGGTAAAAGTCAATACCGACAATCACCAAACGGCTTTTACAGTTTCGATTGACCATGTGGATACGACAACCGGGATTTCGGCCGAGGAACGTGGTTTTACCTGCCGGGCGTGTGCGGACCCGCACACGAAACCGGAAGCATTCCGGCGGCCGGGGCATGTTTTCCCGCTGGTTGCGCGGCGTGGCGGGGTGCTGGTACGCAACGGCCACACAGAGGCCACGGTAGACCTGTGCCGTCTGGCCGGTCTGGAAGCCTGCGGGCTTTGCTGTGAGATTATGCGGGATGACGGTACAATGATGCGCACGACCGAACTGCTGGAGCTTGCGCAAAAATTTAACTTAAAGGTTATTACTATTAAAGATTTGCAGGATTACTGCCGCCGTCATGACAAGCACGTGATCCGGGAAGCCGATGCACGGATGCCCACAAAATACGGAGATTTCCGAATCATGGGTTATGTAAATGATCTGACAGGCGAGCATCATGTTGCGCTGGTCAAGGGCGAAATCGGCGACGGAAAGGGGCTGCTCTGCCGGGTGCATTCGGAGTGCCTGACGGGGGATGTATTTGGTTCACGGAGATGTGACTGTGGGCAGCAGCTGTCGGCGGCAATGCAGCAGATTGAGCGTGAAGGGCGCGGCGTGCTGTTGTATATGCGGCAGGAAGGGCGCGGTATTGGCCTAATCAACAAGCTGAAAGCATACGAGCTTCAAGAGCGGGGTTTTGACACGGTAGAGGCGAATGTAAAGCTCGGCTTTGCCCCTGACCTGCGGGAATACTGGATTGGAGCGCAGATTTTGCAGGATTTGGGGGCGCGTGAGCTTCGTCTGCTGACGAACAATCCAGAGAAAATATACGGGCTGGATGGTTTTGGGGTAGAGATCGCGGAGCGTGTGCCGATTGAGATTGCGCCGCAGGAGGATGATGCATTCTACCTCCGCACAAAGCAAATCAAAATGGGCCACATTTTCAAGCAATCACTCTGAAAATCTGAAAGCCCCTCCGGGGCGGATGTCCTCCGCAGACAGCGCCAAAGGGCTCTGCCCTCTGGACACCCGCAATTTTTTCGAGAAAAAATTGACTAAAAGCTTCCCTCCGCCTGCGGGCGGGGACGAAAGCTCTGGGTGCATTGACATTCGTATTTACAGTGCAGCCCGGCCCGCCGGAAGGGATGGCGGGCCGGGCGGGATACTACAAAATTTGATTTTAATGATGGAGGTTTTATATCATGCATATACTGGAAGGGAAACTGATCGGCGGCTCTGAAAAATATGCCATTGTTGCCGCACGGTTTAATGAATTTATTGTTTCCAAGCTTATCAGTGGGGCAGAGGATACATTAGTCCGCCACGGTGTCCCTACGGAGAATATCACCCTTGCCTGGGTTCCGGGAGCCTTTGAGATTCCGATTGCCGCCCAGAAGCTCGCAGAATCCGGCAAATATGATGCTGTTATCTGCCTTGGTGCAGTAATCCGGGGGGCAACCAGCCATTATGATTATGTTTGTTCTGAGGTTTCAAAGGGGGTTGCACATGTTGGGCTGCAAACCGGTATCCCCTGTATGTTCGGCATTCTGACAACGGACAATATTGAGCAGGCGATTGAGCGTGCCGGCACAAAGGCCGGGAACAAGGGTTCTGATTGTGCGCTTGGTGCGATGGAGATGGTCAGCCTGTTGCGTCAGTGCTGATAGCTTTATAATTTAGGACGGTTAGCCAAAGAAATGCAGTGGTATAGATTCACAAAATTTTCCTTGACTTTCCGAGTATAAGCCGTATAATGGAAGGTAAGACTAGATTTTATTAAAATCTGTCAAAAACGGAAACAGGAGGAAATATATCATGCCGAATTTGAAGGGGACGAAGACCGAAGCAAACCTGATGGCTGCTTTTGCAGGGGAGTCGCAGGCACGCAATAAATACACCTACTATGCAAGCAAGGCCAAAAAGGAAGGCTATGTACAGATTGCGAAGATTTTTGAGGAAACCGCGAACAACGAAATGGAGCACGCTAAAATCTGGTTCAAGCTGCTGCATGATGGTGTCCCGGCGACTGCTGCCAATCTTCAGGACGCAGCCGAGGGCGAGAACTACGAATGGACGGATATGTATAAGACCTTTGCGGAAGACGCACGGGCAGAAGGCTTCCAGGATATCGCATTTCTTTTCGAGGGTGTTGCGGCAATCGAGAAGGAGCACGAGGAGCGTTACCGCAAGCTGCTTGCCAATGTAGAGGGCGGCTTGGTATTCTCCCGCGACGGCGACATGATTTGGAAGTGTGAGAACTGCGGCCATATCCATGTTGGCAAGGCAGCCCCCGAGGTTTGCCCGGTATGCGCACATCCGCAGGCATATTTTGCAATCAAGGCTGAGAATTATTGATTACAGCCTCATTCATTTGCTTCCGACCCCAAAGAGACCTCTGCGGGGAAGGGCTGAACAACATCGAATTGCTTCTGATATCAAAGGACACCTGAGATAAAAGACAGCGGCATCTATATTTATGTTGCCTAAAAAGCGTCTTGCATTTCGGTGCAGGACGCTTTTTTGATATGTGATATGATTGAATAATATATTAAGAGGAACGGAGGCAGTCATGGAAGAAAAACGGTTAGCAATTATAGGAATTTTCGTACACGAGCTGACATGCAGTGAAGCAGTCAATGCATTGCTGCATGAATATGGGGCATATATTGCCGGACGGCAGGGCGTCCCCTGCCGGGAACGCGGCATATCTGTCATTTCGGTCATCGTGGACGCACCGAATACAGTGATCAGTGCACTTTCCGGCAAGCTCGGGCGCATCCCCGGTGTACAGGCCAAAGCAATGTACACAAAATAAATTTGAAAAGAGGTTTTTTGAGATGAAAAACAGTATTTTAGCCGCTTTTATAACCGCCTCTCTGCTTCTGCTGAGCGGGTGCAGCAGCAATAGTCCCTCCGCACCGAACGCAGAGAAGGAACCGCCCGCCCCTGCCCCGGCAGCAGATGCAGCCATTCCGGCAGAGGCTGGATATGAGGATGGGGTTGTTACTCGTGTTGCATCACTTTCGGGACCTACTTCAATGGGACTTTCTCTGCTGATGTCGTCAGAGAATGAACATTATGATTTTCAAATTTATACAGCAGCAAATGAAATTGTACCGCTGCTTGCCAAAGGCGAAGCAGACGCCGCATTGATTCCGGCGAACCTTGCTGCGAATGTTTACCAGCAGACCAACGGGGCCGTGAAGGTAGTGAATATTAACACCTTAGGCGTTCTGGAGGTCGTAGCGCCGGAGTCACAGACGATTGACAGCATATCTGATTTGCAGGGCAAAACCGTGCTCCTTGCTGCCACCGGTAAGGGAGCAACGCCAGAATATGCTGTGCGCACCCTGCTTCAAGCGGCTGGGGTTAACGATGTTACGCTTGACTTCTCCAATCCGGAACCGGCGAATGTCCTGGCTGCTCTGTCCTCCAATCCGGAAACGATTGCCATTCTGCCGCAGCCCTTTGCAACTGTGGCTGTGCAGCAAAACGAATCACTTGCATTAAAACTTAGTTTAAGCAGCGAATGGGAACGCCTTATGAACGATGGGAGCCAACTGGTCACGGGTGTTACGGTTGTAAGCTCTGACTTTTTGGCAACCCATCCGGCAGCAGCCGCGCAGTTTATATTGGATCAGGCTGCATCAGTAGATGCGGTAAATGCCGATCCCAAGGCCGCGGGCGAAGCAATAGAAGCGCTTGGCATTGTAAAGGCCCCGATTGCTGAAAAGGCAATTCCGCGCTGTAACCTGGTCTGTATCACCGGCGAAGAAATGCAGCAATCTCTTGAAAGCTATCTTTCTACGCTTCACGCCTTTGATCCGGCGATCATCGGCGGAGAAATGCCAGACGAAAATTTCTATCAAAAATAACACCAGAGAGGGCAAAGGTACTACAGCCACAGGGTCTGTCCGCAGGATAGATAATGCAGACGCGGCATGTACTGTTTCATAAATTCAAATTGGCTGACCCCGGTACAGTGGCAGGTATAATATTCGGTCTGGAATGAATTCAGCGTTCTGGCATAGCCTGCGAGTGTTTCATCAAGCGGAAGCCCTGAAAAATGGAAGCCGCCAATTAAAACATCCGGACGGAACCACCGGACAATATCCAGGATTCCCCTATGCGAGCATCCGCTGAACAAGATCCGCCTGCCTTGGGCCTCTGCCAGCAAATACTGTTCATGACGGAAATCCTCGGGAACCAGCACGCCGTTTTCCTTTACTTGCAGGCCGCTGTTGTCCATCGGGTGCTGTCTTTCCATCTGACTGCATGTATAAAGTGTCAATCCTTCCCCCAAAACCGTATTTTCCCCGGCAAACCGGAGCCCTGGATGTCCTTGAAGGGAAATATCAAGGCCAATATAACGTTCCGGGCCGTGGAAATGCGGTTCAAAGGCGTAACGGCTGACCCAAACCGGCGCAGTATGATTCCGGGCGAGAAAGGCTTTCAGCCCGCCGCCGTGATCGTAATGCCCATGCGAAAGAATTGCCGTGTCAACCAATGCCAGGTCAATGCCAAGCCGTTCCGCATTCTTTGCAAAAGCGTCGCTCTGCCCCATATCAAACAGTATGATATGGGGCTTTGTCTCTATCAAAAGGCTCAAGCCGTGCTCCGCAGTCAGATTACTTTGTGTTGAGGTGTTTTCGAGTAATACGGTAATTTTCATTCAGGTATACAGCCCCTTTATCCAGATTTCACACTGAAAATCAGATTCTGATTTCCGCACGGCTTCCCCCCGCACCGGAGCGCTCCTTTTTCACCACAATCTGCCGGTCAATGCGTTCCTTTAGTTCCGCAACATGAGAAATGATGCCAACCAGACGGCGGCCCTCGCTCAGTTCATTCAGCACGCGCAGTGCCTGTTGAATGGATTCTTCATCCAGCGAACCAAACCCCTCATCTACAAACATAGTATCCAGCTGTACACCGCCTGCGGACGACTGGATATCATCCGTCATCCCGAGCGCCAGCGCCAGCGACGCCTTGAACGATTCACCGCCGGAAAGCGTATTGACGTTTCGCTGGGTGCCGTTATAGTGGTCGATAACATCCAGGTCCAGCCCGACCTGTTTTCTGTTATCATCGTATTCGGTGCGGCGGCACAGTTCATACTGTCCGCCTGACATCACCATGAAACGGATATTCGCACGTGCCAGGATACGGTCGAAAAAGGCAGTCTGCGCATAGGCTTCCAGCCTGATTTTCTCTGGCCCTGCAACGGTTCCGCCCGCCGTATCGGCCAGCGGCCGCAGCCAGCTCAAATGGGTTTCCACCCGCTCGAGTGATACATTCTGCTCCCGCAGCTGGGATAATATCTTTTCGTTAGTGCTCAGTCTGATATGCAGTGCCTTATCCTTCCGGTCTGCTTCTGCCTGCTTTTCCTTTACTTCATCCAGCTGTTTTTGGATTGCTTCCGGCTCTAACAGTTCCGCCCCTTCCAACTGCTCGGCAAGCGTACCCGCCTTTGTCTGTGCCTCCTGCTGTTTTTGCAGTAGCTTGTCCTGTTTTTCCTGCGCCTGTGTAAGCTGTTCCTGATAAGCGGCCACTTTCCGTTTCAGCTGTGCAATCTCATTTTCGGCCTCTGCCAGGCTTTCAAAGGGCAGGCCGGCTTTCTGTCTTTGTACTTGTTCCACAGCACTGGCCCGGCTGGCCTCCAGTGCCGCCAGCTTGGTTTTTTCTTCGGAAAGTGCTTCGCTGCACTGTTTTTCCTGTTGAGAAATCCTTTCCTTGTCCCGCTCGGCTTTCTCTACTGCTGATTTCACAGCTTCTTCCTTTTGCCGGAGAATGTCCGCCTGTTCCTTCGCCTCTTTCAGGCTTGAGTATGGAAGCTGTGCCTTTTGCTGTTCCAGCACACCCACAAGGGAATCCTTGCTCGCCCGCAAACTGCTGATTTCAGTTTCCTTTTGATGCAGCGCCTCCTGCTGTTGTTTTTCCTGCGGTGCCTGTTCGGAAATCTTTTTTTCAAGCTGCTCTGCCCGTTTTGTCCGGGCCTGCGCATCTTCCAGCTGGGCCTTTGCCTGTCCCACTTCGGCCAGATTGCTTCCCAGCGCCTGTGACAGCGCTTTGGACAGTGTACCAGTCAGGTCTTCAGAAATCACCTGTTCCGGCATCAGTTCGGCAGCCTGTACCGTGACATGCTCCCGCTGGGCTTTCAGCTTGCCGTGAAGCTCTTTCGCAGTATCGTTTAACCGATCCCGCTCCTGAATCGCATTCTTTACTGTGTCTTCCGCCGCGTCCAGCGCTGCCTTGTCGGGTGCGCCCGGAGACGGGACGGCCGGATGCGGGTGCGCAGTAGAACCGCAAACCGGGCAGGGCTGCCCCGGCACAAGACCCGCCGCTAAAATCCCGGCCTGTTCATCCAGAAATGCCCGTTTCATCTGCTGATAAGCAGTCTCTGCTGATGCTGCCCGATCTGCGGCTCGCTGATAAGTTTCTGCGGCCTTTCGATGCTTCTTTTCCAGTGATTGAAGCATTTTCAAATCGTTTTCAAGCGTCTGGAGCTGCCCGCCCCTATGGTTCAATTTTTCAAGTGCTGCCGCAGCCTGCGCCTGCTCAGCCTGAACATTGCGCAGCGTTTCCAGCTTCTTCCGGTTCGCCTCCAGTTCATGTACAAGCGTATCCCAACTTTTTTGCAGCGCATCCCGTTCCTGCTCTGTCTGTTTAAGGCTGCTGTCGGTATCAGACAGTTTCTTCTGCCGCGCTTCCAACTGCTCGTACTGCGGGAGCTGAACCTCCAGCCTGTTCAGCTCCGCCCGGATTGCCGTTACTTCATCCTTTTGGTTCAGCTCTGCTAAACGCGCTTCCGATGATTCCCGTTCTTTACCAAGTCGCACTGATTTCTGGTTCAGGGATTCTACCGTTTGATTCTGTACTTCCAAACGCACCTCGGCATCCTTCAACTTTGCCTGCATTTCTTCCAACGCCTGATAATCGGGAAGCCTTTCACTCAGGCGGGCAATGCTGCCCCTCTGTGCCTCGGTCTGGTCGTTGTTCCGAATCTCTGTCAACGCTTCGGAAGCTGCTGTAAAGGCCTTCCCCAGCTCTTCCATTTCTGTTTTCAAGCCGGAAAGCTGCTGTCTTTTTTGACGTTGGTCGTCTGCCTTTGTTTTCTGTGCTGTCAATTCGCTGGCCCGGCTATCGAGCTCTGCTTTTTCTGATTCCAGCGCCGTTTGGCGTTCCGAATCATAGGCTACCAGTTCCGACAACAGGTCTATCACATCCGCAGGGTTTGGCATCTCCCCATTTTTTGCGTGCTGCGCGGCTTCAGTATGCGGCGTGCCCTCCGGGCAGTCAATCCCCTGCTCATACTGCCGAATGCTGATTTCCAGCTGCCGCCTTTCACTCTCCAAGGCATTGGCTTCTTCCCGCAGCTTCTGTTCCAGCAGCCCATAACACTTGGTGTTGAATACCTTCCTGAAAATAATACGCCGCTCATCCGAGCGAGCCAGCAGCAGCTTGAGGAATTCGCCCTGTGCAAGCATTGCCACTTGTACAAACTGTTCGCGGTTAATGCCGATAATCTCCTCAACCGCTGCCGTCACAACTTTGGGATTGGACTTCACATCCCCATTCGGCAAGTGCAGTTCAGCATCTGCTTTCTGCGTTACCTTGCCGGTGCCCCGTAATTTATCCCGCTCGAATTCCGGATTTCGGCGAACCGTATAGGTTTCACCGCGGCAAACAAATTCCAGCTCGACAAAGGTTGGCGTTTCCGGCGCGGCATATTTACTCCGAAAAAGAGTGGCGCTGCGGCTGGTACCGCTCGGCCCACCGAAAAGAGCATAGGTAATCGCGTCAAAAATGGTGGTTTTCCCGGCGCCCGTGTCACCGGTAATCAGGTATAGACCCTGTTCGCCCAGCCGGTCGAGCGCAAGTTCAGTTTTCCCCGCATAGGGGCCAAATGCGGACATTGTTAATTTTACCGGTCTCATAAGTCCTCCTCCCAAATCCGTTCGATCAAGTCTGACAGATAGTGTTCCTGTTCAGGCGACATCGGGGCATTATTCTGCCGCATATACAGCGCTGCAAACACTTGGAGCGGCGTCTGCTGCCCGGCTGCTGCCGCATCAAGCGCAGCCTGCCCGCCGCCTCGGGTGCGAAGGTTGTCATAATCCAGACGCATCATATTGGGATAAATGCTGCGAAGCCTATCCATTGCATTGGGGACATCCTGCTCATCAGTCAGTGTCATGCGGATATACGCATCGGTATCCAGTTCCCGGTAGAAATCCAAAGAGGCGACCTCCCGATAAGTTCCTCGAAGCTCAACCATATCCCGCCTGGGCACGAGCGGGACTGTATCAATGGAAAGCGTCCCTTTCGGGCCAAGGCAGACAACGGTAACAGATTTTTTATGGTGCGCTTCTGAAAAGGAATATTTCAGGGGTGAGCCGCAGTAACGGGCATTCCGAATTGTCTGCGGGCCGTGCAAATGGCCGAGTGCTGCATAATCGAATGGGGCAAACACGCTGATATCTACGTTATCACTTCCGCCGATGGAGAGTTCCTCGGATTCGCACCGTTCAGCCCCGGTAACAAACTGGTGTGCAACTAATACATTTCTGTGCGCTGAATCAATCTGCATATGGCGCACGGCGCAGGCAACGGCATCGTTGGTATCATTGATTTCCTCATCTGGGAAACAGGCGCGTACATGTACTGGTTTGAGGAACGGCAGCAGGAAAAAATCGACCGGCCCATATTCATCTGTAAGAGTAATGGTTTTTGTTTCACCGCGATAGACTGGAGAAATGTACACCTGACGATGTTCCATCAGCCGTCCGGCAAAGGCCACCCGTTCCGGGGAATCGTGATTACCGCTGACCAGCAGGACGGGGACATGCCGCTGGGCGAGCTTTACCAGGAAATCATCCAGCAGTGTAACTGCTTCGGCAGATGGTATGGTGCGGTCGTAAACATCCCCGGCAATGATGACTGCATCCGGGGTCTGCTGGTCGATTACGGCCAATATCTGCTCTAATATGTATGCTTGATCCTCAATCATAGGGAATTCGTTTACCCGTTTCCCCAAATGCAAATCGGACAAATGAATGAACTTCACTCTAAGACCTCCTTTTGCCTATGCTGCGAACGATCCTGCGCAGCCTGCTCCATTTGTTCCGCCTGCGCGGCGAGCGGTCCTGCGCGGACAGCGCCAGAGGGACCTGTCCCTCTGGACTCCCGTCTATCGCCTGCGGGCGGGACGGGGGCTAATACGTACACAATAATGCGAACAGCTCCATTTGTTCCGCCTGCGCGGCGAGCGGTCCTACGCGGACAGCGCCAGAGGGAC
>CAJUSB010000025.1 GCA_910589115.1 uncultured Clostridia bacterium | reverse complement strand
CCCTCTGGCGCCGTCTGCGCAAGACCGCCCGCCGCGCAGGCGGAGCAAACGGCAAGCTCCAGCGCTCACGAGTATAATTTTCCATGTGCACACCGCTCAGCTGGCGTTTCCGGCAGAAGGGCAGCACCCGAAATCCTGCATACGGCTTACTTGAAAAAACGTGCGATCTCAATTTCCGCATTTTCCAGGGAGTCAGACCCATGGATCAGGTTTTCCGTCGTGGAGTGCGCATAATCCCCTCGGATCGTCCCCGCTGCCGCATCCTCAAACTTGGTCGCACCCATCAGAATACGCATTCCCTTTACAGCCTGTTCCCCCTCGACAATCATTGCCAGCACGGGCCCGCTGGTCATATATGCCACAGTTTCCGGGAAAAAGGGTTTGTCTGCAATATGCGCATAATGCTCCCGCAGGATCGGCTCATCCAGCTGCATGGTTTTCATTGCAGTGATCCGGTAGCCCTTGTGCTCAATACGGGAAAGGATATCGCCGGTCAGTCCGCGACGGAGCGCATCCGGTTTCAGCATAATATAAGTTCTTTCCATAATCGCATTCCATCCTTTTTTATTATTTCAAATTTTATCATTTCACGAATTGCCCTGCTGAAAGCTGGCCGCCTTACAGGGATTCAATAACATACGGCGTTGACTGATATACATAATAATTCAGCCAGTTGGTATAAAACAAATGTGCGTGCGACCGCCAGCGGACAAGCGGCTCCCGCGATGGGTCATCATCCGGAAAATAATGCTCCGGAATCCTGGGGTTCATGTCCTTATTCCGGTCACGGATATATTCAGCCTTCAATGTATCCCGATCATACTCCCCATGCCCCAGCACGAAAAGCTGACGGCCGTTCATTGCCTCGACCACATGCACCCCAGCCTCCTCCGACCGCGAAAGCAGCCGCAGCGACGGATTGGCAAGAATATCGGCTTCCCGCACCTCGGTATGCCGGGAATGCGGCACCAAAAATACATCATTAAATCCCCGGAAAATCGGTTCCTTCGGCGTTAGCACGCGGTGGTAAAAAACCCCGCTTTTTTTCTCCGGCAGCACATGTTTGGGAATCCCATAATGAAAATACAGACCCGCTTGCGCCCCCCAGCAGATATGAAGCGTAGAATGGACATGCGCCCTCGTCCACGTCATGATCTCACAAAGCTCGTCCCAGTATTCGACCTCTTCAAAATTCATCAGCTCAACCGGTGCGCCGGTGATGATAAACCCATCATATTTCTTATCCCGAATATCCTGGAACGTTTTATAGAAGGTCAGCAAATGATCCTCCGGCGTATTTTTGGAGTGATACGTGCGGGTCTGTACCAGATCGATTTCAATTTGCAGCGGCGTATTGGATAAGCAGCGTAAAATCTGCGTTTCCGTTACGATTTTCAGCGGCATCAGGTTCAGTATCGCGATTTTCAGCGGACGGATGTCCTGTGAAAGCGCACGCCGCTCGGTCATTACAAATATATTCTCGCTCTCCAGAACAGCCCTGGCCGGCAGGCTGTCAGCGATTTTGATTGGCATGTTAGCTGCTGCTCCTTTCGGTTTTCCAATCGCCCCACCCGGGCCCCGGCAGCCTGCCGGGACGCCGAAATATTTTTGGTCAGGCTTTCAGGCGCTGTAAAAATAAGGAACTGTGAAAAAATAAATTGTGACAAGCGCACCGTAGATTCTTTCGCCAGACGAGGCGCTTTTCCGCAGGCAATCCACAAACAGCTCCTGTATAATAGTATAGCAAATTTATCCGCAAATGTATAGAGAATCAAGAAATTTTTCACAAATTCCCTGCAAACAGAAAACCATTTCGCAGCCAGCTGCCCGCATATTCCCCCAGTGTGAAAAAACATCCGCCCCTTTTCAGGCCTTTGCAGCAGATGCGGAAACAGCTGTAACCTTGGGATATCGGACAATCCCACTGGAATAAGCTGATTCATAACGGAGGTGCAGGCCCATGCTCACAGGCGAAATACATGGTGAAATCCCTATCCAAAGATTTTTTGAGACATTGGCGCAGATTGCCGGTGAAAAGTACGGTATTGCCGTCATTGTCGAATCCGTACACTTAAAAGCAGAAAAGGAACCAGCAGCAGAAAGCAGACCATAAGATCACATTTTTTCCATAGCAGCAGTGTACTGAATGGCCAGCGATAAAAGCTGCCGCAAAAAGAAGGGGCCGTCCCTCATGATTGATACCAATCATTTTGAGACAGCCCCTTCATTTTTGAATACGTCCTTAAACGCTTCCCGCAGGCTTACAGCCCACTGTCAAAGTAGCTTTTCAGCATCTGTGCGACTTCGGCGCGGCTTGCCTGTCCGCCGGGGTCAAGCAGGCCGTTGTCCTTGCCGCTGATGATCCCTCTGCCGTATGCCCAGCGCATTGCCTCATCAGCATACGCGCGGGTATCGAAAAAGTCACTCAACGGTACTGCAATACCGGATGCCGGGCTTCCTGCGTGCCGCCAGAGCACCACAACGAGCTGTTCGCGCGTAATGGGGTCATTCGGGCCGTAAGCGCCGTTCTCGTATCCGGCAACCAGCCCCGTGGCTGATGCCCGTTTGACTGCGGCCTCATACCATGCGCCGCTGTCTACGTCGATGAATCCGCTGCTGCCGCTGTTGACGGACGGCCTGCCCTCACGGTTATAGAGGATCTGTGCAAGCATTCCGCGCGTCAGCGGTGCAGACGGTGCAAAGTGCGTCGAATCCACACCGGCCATCAATCCGTTATCAATGCTGTAATGCACGCCGTCATGATACCACGCGGAAGCATATGCATCCGTAAACGGTGTAATCGGGCAGTTATAGTCATGCGCACACCGGGAAAAATCGGTTCTGCCTGCCGTAGTGCTGCTGTTGTTCGTGCTCGGCGCGGTCACCGCAGGCGGCTGCACAGTATTGCTGTTCGTACCGAATGCCGGTGTAAAGACTGCCCGGATGGTATGTGTCCGCTGCACATTCTCAAAGGTGTAGCGGCTGACCGGGCCGATGCTGCTGTTATCAACGAGTACATCAGACACCGTATAGCCGCTCAGCGGCGTGATGGTAAAGCTCTGATTGCGGCCGCGCACAACGCGCACCTCACCGCTCGGCGAAATTTTGCCGCCGGTGCCTGCATAGGCGTTGATAATCACGCGTGCAGACGACTCGTCATCATCATCGTCGTCATCGTCCCACCAGTACGGGGGCCGGCTGGGATGGTAGATGCCGCCGCCGGAGGAACCGCCCGAAGAGCCGCCCGAGCTGCTGCTGTTCTTCCAAACCGCATAAACCGTGGTATCTGCCTTAAACGTATAGCTGCTGCCAGCAGTTACCGTCGTACCGGACGCGCTGCCGATTGCCCAGCGGTCAAAGGTCTTGCCGCTCGGCGCGGTAAACGTACAGCCCGGCAGCGTAAGCGCCTTGCCTGCATCCACCTTGAGTGCCGTCATTGTGCCGGTGCCGCCGTTGGCGTTGAAACTGATGGTATACGTATCCGTGTCCGTTGTGCCCTTTGCCTTCCATACGGCGCTGATAACTGTATCCTCACCGAATTCATAGGTGTCCCCCGGGTTCATCCGGGTTACCTCGCGCGATACCGTCTCGACCTCCCAGCAGTCAAATTCCATGCCGGTCGGTGCGGTGAAGCCAAGGTCCTCCGGCTCCGGCATAATCAGCTGGCCTTCGGCATTGGTCATCCAAACGTAATCTGCACCGAACCCCTCTTCCGGGGTAAAGGTGAGCTTGAATACCTTTTCACCGGTCACACGCCAGAGCGCATAAATCCGATGGTCGTTTCTCTCCGAAACAATCGTATCCTTGGTAATTTCAATCCCGCGGTCGGTCTTGCCGTTCTCTCCGGCGCACCAGCCGAGGAAATCATGCCCGGCCCATGTGGGGGTCGGCAGATCGCCGTAAGCCTTGCCGGGTGTAATGTTCTTTGAGCTTGGCGAAACGGTTGCCGCAGTATTATCCGTGTTTACGTCAAAGGTAACGGTATATTCTGTCGGGGCCTCCGCCTCCCACTGCGCGGTAAAGGTGGTATCCCGTTCCAGTTTGTACCGCTTGTTCGGTTTGAGCAGCTCCTTGCTGCCTGTGCTGTCATCAAACCAGCCGGTGAACTTAAAATTGGACTTATTGAACATGGAGTACGGCAGTGCAATTTCGGTGCCCTTGTCATAAGTGAAGCTGTAATCAGCGCCCGGAAGCGCACCTTCGCCGCCTTTGAAGATGGCCTGCACCTTCTCGGCTGCCTGTTCAGCATCTTTCCATGTTGCCTTTACCTCGGTATCCTCTTTGAACGCATAGGCAGCGCCCTCCGCATAGATTTTTCCGTCAATCTCCCATCCGGCAAATTCCTTGCCCTTCGGAGGGGTGAACTTGCACTGCGGGAGATTGAAATTCTTCCCTTTCAGTGCCGTGCTGTCAGACATCGAACCCTCGCCGCCGTTTTTATCATAGCTGATCGTAACGGTCGCGCCGGAACCGGAAATATCTTTCCACAGTGCATATACTTTTGTATCCGCCGTGAAAGTGTATTCCGTGCCCTCCGCAGCAAAAACGGTGCTGGATGCGCTACCAATCGCCCACTTGTCAAAAATCTTGCCGCTTGGCGGCGCAAACTCACAAGCAGGCAATACGAGCTTGCCGTCCTTGGTTTCCATGTCGTCCATTTCGCCGCTGCCGCCGTTCTTAAGGAAGGAAATACTGTATTCTCCTGGCGTTACGATTTTATCCTTCCAAGTCGCAGTCAGCGTAATTTCTTGCGTAATGTCAAAATCAGCCGGAATAGAAAGTTTTCCATCGGTTATCGACAAAGTCGTTGGTAAAACAGTCCATTCATCAAATTCCTTGCCAGTGGGAGCAGTAAAACCTAATTCGGTATAAGACGGAATCTTATAGAGGGTCGCACCAGACGAAGCCTTTTCAACTTCTCCTTCCGCCTCTGCGTCTGCACCGTCACTAAACTTGATGGTATACTTCTGCACCGGGGGTGTCACCGCTTCATCTTCCCATACCGCTGTTAACGTAATGGTTGTTCCTCCAGCAAGAGCCGCCGGAATTGTAAGGGTGTTGCCAGACACCGTTGGCATATCACCGCCAGTCGGCGCAATAGCAACCGTCCATTCTTTGAACACCTTACCGCTGTCAGGCGTAAAAGTATGATTCGGAATCGTATACGTTGTATCACCGCTTGCCGCCTTATCAACTGCTACACTGGACATTGTGCCAGTCGCACCGGTTCCAGGCTCAAACTGAATGACATACTGTGTCGCCGTATCGGGTTCTTCCCAAGTCGCGGTCAGCGTGATTTCCGTTGTAGTCAGAAGCGCCTCCGGAATGGTAAGTGTGTACCCTGACACTGTTGGTGCATCGTTTCCAGTCGGGGCAGTAACTGTCCATTCCTTAAACACTTTGCCAGCAGGAGCCGCAAAGGCACTCGTCGGTATCTGATACGTTGTTACACCGGTTTCTGCCTTTTGGACAGTATCGTCAGGCATCGTTCCATCGGCATTTTCATCAGCAGCAAACTTTATCGTATAACTCTCTGCTACGGGTGTCCACTGCGCATATAACGTAGTAGTATTTGCATTCACTGTATCAGTAGCTTCCACCTTGTCGCCGCTAGTTGCTTCTGTGAACCACCCCTTAAATGTATGATTGGTGTCCCATTCAACCGTAACATTATTCAGTGCACTGTACGTGCCGCCCTCTGTAACGGTAATCGTATCGATGTCTTTGCCATTCACTTGACCGCCGTTTGCATTGAGCGTGACCGTGATTGATGCAGGCTCTTTCCATTTCGCAGTTACCACAGTATCTGCGGTAAACACGTACTTGTCACCAGGCTTCTTTTCCTCGGCATTTTGACTAGTAAACGTCCACTTATCAAATGCTTTGTCGGCGGGAGGAGTAAAACCACATTCTGGGAAAGTAAAGTCCTCTCCCTCGACTGACTCCATCGCGTCCATGGTACCGCCACCACCGTTAGCCTCAAAAGAAATAATATATACCTTTTTCCACTGCGCGGTAATAGTTATACTATTTGTTCCAACAGTGTACTCATTGCCGGGAGTGTACTCCGTTGTTCCATCCTTCCAGCCATCAAACCGGTAACCATCTTTTACTGGTACATCCTCACAAACGGTAAACTTTTCATTTTCCGCAAGCCATTCGTCGGCTGGCACATTTCCTTCTCCACCATTAAGATCATAGGTAATCTTGTGGTATGTATCTGTTCCTTTTTCTTTCCAAGTCGCAAATACATCTGTTTCCCCATCAAAACGATGCGTATCACCTTTATCAACCTTTGTTGTTCCATCACCAATCGACCATTGATCAAACACTTTACCTTCAGAAGGTGGCGCAAACCCGCATCTGGATGGAGACGGCATTATCAGATCACCAGTTTCATCTGTGAAGATAACAAATCCTGGATCTGTATTAGGATTTTCCTTTGGGTAAAAAGTAATTTTGTGTCTCGTCTTATCAGCCTCATTGGATTTCCAAATAGCATAAAGCGTGTGATTATATGCTTTATCTATCGTGTCACTAGCTGATATTTTCTGTCCGCCAACACTGCTCGTATACCAGCCCTCAAACGTATAGCCAGTACGCACTGGATCAACTGTTGGAAATACATCAGCATACGTCTTACCAAACTCAACCTCGACTATTGAGATAGTTGCATCAGTATAATTTTCATTAAGTGTAACTGATATTTCCTTTGCCGCCCAATGCGCATAAAGCGTATGCTCTTCCGCTTTCACCTTATCAGTGGCTTTTATTTCAGTTGCACCATCTTCTGCCGCCCGATCAAACCATCCAAGGAAGTTATAACCTACTCTTTTTGGGCTTTTAGGAAAACCCGAAAGCTCATTATATGTTTTTTCATCAGATGGAATCTCAATATCAGGTATAGAGTCGGTCGCACCAGTATAATTCAAATTAAAATGAATACTCGCCGCGCGTGAGCTTATATAGGTATTCGCCGTGCCGCCTGCGCTCTGGCTTTGATTCTGGGTGATAAAATCTGATTCGTCCGCACTGGGGCCGTCCATAGCCTGCATAAACTGTCCCGGTTCAGCAGGTTTTTCCGTGCTCCGGAGCACGATGTTTCCCTCTTCGAGGGAAACAATCAGATTCTGATCGCTGGTGTAGCCCTCTGTCGAGCTGACTGCCCCTGTTACTGCGGTGACGGCCTTGCCAGCCTCGGGCACACTGGCCAGGAACAGGCCAAACGCCCCGCCGGATACCTTGTCCGCCGTGAGCTTTTTCCCTGCGGGCAAATACACATTGGCAGTCTCATTCCCGGTGACTTTCGCGCCGCCGGATACGGTAAACAGGCCGTCCTGATACACGCCGCCGCCCTTATTATTGGATACGGTGCCGCCGCTCATCACGACTGTTCCCTCATTAAAGATACCGCCGCCGTAGGATGCGGACGCATTCTCAATGATACTGCCGCTTTGCAGTTTCAAGCGGCCGCCGCGTTTGACGTGGACGCCGCCGCCGGTGGTGCTGCTGCCGCCCATGATGGCCCCGCGTGCCGCAGGTGTGGAGCTGCCGTTTGGCGGGGTGCTTTTGACAATCAGCTCACCATTTGCGGCCACTGTCAGCACGCCGCCGCCGTCACGCGGCGACTGATTTTGCAGGCCGCGGCTGAGTGTGCGGCCATTCAGGTTCAATGTGATCTGGCAGCCGCCAGGCACCGTCAGCACGGCGGAGGATGTGACATCCTTCCGAAGTGTGAGCGTACCGCCGCCCGCAGCTGTCAGCTCCTGCCAGCCGCTTTCAATTTTTGGCGATGTGCCTTTCAGGCCTTTTTTGGTCTCATAGCTGACCGGGTCATTGGCGCCAGTCGGGCTTCCCCCGCCAAGCAGACCGCCGGGTACCTGTGCCGCCAGCGCTGTACCTGGGAGCAGTGCAAGCAGCATACTGAAACTCAGCAGCAGGCTCAACGCCCTTTTTTTTATCATTCGATCCCCTCCGGTATGTAATTTTATATGCTGCCGCGCGAAAAAAGAGGTTTCCATGCACGGAATGCATATACATATATAATAAGGTTTTCCATGCGTTCTGTCAAGTGCGGGGCAGCAAAAACAGCGCTGGCGGCTCCATGCGCGCCCCTATCATTTTATGTGAAAAGATGCGGAAAAAGGATGATTTGGTTAAATAAGGCGTACTTTCCCGCAGAAATCCATTCACAGCCAGCGGTATCCTATACCCGCAGGTGCTGGAAATTGCTGTTTCCTCCGCCTACGCGGCGAGCGGTCTTACGCAGACGGCGCCAGAGGGACTTGTCCCTCTGGACTCCCATCCTTCGCCTGCGGGCGGGACGAAAGAACCGTGCGGCAAACCTTTTCTGCGCGTGAATATAAGCAAACGCATAAAAAATGAACCAGCACCCACAATCAAGTGAGTGCTGGCTTTTGTTCATGCATTCAAAAACCGCGTATATCCGGCGCACGGCTGGCGGGAACCCGCCCTGCGGAAAAATTTCACGCTGACATCGGTTCAAATGTTTTTTGTCCGTTTCGCGGTCTTTTCAGGCGGTTCTTAGTACATACCGCCCATGCCGCCCATATCGGGTGCAGCAGGCATCGGAGGCGTGGGCTCCTTCTTATCGGAAACGATGGACTCGGTCGTGAGTACCATAGAGGCAATCGAAGCAGCATTCTGCAATGCAAAACGGTTTACCTTGGTCGGGTCAACAATACCGGCATCAATCATGCTGACATACTCTTCCTTATAAGCGTCAAAGCCGTAGCCGGTCTTGCCGGATGCAACAATCTTATCGAGCACGACAGAACCGTCAACACCTGCATTCATTGCAATCTGACGGACAGGCTCTTCAAGGCCGCGCATGATGATCTTAACGCCGGTCTTTTCGTCGCCCTCCAGCTGGTCAACCAGCTTTGCAACCTCTGTAATTGCATTGACATAGGATACGCCGCCGCCTGCAACGATACCTTCCTCAACGGCCGCACGGGTCGCGTTGAGTGCGTCTTCGATGCGCAGCTTCATTTCCTTCATTTCGACCTCGGTCGCAGCGCCAACCTTGATTACGGCTACGCCGCCTGCCAGCTTCGCCAAACGCTCCTGGAGCTTTTCGCGGTCAAAATCAGAGGTGGTGTTTTCAATCGCATTGCGGATGGTGTTTACACGGGCCTTGATTGCTTCAGAATCGCCTGCGCCGTCTACGATGGTCGTGGTTTCCTTGTTGACCTTGACCTGACGGGCCTCGCCGAGCATTTCCATGGTAGCATCCTTCAGGTCAATACCGATATCCTCGGAAATGACCGTGCCGCCGGTCAGGATTGCGATATCCTGAAGCATTTCCTTGCGGCGGTCGCCAAAGCCGGGCGCCTTGACTGCAACACAGGTAAAGGTGCCGCGCAGACGGTTGACGATCAGGGTAGACAGCGCCTCACCCTCGATATCCTCGGCAATAATCAGCAGCTTGCGGCCCATCTTAACGATCTGTTCCAGGATCGGCAGCAGGTCGGCAATAACAGAAATCTTCTTGTCGGTAATCAGAACCAGGCAGTCATCCAGAACAGCTTCCATTTTCTCGGTATCGGTGACCATATAGGGGGTCACGTAGCCGCGGTCAAACTGCATCCCTTCTACGACCTCGGAGTAGGTCTCTGCGGTCTTGGATTCCTCTACGGTAATAACGCCGTCGGTGGAAACCTTTTCCATTGCCTCTGCAATCAGCTTGCCGATCTCCTCATCGCTGGAGGAAACTGCCGCTACGCGGGCAATATCTTGGGTGCCGTTTACCTTTTGGGAGTTTGCGGCGATGGACTTGACGGCTGCGTCAACAGCCTTGCTCATGCCCTTGCGCATGACCATCGGGTTTGCACCGGCGGCAAGGTTCTTGAGGCCTTCGCGGACAAATGCCTGTGCGAGCAGGGTCGCGGTAGTGGTGCCGTCACCGGCAGCATCGTTGGTCTTGGTTGCGACTTCCTTGACCAGCTGTGCACCCATGTTCTCAAACGGATCATCAAGCTCGATATCCTTTGCAATGGTAACTCCATCGTTGGTGATGAGCGGAGCGCCGTACTTCTTATCCAGTACGACATTGCGGCCCTTCGGGCCGATGGTGACCTTTACGGTGTCGGCGAGCTGGTCAATACCGCGCTGGAGCGCCTTACGCGCATCCTCACCGAATAAAATCTGTTTTGCCATGATTGCATTCCTCCAGATATAATGGTTAATGGTTTCATTCCTGTTTCAAACAGCCGCAGGAGCCGGGATATTACTCGACGACCGCGAGAATATCGCCCTGGCGGACAACGATCAGCTCTTCGCCATCGATCTTTACTTCGGTACCCGAGTATTTGCTGGTGATGACCTTATCACCGGGCTTAACCTGCATGACGACCTCTTTGCCGTCCACAACGCCGCCGGGGCCTACGGCCAGAACCTCTGCTACCTGGGGCTTTTCCTTCGCAGAGCCTGCCAAGATGATGCCGGAAGCTGTGGTTTCCTCTGCCTCGACCATCTTGATGACAACACGGTCAGAAAGGGGTTTGAGTTTCATGATCTATTCCTCCTAAGATTTTAGAATTACCGTTTCAGCTTAGCACTCGAAAAGGAAGAGTGCTAATTTACTATTATGATACATCAACGGATGCAAAAACACAAGAAATTTTTTTCGTATTCCGCAGGCATTTTTCGCAAAAAACCGGAAATATCCCGAGATAGCTTTTTCATACCGGTTATTTCTTCCGATTTCTCCGGTTTACGCCGTTTTTCGTATCGTTCACAAATCCTTTACTTTTATATGGGGGTGTATTTTTCCCGTCGGACAGTGCCCGGCGCGCCGCTGCATCCTTGAAATACATATACAGGTCACAGCGCAGCATACCATTATACAGCTTGCGCTTTTTGTCAGCGGCAAAGCCAAAACAGCGCTCAAACTCGGTATCAGAAGTTAAAACATACTGTTTTAAGGAAGACCTGCCTGCGGCTGCGCCGTACTGCCGGTACAGGGCCCGGGCGGCCTCCTGGTCGAGCAGCCGTTCCCCGTAGGGCGGGTTGGCAAGCAAAGTACCGGCGAGACTGCTAAAATCCATTGTCAGCGCATCGCGCACTTCAACGGAGACTGTGGCGGCCACGCCTGCTTTCCGGGCATTCTCCTGCGCCAGCGCGGCACAGGCCGGGTCGATATCCCCTGCAAAAATAGGGACGGGCTGCGCATCGATCATATTCAGCGCTTCCTCGCGCAGGGTGCGCCAGACATCCGGAGACAGGAACGGCCACTTTTCGCTGTCAAAGGTGCGCAGCAGTCCGGGGGCACGTTTTTGGGCCAGGAGCGCTGCTTCGATAGCAATGGTTCCCGAACCACAGAAGGGGTCATACAGCGGTTCTCTGCCGCGCCAACGGGCAAGTTTCACCATTGCGGCGGCGAGCGTCTCGCGGAGGGGGGCGGCGTTGGCGTTGGCGCGGTAGCCGCGCTTATGCAGGCCGGGGCCGCTGGTATCCAGGAAAATTTCGGCGCGGTCATGCATGATGGAGAACTGCACTTGCAGCTTGACGCCGGTCTCATCGAACCAGCTTTGCCCATACTGATCCGACAGCCGGCTGGCGATTGCTTTTTTAATGATTTTCTGGCAGTCGGGCACGGAATGCAGGACGGAATCCAGGGAATGCCCTTTCACGGGGAAGGCTGCATCCACGGGCAAAAAATCCTCCCATGCAATCGCGCGGGTGCCCTCAAAGAGCGCGTCAAAGGTATCTGCTGGAAAGGCGGCAAGGCGCAGCAGAACGCGTTCGGCGCACCGTAGGTGAAGGTTGGCCCATGCGAGCGTGTGTTCATCTCCGCGGAAAAGGACGCGCCCATTTTCGGCGGTGACATCGGTGAGGCCTCCGTGGAAGCGGAGCTCATCCGCGACAATCCCCTCCAGCCCGAACAGGGCAGGGGCGCAAAGTGTAAATTTCATATTATCCTCCCAGGAGCACGTTCGTATGTCCTACGCGGACGGCGGTCCTACTCGGACAGCGGTCCTACGCGGACAGCGGTCCTACGCGGACAGCGGTCCTACGCGGACGGCGGTCCTACGCGGACAGCGGTCCTGCGCGGACAGCGGTCCTATGCGGACGGCAGTCCTGCGCGGACGGCGCCAGAGGGACTTGTCCCTCTGGACTCCCCTTTTTCGCCTGCGGGCGGGACGGGGGCTGAACGTGCTGACTCATTTATATTACTTTATCCCACCAAAAAGCGGCAGATACTCTTTTCTAAACACAAACATCTGTATCTTACGATTTATTGTCACTTTTTTGCGCTAAGAAATAATCCTTTTTCTTTTTTATAAACATGTACATCCTTAAACCCGGCATTATAAAAAATTTTTTCTAACTCATTTTTGCTGTACACCTTCACATCTCCACTTTTGCATAAAGGAAATACGAACAGATTAGCAAAAAATCTGATGGCGATTCCAAAGTTTGGGTCAGCGATATATACAGTGCCGTTTGTCTTTAATACACGCCTGCATTCATTTGCGAACCTCTGCGGAGCATCAAAATGATGAAAAGCACAGCATACGGTTATAATGTCAATGCTTTCATTTTCCCATCCAAGCGGACAGCATGACTTTACATCAAATTTTATTTCTGGATAGCGCATTTTTGCCGCATGAATCATATTCTCGGATATATCAATTCCATTCGCATCAATTTTCGCTTTTTTCGATAGTTCTCCCAACAGGCTCCCGTTTCCGCAGCCAACGTCAAGTACAACATTACCCTCACTCAAATCAATGGTATCCGATAGTTCCTTTATATGGAATTCTGTATACCGTCCCTCTCTTGATGTATCATATTGGAATGCTATTTGATTATACGCAATTCTTGATTCTTCCGTTTTCTGTCTCATATTTTACCTCAAGCTGCGGTGTGACGCGCGAATCTGATATGGCTCTTGTTCATATAATTTGCCGCAGCGGCGCATATGAACAATGCAAACAAAATCCCCGTCCGCCTTTTCCCCGAAGCAGCATCCGGGAAACGGGCGGACGAGGATTTTCCGGAACCCGTATGGCTGATGCCGTATCCATCGCCGTGAATACAGCGTTTATACAGGCTCCTGCGGCGGCGTCCATTCGAGCACCGCGAGACCGTGTTCTGCGCGGCAGAGCAGCGCAACAAATGCAAGCGCAAACGGCTGTACAGGCGAAAACGGACAGGTGATCCGAAAGCCCTCCGGGGATTTTTCGCAGTGCGCTTCCCCGCGGGCGAGCACAGCATCCAGCAGTGCATCCCCAGTCCCGGACGGTGCGGGTTCCTCTGCGGGGACAGCATCCGCAGAAACCGTTTCCTCACAGGCCTCGATTTCCGGCACAGCATCCACTGCGGCCGTATCTGCACAGGTTTTGTCCTTTGGCGCAGGCTCCACGGCCTCTGCCGGAGACTCGGGCACGGGAGAAAGCACCTCCCCAGGCAGCACAATATCAGCGGCCGACTCCTCCACTTCGCGCTCCCGTGCGCCGCCGTCTGATAAATAATACCGCTCCGGCAGCTGATTGCCTGCCCCGGCCTGCCGCAAGGTCTCCCGGCTGACCCGGCGGTCAAGCACCAGCCGTCCATTTTTCGGCTCCAATACGCCAACCAGCAGATCCTTCGGCGTGCCCTCCCCATAGCAGCGCAGCAGCCGGGTCGGCTCACAGGGCGGCACGCAATCCACCCGGAAATGTATAATATGCCCTTCTTCCTGCACCGTAACGGCACCCTCCGGCAGTTCCCAGATTTCCATTCCCTGCACACCCCTTTCCAATGGCTTTTGGTAAAAGGATATGCGCCATATGTAAGGAATATGCCATCAGCGACCGCTTAACCGCTCACCCACAATCAGAAACATTTCTGCAAAATCGCCGCCAAGCCGCTGGAACGGATTGCCCTCGCTGGTCAGCGCGGCCTGACGGTACTCCTCGGTGACACGGGGAGCCGCCTCCGTGCGGATTGCCGCTACCGCCGCATAGCAGGTGGCCAGCATGGCCAACGCAAGCACTGCACCGGTCGATATAATAAAATTTCGTTTGTTCAATTTTTTACTTCTCCCCGCGCCGGATCATCCGGCGATTTTCCCGCGCAGCTTATCCTGCGCAGCCCCCCTGCTGTATCCATGAACGTCGGAACCTGCCGCAGACGGCCCTGCGCGGGCAGCAGCAGGGCGGTTTCCTTTTATCCATGGTATGTATTTGCATTCATAAAAATTTGCCGTCACTGCCGTTTCGCTCTGCCGCCTTTTATGTGGGATAAAGCAGCAAAAACAAATCAGCACATCCAGCCCCCGTCCCGCCCGCAGGCGACAGATGGGAGTCCAGAGGGACAAGTCCCTCTGGCGCTGTCCGCGTAGGACCGCCGTCCGCGTAGGACCGCTGTCCGCGGAGGACCGCCCGCCGCGGAGGCGAAAAACTCCGATTTATGTAGCCCGGCGGCGGGCTGCCGCCGGAAAGGGAAAGCGCGTTTCGCCTGCCTGCTTTTTTCAGCCCTGTAAACCAAAACTGACGGCCAGGGCCTCGTCAACACTGCGCATGGCATTCTCGTCAAGGCAGCCCATTTTCTCACGCAGGCGCTTCTTATCAATGGTGCGGATCTGCTCTGTCAGCACGACCGAATCACGCGTCAGGCCAAACTGGGGCGCCCCAAGCTCAATATGCGTGGGCATCTTCGCCTTGTTGACCTGCGAGGTGATCGCAGCAGCAATCACAGTGGGGCTGTAGCGGTTCCCTACATTATTCTGTACAATAAGTACGGGACGCATACCGCCCTGCTCACTGCCAACGACCGGGCTGAGATCGGCGTAATAAATGTCTCCGCGTTTAATGTTGTGATCCACGTTCATTCACACTCCGTTGGAATTCAGATTTGCAGCGTGGGCCAGAACCCCCTGCAAATCTATCTTCCCCACAAAGCCAGGGAATATAACCCCGGATACTAAAAAATCTGCAAGATAAGGCTTTCTTTATAATCTGCCCACTTCATTTTATGTACAGCAGGTTCCAGACGTGCGCCGGAAACGCTCCTGCTGAAAATCAGTCAATATAGATGCGCGGTACACGCTTGGATACTGCACAAAGCACCTCATACGAGATCGTCCCCGCCGCTGCCGCCACATTATCCGCTGTGACCGCCCCCGGCCCAAAAAGGACTGCCTCATCCCCATGCCGTACATGCAGACCGTCAGGCAGCTCCGCTATGCACATATCCATGCATATGCGCCCACGTACCGGACAAGGCTGCCCCGCAATCTCAACTACGGCCTGTCCGGAGCCGGTGCGCAAATAGCCGTCCGCATAGCCCGCCGTAATCACAGCCGCATTGCAAGTGCGCTCTGCCGTAAAGGTGCGGCCATAGCTGACCGACTGCCCAGGATACAGCCGCCGTACCTGCGCAATACGTGCACGCACAGTCATCGCCGGCCGGATCTCCAGCCCGGTTTCCATCCCGGGCGCTGGCTGGTAGCCATACAGGACAATCCCAGCGCGTACCAAGTCAAAATATGGGTCATCATAACAGGCCAGCCCCGCGCTGTTGGCACAATGCTTCCAGCGCAAGTGCAGCCCCGCCTGCTCCAACCCGGCACAGACTGCCTTAAAACGGGCAATCTGCGCACGGGTAAATGCTTCGCCCTCCGGGGCATCCGCCTCCGGGAAGTGCGTGAAAATGCCAGTGATCGAAAGCCCCGGCAAGCGGCTGGCCGCAAGCATACTGCGCACAGCCTCGTCCGGGTCATGGGAGTCAAAGCCAATTCGGCTCATCCCCGTATCCACGGCAAGGTGGCACTCAATCGTGCCGCCGTTCGCCGCCGCCCATTCGGAAAAAACGTGCGCCGCCTCTTCATCATGCACTGTGGGCGTAATGCGGTATTCCATCATAGCCGCTGCGTCGTTTTCATCAACATAGCCCAAAATCAGGATGGGAGTGCTTACGCCGTTCTGACGCAGCTCGACCGCTTCCCCCACCGTGGCTACCCCGAAATAAGCCGGGCAATGGCGCTCCAGCCGCCGGACAACCTCGGCAGCGCCGTGCCCATAAGCGTCAGCCTTGACCACGCACAGCATCGGCTTGCCGCCAATGTGCGCACGGATCGCCTCGTAATTATCCTCTATCGTCTGCAAACTGATGTCTGCCCAAATGCGATGTCTGTTCTGGTTCATGACACACTCTCTTAAAAAATCCTCTGTTCTGTCAGCCCCGGCCCGGCAGCCGGTATGCTGCGGCCCCCTTCAGGGCTGCGGTTCCGGCAGCGCCTCGGGCTGTGTCTCGGACGGTTCCGGCACGGCCCCTTCCTGATATTCAGAAAAGGTCAGCAGCAAGGTGCGCTTCCCGTCTACATAAACCTCCGCGCACAGCGGATATAATCCGCTCTGGGCCAGCCAGACCTGACGGGTGAGCGTATGCTCTTCCTCCGTATCTTCATAGCGCAGGACTGTCGCCGGAACACCGGAAACCGTTTCCTTCCAAAGCTCAAGCGGCTCACTCTCGCGCAGCGAACGCATGAGCCAGTAAACGCCATCCGCCGGGACCGCACCATGCAGTGCCGGCATCCCATCATCCAGCGCAGCAGTGCCGTATTGCAGCAGGAAGCTGTCCTCCCCGGCAATGGTGGCCTCAATCCCGCTCACCGCCTCGGGGGCGGTCAGCACAAGATGATCACTGCCCTTTCTATTATACGCATAATCGAGCTCATATTCCAGTGCCGAACCGCCAAAATCCGAAAAAATTTTTACGTGGGCTGTAAAGGCCCCCAGCTTATCAAAGTGCTCCCGGATGGTTTCCGCATCCGTCTGGCCTGCGCTGCATCCCGTCAACAGCAGTAAAAAGGACAAAAAAACAGCCGTTTTCTTCAAAGAATCCCCTCCCACGGATTTTCAGATGTAACAAAACGGAGCTGTACATCCCATTCACCAGCGGGTGCCGCCGCTATGCCCCTTCGCGCAGCGCGTCCGGCAGGAAGCGGAGCAGATCAGTCGGGGTCATGCCATATTCGCCCAACTGCGCCGCGCACAGGTCCCCCGCCCGGCTATGAACCCATGCCGCAGCGCAAACTGCCTGTACCGCCGGAAGACCCTGTCCGAGCAAGGAAAGGATACACCCCGCCAATATATCGCCGCTGCCGCCCTTGGCCATACCAGGGTTTCCTGCCATTACGCGGAACGCCTGCCCTTCGGGCGTATGGATAGTTGAATGATATCCCTTCAAAAGAACCACTGCCCCGGAATCCTGCGCAAAAGCTGCGGCAGACTCCGGCACCGGCTCCATGCCGGTCAGCCGGGAAAACTCTCCCGCGTGCGGGGTGAGCACCAGCGGCTGGGATACACTCCGTAATACATCTATATGTCCCGCAAGCAGGTTTATGCCATCCGCGTCCACGACAACCGGACAAGCCGCCTGCCGGAGCAGTTCGTGCGTCAGGCGCTGCGCTGCCTCTGAGCGTCCCAGCCCACAGCCGACCAGCAGGGCGTCCGCACGTGCCGCACGCTCCAGAATGCCATCCGACGCTGCCGGGTCATACGGCACAATGACAGGCTCGTTCAGCTTCACCGCCAGAATCGGGTAAATCGCCTGCGGTACGCAAAGCGTCACAATCCCGCTGCCCGTGCGGACGGCAGCCTGCGCAGCAAAATAAGCCGCCCCGGTATAGCCTTCCGCACCGCAGACGGCAAGCACACGCCCATAATCGTCTTTGCTGCTTTCTCGCGGCCTGCGCGGCAGCACGCCTCGGAACCAGCTTTCATTTATTTCAATCATGATTTTCGTTCCCTTTCGTTTGCCCGTGCAATGAACCTTCCTGGAATCCTGTCCATCCGAGTGGGAAAGTATCTTGACGGCGCAATCATCCCAGGCTATACTGATATCAGTTCCCAAAAGACAAAAGGAGGATATTCAAAAATGCCGGATTTTCAAATTGACCCAACCCTATACAATGGCCGTCCTGACGATGTATCAGGCCGAATCCCCAGCGAATGCGCTGTTTATGACTTCCTGGATACGCTGGATGTTGCATACCAGCGGCTTGACCATGAGGCCGCGCCGTCCATTGAGGCCTGTGAAGGGGTGGAAGAACGCCTCGGCGCAGAAATCTGCAAAAACCTATTCCTATGCAACCGGCAGAAAACGGACTTTTACCTGCTGCTGATGCCCGGACGCAAAGCGTTCCGCACGAAGGACGTTACCGGGCAGCTCGGCTGCTCGCGCCTGTCGTTTGCCGATGGAGAGCAAATGCAGGCACTGCTCCATACAACGCCCGGTTCGGCCAGCGTGCTCGGACTGCTGTTCGACCCGGATCAGCGCGTCCGTCTGGTAATCGACCGGGACGTGATGCAGCATGAATTCTTTGCCTGCCATCCCTGCGCGAATACGTCCAGCCTGCGCTTTACAGTGAAGGATATGCTGGAAACCGTGCTCCCTGCGCTGGGGCATGAAATCACCTATGTAACCCTTTGATCGCACGCTTCCGGCTGTCTTTACAGGAATGATGTGCACAGCAACGCCAGATAAGCACCATAGCACGCCAGCAGCAAAAGGCCCTGCCAGCGCCGGAAGCGTCCGCTTTGCAGCGGCGGGACAATCGCAAGCAGGCAGACCAGCAGACAGGCCGGGAAATCCAGCCGCAGCGCCTGCACCGAAATCGGCAAACTGCCCTGTGCAATCCACGCCGAAATCGGCAGTATCAGCGTCAAATCAATAATATTTGCCCCGATAATATTGCCAATGGAAAGCGAAGCCTGCCGCTTTGCAATGGCGGTCAGCGTGGTGACAAGTTCAGGCAGCGAAGTGCCTACGGCAATCATTGTAACGCCGATAATGCCCTCGGGGATTCCCAGCATCCGGGCAAGTGCGCTGCCGTTATCGACCAGCAGCTGCGCACCAAGGACAATGCCAGCGGTTCCCAGCGCAAATTTAGCCAGATTGAGCGCCAAGCCACCCTCGGGACGGCTGTCCCGGCTTGCGGTTCCAATCGCGCACTTTGCATCCCACAGGTTTGCCAGCAGGAATACCGCAAACACCGCCAAAAGCAAAAATGACTGCCCGAACAGCAGTTCCCCACCGGATGAAAGCGCATACAGCAGCCCGGCGGCAAAAACCATCAGCAGCCCCTTAAAGGCAAAGCTCGACCGTTTCATAACGCTGGGCATACAAAAGATGGAGATTCCCATAATCAGCCCGATATTCGCAGTCACGGAACCTACTGCATTCCCGATTGCCATCTCGGTTTTGCCCTGCGAGGCGGCAATCGCAGAAACCAGCAGCTCCGGCAGCGTAGTTGCAAGGCTGACGATTGTCGCACCAACAATAAATTTAGGAATATGGAACGCTTCAGCAATCCATGAGGCGGCATCTACAAAGGCATCCCCGCCCTTTACAATCAGCACCACACCCAGAAGGAACAACAGTACAATCAATAGAGTTGGCATACGATACGACCTCCGGCTTCTTTCAGTTCCCAAATCGGCAAACCTGTCAGAAAACCAAAGGCGTATTATGCGGAAGCAATCCCCCCGCCGTTCTCCGAACAGGCTTGATCTCTACAATTCAGGTTATGGGGCCAAGCGCCCTAATAGACCTGTCTTGCAGGCCACAGCCTGCCGGATTGCGCGGAGGTATCTTGTTATGCTGCTATTGCTGCCCCAGCCGCAGAGGAGGAGGCCTGTCCATTTCGTTTATTCCGCCTGCCAGCCCTTGCAGACGTCAACCCAGCCGTTAGGCCGTGCATATTGTTCCAGCTCCGGGATGGTCAATTCAATCGCGCTGTTCGCACTCCCGCAGGCCGGGAAAACAGTTGTAAACCGCCGCAGCGATTCGTCCAAATAAATTTGTACGCCGTCATTCACCGCAAACGGGCATACGCCGCCTACGGCGTGTCCGACCTGCTCGGATGCCGCTTCGTGACTAAGCATTTTTGCTTTCGTATGAAACTGTGCCTTAAACTTCGGATTATCCACCCGCGCATCTCCGGCCATGACAATCAACACGGCACTGTCATCCACACAGAAAGATAATGTTTTCGCAATCCGCGCTTCCTCGACCCCGAGCGCCTGCGCCGCAAGTGCAACCGTCGCGCTTGAAACCGTAAATTCCAGCACGCGGTCCTCTATCCCACAGCTGCGGAAGTATGTACGCACTTTTTCTATGGACATGTTTTTGCTCCCTCCAAGCTCAATATTGTCTTATTTTAACATAGTCCGCACAAAAAAACAAGTGACAGTTCGGTGTCTCATGCCGCATTCTCATTTGCGGGCGGAAGCCGGAAAAGCTGCCGCAGGCAGCCTTTCCGGGAGGTGCGCCCCTTAGGCCTTGTTTGAAAATTGTCCGCACGCCCATCGGCGGGTCTTTTTCCGTCACTCTGCGTTAAATTTTCTTGAAATCCGACAGGATTCCCGCGAAAATTTGCCTTGATTGGCGGAAAAACCCCTCGCCGCTGGGTGCACTTCCAATTATCAAACAAGGCCTAGAATCCGTTCCGCGTCTTCCAGGCTATGTTAATTATAATTGCGTGTAATATATTCGGAACGGGCATAACCTTCTATATCTCCATACCGAACAACATACCAGCCATCCCATTCCCCAAGAATCAAAACCGTATCGCCATCATAAGCACTGGCAATGACCGGAGCGCTCAGCGAGGGCGCTGAACGGATGTTAAGGCTTCCAGAGGAAATATCAACCGTGCCGCTCTGAATCGGTTCCGGTTCTACAAACGGGATTCCAAAATACTCTGTTAATGAATAAACAATATTGCGTGCAATCGCGTTAATATTTGCACGAATCCATGCGGCATCTGTCGGATTGTCATGATATCCAAGCTCCAAAAGTACAGCAGGGGCGCGGGTGCGGGTGACCTCTCCAATGGAAGTGGTCGGACGGGTCTGGACCTTGGACGGATCATAATAAACCGCTTTCAGATTTGCGGCCAGAATATCGGCAAGCCGCCGCCCGCGTTCGCTGTTCGGGGAATAATAAGCATCAATCCCGGTGATTTTGCCGGATAAATTTTCCGGGGCCGCATTGGAGTGGAGCGCAAGATGCACGTCATAATTTCCCGCATTTGAGGCCTGAATAGAACTTGCCGCCGTCATTTGCGGGGTGTTGCGGACGAATTCAATGCCGGAGGATACTAAATAAGGCTCCATTGCATCTGCAATCAGATTCATATAGTATTCTTCGCTTCCTTCGCCGTCATAAAAAATATTGTATTCCTGTGTCGATGGTGAGAGGTAAATAGTTGGCATAATAATACCTCCTTGCTGCCAAACGTTCTCACCCTCAAAGTATGATAGAAATACATTTTTGTGAATGCTGTTTCTTCAAAGCATGTCATAACTATGTAAAAACAACGCCTATATATTTTCACATATCCACATACGCACTGCATTCAGCCGACCAGCCTGCCATCCTTTCCGGCAGGCCGGTCAGCACCGCAGAAACGGCCGTAACTGCACCCGTCCCGCCCGCAGGCGAAGCAGAGATGCGTCAGCATCTCGGGGTCTGGGGTGCAACCCCAGCGGGAATCCAAAGGGCAGCGCCCTTTGGTGCCCGCCGCACAGGCGCGGGTGTCCAGAGGGCAGCGCCCTTTGGTGCCCGCTGCAGAGGCGAACCGCGTTAGAAGATGTTTTCCAGCGCAGGGAACTCGCGCTCCGGCAGGTGGCGCAGCAGCGCACTCAGCTCCGCCGCCCGCAACCGGCACTCCGTAATGTCTTCGTCCTTAGCCGCCTGGATGGATACCTCAAATAATCGGTCAACTTCATCCAGCTCCGTGTGCGGTAAAATTGATCCCAGCAGCGCCCGCCGCGACCGCCACCCAAGCCGCGCCTCCGCGATCGCTGCCGCAGCACCCTGCATGTCGTTTTGTCCAGCACATAAAGAAAAATGATCCACCTGCGCTGTCAGCCCGTCCGCAAGATGGTTTAGCTGCCACTGCGTGAAAATACACAACACCAGCACCGCCAACAATAGTACAATCGCTGTCGCTAGCCGCTTCATCCTTTACCGCTCCTTCCGTTGGATAAATTCGTTTCCACTGTCGTCCAGCGTCATCAGAAATACTTCCGATACCCCCGGTATATGCGCCTTCTGTACCCGCTTCTCAATCTCTTCCCGCGTCTTCCCTAAGTGCCGCAGGTTGATCTCTACAACCTCTCCATCCGATATCACAATCAGCGGCAGCCCCGCATCCGCTGGCTTTATCCCCAGCATCTTCGCATTTACCGGCTGGTATTCCGGCTTGTATATATAACTTAACTGCCCGTTGGTTTCAATTAAACCGTATTTTAACTCCGAGACCGATCCAATGTTCTGCTGCCGCAGCGCTTCCATTACTTCATCCGTCGTTATACGCATTTGCTTCATCTTTTCCCGGTCCAGCTTCCCGCCCCGGATAATGATTGCCGCCCGCCCGTTCAGCAGCCGCCGCAGTTTCCGGCTTTTCAGGCACAGGAAACTAACAATGATTTCCAGCGAAATCAGCGTTATGATTGGGATCACCCCCGCAAATAACGGAATCCCCAGATCCTGCATCGGAATGGCCGCAAGCTCCGAAACCAGGATCGTGACGACCAGCTCCGAAGGCTCCAGCTCCCCTATCTGCCGCTTTCCCATGATTCGCAGCGCCGTAATGACAACCGCATATAAAATAATCGTCCGTATGAATGATACCGCCACAAAAATTCCTCCTTCCGTGCCAACCCCTGGTGCTCCATCCGGCAGCCGAAACAGTTGTTTACATAGTCTGGCAGATTTTCAAGCAATTATGCACATCCAAAATCAACCTGAAAATTTCCGGAAAGAAACTGTTGACTTTTTCACGCTAAAACTTTATAATATCTAAGTACATAAATAAATGCAGTGACCGGGAACAGTAACTCCTTCAAATGCGCACAGAGAACCGCCGGACGGTGCGAGGCGGCAGCAAACGTAGGCAGCGAAAGTCATCCCGAGAGCAGCCGGTCGAAAGAAGCATCCGCTTCCGTGTAGGCCTGGACGGTTTTCCCGCCGTTATCCGGGGGTCTGCGCCGCAGGCGCAGCAGAGCGGCCGCACCCAAACGGGCGGCAACGAGAGTGGTACCGCAGAGCGTTTGTCTTTGTCTCTTGGATTTGAGACAAAGGCTTTTTTATTTGGTAAGCCGGGCGGGAACCTTGAACCTTTTTTCGCCGCAGGCTGTCAGGAAGGAAGAAGAGCATGAAATGTAACGGATCACAGATTTTGATCGAGGTCTTAATTGAGCAGGGCGTCGATACCATTTTTGGTTATCCCGGCGGCGCTGTCCTGAATATTTATGACGCGCTGTATCTGAACAGCGACCGTATCCGCCATGTGCTCACCGCGCATGAGCAGGGCGCATCACACGCAGCGGACGGCTATGCCCGCGCAACCGGAAAAACGGGCGTTGTCCTTGCAACTTCCGGCCCGGGCGCAACTAACCTGGTTACCGGTATTGCAACTGCTTATATGGATTCGGTCCCTATGGTGGCGATTACCGGCAATGTCGGTACGTCGCTGATCGGCAAGGATTCTTTTCAAGAGGTCTACATAGCAGGCATTACAATGCCGATTACCAAGCATAATTTTGTTGTCCGGCGTGTGGAAGAGCTTGCCGGGGTGCTGCGCGATGCGTTCCGCATTGCAAATTCTGACCGGCCCGGCCCCGTGCTGGTCGATATCCCGAAAGATGTAACTGCCGCAGTTTGCGAGTTCCAGAACGAACCCAAGATTGAGATCGACCAGTCTTTCGACCTGCGGGAGGCCGACCTGCGGCGGATTGCCGAAATTATCAACAAGGCGGAGCGCCCGGTTATTTATTTCGGAGGCGGCATTGTATCCTCCGGGGCGGCGGACGACCTGCGCCGCCTGATGAAAAAGGCGGAAATCCCTGCGACTTACACAATGATGGCGGCGGGTACGCTTGCGCCGGACGAGCCGCTGAATCTGGGCATGATCGGGATGCACGGCAAGGTATCCGCAGGGCGTGCAGTGGACCGCTCGGATGTGCTGCTGTCCATCGGCGCACGTTTTTCCGACCGGGTTGCGACGGACACCAACCGGTTTGCACCGGATGCGCGCATTATCCATGTTGATATTGACGCGGCAGAAATTAACAAAAATATCATGACGGACGATTCTCTGGTATCGGATGCAAAGACTTTCCTGCGAGGCATTCTGCCGTATATTAAGGAAGCCCGCCACGCAGACTGGATGACAAAAATCACTGACTGGCGGCAGCGGCTGGACTACCGGCCGAAGGACAGCGAAACCTGCCTGCGCCCGGAGCGGGTGATTAAGGTTATTTCGGAGGTTGCCGGGCCGGAGGCAATCCTGGTAACAGATGTTGGACAGCATCAGATGTGGGCGGCGCAGTATTGCGGGCGCACGCGTCAGCGGCAGTTCCTGACCTCTGGCGGGCTGGGAACGATGGGCTTTGGTTATGGCGCAGCGATTGGGGCAAAGGTAGGCTGCCCGGACAAACCGGTCGTGCATATCACGGGCGATGGTTCGTTCCATATGAATTTGAACGAGCTGTGCACGACAGTTACCTACGGTCTGCCAGTGGTAACTGTCATTATGAATAACAGCGTATTGGGCATGGTGCGCCAGTGGCAGACGATATTCTATGGGCAGCGATATTCCTCGACGACGCTTGACCGGCAGACGAACTATGTTAAGTTAGCGGAGGCATTTGGTGCGCAGGGATTCCGGTGCACGAACCCGGCGGAATTCCGGGCGGCGTTGTCGGCGGCGCTTTCGCACGAAGGGCCGACAGTAATTGATTGTGTGATTGACCGGGATGAGCGAGTGTTGCCGATGATCCCGCCGAACGGCTCGATTGAAGACATCATAGCAGATTGAGAGGACAGAGTGGACTGAGTGGATTGAGGAGGAAGCGATGGAAAAGTATATATTGTCCGTACTGGTAAAGAACAATGCGGGCGTACTGGCGCGTATTTCCAGCCTGTTTGGTCGGCGTGGCTTCAACATAGATTCGCTGACGGTATCGCCGACGAACAACGACACGATTTCGCGCATTACGATTATTACGCGGGGCGATGAAAAGACGCTGGAGCAAATTATAAAGCAGGTAAGCAAGCTGGAAGAAACGCTGTGGATCGAACATCTTTGGGAGGACGAGTGTTACTGCCGCGAGCTGGTATTTGTGAAGGTGCTTGCGGAGGATGCGCTTTCGCGTGACAGTATCCGAGACGTTGCGGAGGTTTACAACGCTAACGTTGTAGAATCGGTCAAAAACGCAATTATCGTGGAGTTAACGGAAGTACCGAGCCGAATTGACGCATTTTTATCGGTTATCTCGAACTACACGATTATAGAGATGTGCCGTTCCGGTGTAACCGCGATGACGAAGTAACGCCAAAGGGCCCTGCCCTCTGGACTCCCGCCCCTTTGCGGCGGGCACCAAAGGGCCCTGCCCTCTGGACTCCCGCTGGGGTCATTGACCCCAGACCCCGAGATGCTGCCGCATCTCCACTTCGCCTGCGGGCGGGACGGGGGATTTGGGTACACTGCCCATTCATTTTGCACTGCTGGCCGCCCCGCCAAAAGGACGGCGGGCCGGCCGGTCAGCTGCGGTATATAATTGGTTTTTCTTTTATAAAAACGATATATTTATTTTTGGGAGGAAACAAAAATGGTTAAGATGTATTATGATTCAGACTGCAATCTGTCCCTGTTGGATGGCAAAACGGTTGCGATTATCGGCTTTGGCTCCCAGGGCCACGCGCACGCAATGAATCTGAAAGATTCCGGCGTACACGTTGTTGTCGGCCTGCGCCCCGGCTCCCGGCATGAGGAGAAAGCAAAGGCTTATGGTCTTGAGGTCATGGCTCCGGCAGAGGCAGCGGCTAAGGGCGATATTATTATGATGCTGGTTCCTGACGAAAAGCAGGCAGACATCTACAAGGATGTGATCGAACCCAATCTCAAGCCCGGCAATACGCTTGCATTTGCACATGGTTTTAACATTCATTTCAAGCAGATTATTCCGCCTGCGGATGTAGATGTTATCATGATCGCCCCGAAGGGTCCGGGCCATACGGTACGCTCCCAGTTTGTTGAGGGTGCGGGCGTTCCCGATCTGGTCTGCGTACATCAGAATGCGACCGGCAAAGCAATGGATACCGCTTTGGCGTATGCAGCAGGCATCGGCGGAGGCCGTGCAGGCATTCTGGAATCCACCTTCCGTGCCGAGACCGAAACGGACCTGTTCGGTGAGCAGGCAGTCCTCTGCGGCGGCGTATGCGAACTGATGAAGGCTGGTTTTGAGACCCTTGTTGAGGCTGGCTATGCACCGGAAAATGCATATTTTGAGTGCGTGCATGAAATGAAGCTGATCGTAGACCTGATTAACGAGGGCGGTTTTGCCAAGATGCGTTATTCTATCTCTGACACCGCTGAATACGGCGACTACCGCACCGGCAAGCGCATTATCACTGAGGAGACCCGTAAGGAGATGAAGAAGATCCTGCGCGAAATTCAGGATGGCACCTTTGCCTCCGAATGGATTCAGGAGAACCGCGCAGGTGGCCGTGCCCGTTTCCTTGCAACCCGTCAGGTTGAGGCCGAAAGCGAGCTGGAAGAGACCGGCAAGCGTCTGCGCGGCCTGATGAGCTGGCTCAAAAAGTAAAAATTTCCGGGCGCGCCTGCGTCTGTATCGGCGGGGGAGGGCATGTGCTCTCCCCCTGTCATTTTCAGCAATCTGCTGGACTGGCAGGAAGCCATTAGGGAAAAACCATGATGCAAAATAACGATATTAACATACGAACAGCCTCTGTCAGTGATGCACAGCAGATATTGGATATTTATGCACCGTATGTCCTGAATACGGCAATTACATTTGAATATGAAGTGCCTTCGCTGGAAGCGTTCCGGCAAAGGATTCAAAACACCTTAACAAAATATCCGTACATTGCCGCAGTGCGCGGGGATGATATCTTAGGGTATGCTTATACCGGCGCGTTTTCGGGCCGGGCCGCTTATGGCTGGACGGCAGAGGTTTCCATTTATTTGAAAGAAAATGTGCGGGGCTGCGGGTTGGGAAGACGGCTTTATAACACGATTGAACAGATTTCCACAGCACAAAACATCCTGAACCTGACCGCAAAAATTGCATATCCAGAGGCCGAGGATGAATATTTGACACGGAACAGCGTGCGCTTCCACCATCATATGGGATATCGTGAGGTCGGGATGTTCCACAACTGCGGCTATAAATTCGGCCGGTGGTATCATATGGTTTGTATGGAAAAACAGATTGGGGCACATGTTTCCGCGCCGCCACCGGTGACCGCATTCCCTGAACTCACTGCATTATGTCCAGACATTTCTGGGAGGAGAACTTAATGAAAAAATGGTATGCGGAAGAATATGAATTTGAGTTAGAAGTCACCGGTTTCCTGCACGGCGAGCGTACCGAGCGTTACTGCCGGAACGGCGAGGAAATCGGTGACAAATATACCTGCACTTATGGCTGCCCGGTCAATCAGGATGGGCAGGGGATTTGTTCTAAAATGATGCTTATACTGTTCCCAGCGATGGAAGCAGTCAGAAGCGGCGGCGATTTGGAATATGTCGGCGGCAGCGACAAATATACGAAGCATTTTGTATGTCCGGATGGGTGCGTAATGTTCCGTATGACGGCAAAGCCGACTGGAAATGAAAACTGTTTCAAAGGCAGATTATTTGACGAAATAGGCGAGGAGGAATGATAGAAAATGCCAAGAAGAAGTGATAATATTGTAAAAGGGCCGGAGCGTATGCCAAACCGTTCCTTGCTGCGTGCCTGCGGCTATACGGATGAAGAGCTTTCCCGCCCAATGATTGGCGTAGTTTCAGCCTACAGCGAAATCATCCCGGGGCATATCAACCTTGACAAGATTGCAGATGCAGTAAAAGCCGGTGTCAATATGGCAGGCGGTACACCGGTACTCGTTCCGGCGATCGGCGTGTGTGACGGTATCGCAATGGGACATATCGGCATGAAATATTCTCTCGCTTCACGCGAGCTGATTGCCGACTCAGTGGAAACACTCGCGAATGCACATCAGCTGGATGGCCTTGTGCTGATTCCCAACTGCGACAAAATCGTCCCTGGAATGCTGATGGCGGCAGCACGGCTGAATATCCCGTCTATTCTGGTATCCGGCGGGCCGATGATGGCAGGCCATTTCGGCGGCGAAGAAGTTTCGCTTTCCAAGACCTTTGAGGCGGTCGGCGCATATAAGGCCGGAATGATGGATGAAGAAACCTTCTATGATGCCGAGTGCAACTCCTGTCCCGGCTGCGGCTCCTGCGCGGGCATGTATACAGCAAATTCCATGAACTGCCTTTCGGAAGCAATCGGCATGGCGCTGCCCGGCAACGGAACCACTCCGGCAGTCACGGCGGCCCGTATCCATCTTGCCAAGCACGCTGGTATGAAAATCATGGAGCTGATCGAAAAGGATATCAAACCGCGCGATATCCTGACCGCTGCGGCTTTCCGCAACGCGCTGACCTGTGAAATGGCACTTGGCTGTTCAACGAATTCTGTACTGCATTTGCTGGCGCTTGCGCATGAGGCCGAAGTGCCGCTGGAATATGCACTGATCAACGAGCTTTCGGCAAAAATCCCGAACCTGTGCCACCTTGCCCCGGCTGGGGAACACCATATTGAGCAGCTGTACGCCGCAGGCGGTATCCCGGCAGTGATGAGCGAATTGGTCAAGCGGGACTTCCTGGATCTCAGCCTGATTACTGTGACCGGGAAAACAGTAGGGGAAAACCTGAAAGGGGCTGTCAATAAAAACCCGGAGGTGATCCGTCCGATTGAACGCCCGTACTCTGAAAACGGCGGTATTGCCGTGCTGTGGGGCAACCTTGCGCAAGAGGGCTGTGTCGTGAAGCGTTCTGCCGTTGCGCCGGAAATGATGGTGCATTCCGGCCCGGCCCGCGTATATGACTGCGAAGAGGATGCCATTACCGATATCTACGGTGGAAAAATCCATAAGGGTGATGTCGTAGTGATCCGCTACGAGGGCCCGAAGGGCGGCCCCGGTATGCGTGAAATGCTGAACCCGACTTCCGCCCTGGCAGGCATGAAGCTCGATAAAGATGTAGCATTGATTACAGACGGCCGGTTCTCCGGCGCGTCACGCGGCGCATCCATTGGACACGTTTCGCCCGAGGCTGCATCCGGAGGAAATATTGCACTCGTGCAGGAAGGCGATATCATTCAAATTGATATCCCCAATAACAGTATCAACATTGCCCTCTCGGAAGAAGAATTAGCCGCCCGCCGGGAAAAACTGGTGCTCCGTGCGCCAAACATTACCACCGGCTGGCTGGGCCGTTATGCCCGGCTGGTTGGGCCATCCCACCTTGGCGCGGTAATGCAGTAACCAAAAAATCCAATATTTGAGACTATAGCAGTCAACAACGCTCCACGCGAAAACAAAAACAACGCAGCAACGAAAAAAACGTGCTGCGTTGTTCTTTTATACGAAATAGAAACAGGTTTTATAACGTTTTCGGCTGTTTCTGTGACATTCATGGAAAAACTGTGCAAAAAGGGGCGACAATTCTCCCCGCTGCATTTCAGGGAAAATTTATAAAGAATCCAATCTGAAAATATATACAAAAAGAAGCAATCCAAGACATAAAAGTATATTCTGTTTTTACATAAAATTTTTGAAAAACCGTGACAAGCCGCTCAAATAGGTGTATACTGAAAATAGGACAAAAGGCACAAAGAACAGGAGGACAATCGAAATGCAGAATGACCATGCATACATGACTGAACGGCAGCGTCCGAATCCGGAAATTACCCCGGCCAGCCTGATTGGGCTGCCGCGCACCATCCACCTGGTACCGCTCGACCATGTAGCGGGCTTCGATATCCGCCCGGGATTCTATGAGGAGCACGGTGCGACAGCGATTCCTGGCGGTGTAAACTTCACTGTCCATTCCCGCGGTGCAACATCCATTGAACTGCTGCTGTTCCGCCGGATGGCTGACGAGCCGTTTGCCATACTGCCGTTTCCCGAACACTACCGCATCGGGAACGTATATTCCATGATTGTTTTTAAGCTAAATATTGAAGAGTTTGAATATGCATACCGTGTGGATGGTTCCTATGAACCTGAACGCGGCCTCATCTTTGACAAGACCAAATACCTGCTTGACCCATACGCCAAAGCAGTCACCGGCCAAAGCAAATGGGGTTCTACACCAAGCGGTGGGAAAACCTACAAAGCACGCGTTGTAAAAGACGACTTTGACTGGGGAAATTTCCGCAGCCCGCTCATCCCCATTGAGGATCTCGTCATTTATGAGCTTCACGTGCGCGGTTTCACCAATGATAAATCGTCAGGTGTATTCCATCCCGGCACCTTTGCCGGACTCAAGGAAAAGCTGCCCTATCTGCTTGAGCTAGGCGTGAATGTGGTCGAGCTGATGCCAATATTTGAGTTTGACGAAATGCAGGATTACCGCGTTGTAGACGGGCAGGAGCTTTACAACTACTGGGGCTATAATTCGGTCAGCTTTTTTGCACCAAATACCAGCTATGCTGCCAGCACAGAATATAACCGCGAGGGCAACGAGCTCAAACAGCTGATACAGGAATTCAACCGGAACGGTATTGAAGTATTCCTGGATGTGGTATTTAACCACACAGCAGAAGGCAACGAAAAAGGCCCGTTCTTCTCATTCAAGGGTTTTGACAATAACATATACTACCTTTTAACTCCCGACGGTCATTATTATAATTTCAGCGGCTGCGGAAACACCCTCAACTGCAATCACCCCATTGTACGGCAGATGATTTTGGACTGCCTGCGATACTGGGTAACAACATACCGTGTTGACGGTTTCCGGTTTGACCTGGCCTCTATCCTTGGGCGCAACGGGGACGGTTCTCCGATGAACGAACCCCCGCTGCTGGAAGCACTGGCTTTTGACCCGATCCTGGGGGATATCAAACTGATTGCCGAAGCCTGGGATGCAGGCGGGCTGTATCAGGTAGGCACTTTCCCCTCCTGGAACCGCTGGGCCGAATGGAACGGCCGCTACCGTGACGATATGCGCCGCTATATCAAAGGCGATGAGGGCATGGCCCAGGCGGCAGCACGCCGGATTGCCGGATCACAGGATATTTACGCAGACGGAAGGCACACGAATGCATCGGTGAATTTTATAACCTGTCACGATGGCTTCACCATGTATGACCTTTTCTCCTACAACAGCAAGCACAACGAGAAAAACGGCTGGAATAATACCGACGGCGCAAACGACAACAACAGCTGGAACTGCGGCACAGAAGGTGAGACGAATGACCCCGAAATCCTCACCCTGCGCAAGCGGATGGTGCGCAATTCCTTCGCACTGCTGATGTGCAGCCGGGGTATTCCGATGTTCCTTGCAGGGGACGAATTCTGCAATACCCAGTTTGGCAATAATAACGCCTATTGCCAGGATAACCTGACCTCCTGGCTGGACTGGAACCGTCTGGAAACCCACCGTGATATTTTTGAATTTTTCAAATTTATGATACGTTTCCGCAAAGAACACCGCGTACTGCGGGTAAATATGAGCGATGGGGCATGTGGATATCCAGACGTCAGCTTTCATGGAGTCACGCCGCAGATTGAGCAATTTGAATTCTATGACCGGTATCTCGGCGTAATGTTTGCGGGGAAAGCCGCCCATGAGAAGCCTGATATTGTCTATATCGCATCCAATGCCTATTGGGAAACACTGGAAGCCAAACTGCCAGAACTTCCGCCTCCGCTGCGCTGGCAGATTGCAGCAGATACCTGGGAAAGCGGCGACCAGAAAAGAAAGTGGCCAGAAGTGCAAAATAACCGCATTCAGATACAACCACGCAGCGTGATTGTCCTGACCACCCGGACATAAAACCGGCCGGTCCGCCATCCTTTCCGGCGGACCGGCCAGCACCGTACAGACGTGCGTCCGTGCAGCCAGCCCCCGTCCCGCCCGCAGGCGAGGCAGAGATGCGTCAGCATCTCGGGGTCTGGGGCAAAGCCCCAGCGGGAGTCCAGAGGGCAGCGCCCT
>CAJUSB010000024.1 GCA_910589115.1 uncultured Clostridia bacterium | reverse complement strand
AGACAGCGCCAGAGGGACTTGTCCCTCTGGACTCCCTTTCTCCGCTGCGGCGGGGAATGGGTACGGTCATCACTGTTTCTGCGGACTGCCCCGCCCGCCAAAACGACGGCGGGCGGGGTGGGTGAATGCGGTAGGATTTTCCGTGATGTATTCATTATATTTTGTTTGCAATGCAATCGTTACAAAAAGTTTACACGCGTCCTCTTGACTTAGAGTACGCTCCAGATGTTACCGTATATAGGTAGACCGTCTGGTGTATTACATCTACCGGCTGGAAAAAGGAGGAAATCAATATGAATTACCGTATATTAGGCCGCACCGGTATCCGGGTCAGCGAAATCGGTATCGGCTGCGAAGGTTTAGCGGATAAGCCTTATGAAGAGGTCAAAGCATTTGTTGATTTAATGGAGGAGTCCGGTGTCAACTGTATCGACCTTTATTCCCCAAATCCAGAATTCCGCTCCCATCTGGGCCGGGCCATGCAGGGACGGCGGGAAAAGTTTGTGCTTCAGGCGCATCTGTGCGCCGTCTGGAAAGATGGTCAATATAAGCGCACCCGTGTACTTGATGAAGTGAAAGCGGGCTTTGACGACCAGCTCAAGCGGCTGGGGACCGAATCGGTCGAAATCGGCATGATTCATTATGTTGATTCTATGGCTGACTGGGCGGAAACCGTCAATGGTGATATCATGCACTATGCCCGCACCCTGAAAGACGCTGGGACAATCAAAAGCATCGGTCTTTCGAGTCATAATCCAGAGGTCGCACTTGCCGCGGTGGACAGCGGGCTGATTGATGTACTGATGTTCAGCATCAATCCGTGCTATGACCTCCAACCCGCAAATGAGGATGTAGAACAGCTTTGGGCGGAAAAAAATTATGAAAAGCCGCTTGTCAATATGGACCCGCAGCGCCAGGCGCTTTATGAAGCCTGTCAGCGTCAGGGAATCGGCATCACAGTCATGAAAGCCTTTGGCGGGGGCGATCTTTTGAGCGAATATTCCCCCGCAGGAAAGGCGCTGACACTGTACCAATGCCTGCATTATGCCCTCACCCGGCCGGGCGTTGCCTCCATCATGACAGGGGCACGGACGCCAGACGAGCTTCGCGCCTGCATTGCATACGAAACTGCACCGGAAAGTGAAAAGGATTACGCAGAAGCCTTTGCATCATTGCCAAAAATCAGCTGGCAGGGACACTGTATGTACTGCGGCCACTGCGCCCCCTGCCCGAAAGGAATTGATGTTGCATCTGTAACCAAATTCCTGAACCTTGCACGGGCACAGGGCAGCGTGCCCGAAACCGTACGCGAGCATTACGCCGCGCTGCCGCACCATGCGGGCGAATGCGTCCAATGCGGCGCGTGTGAAACGCGTTGTCCGTTCAGCGTGCTGGTCATGAAAAACATGGCGGAGGCTGTCACACGGTTCGGGGCTTGACCGTTTACATCAAAGAAGGAGTGGACCCGGGATATGACGATTGCAGAGGTGAGCCGGAGATTTGATATTTCGCCGGATACGCTGCGGTATTATGAGAAAATAGGGCTGCTGCCGCCCGTCCCCCGGACGAAAAGCGGCATACGTGATTATGATGAGGCTTCCTGTGGCTGGATTGAGCTGATGAAGTGTATGCGTGCGGCTGGCGTACAAATCGAGGCATTGATACAATATGTAGAGCTGTATCAAAAAGGCGATGAAACGCTTGACGCACGCAAGGCCTTGCTGATTGAACAGCGCGAGCAGCTGACCTCCCGTATGACAGATATGCAGCATTCTCTGGACCGGCTGAATTATAAAATCAGTCTTTATGAACAGGGGCTGATGCACAGCAGCAATAGATTACCGAAAAACTGATATTTTCCATCCGGAAGCCAGTATTTACAAAGATATTGCCATCCGGCAAAACAGGCGGGGGCTTTCATTTCAGGAAGCTCCCGCCTGTTTTATCCGTAGAAAAGGCACCAAAACGCAGCCAAACGGCCGAATTTTGGTGCCAAAGGGGTATTTATGCAGCGAAAACCAACGATTGATTATGCCTTGCCGTCAGAACCCAGAACGTTTTTAATCTTATGCGCAACCATGTCCTTTACTGCCTGACGAGCGGGCTTGAGGTACTGGCGGGGATCGAAGTGATCCGGATGTGCATCGAAGTACTCACGGATGGATGCAGTGATTGCGAGACGGATATCGGAGTCGATATTGATCTTGCAGACCGCCATCTTGGCAGCCTGACGGAGCATCTCTTCCGGAATGCCGATTGCATCGGGCATCTTGCCGCCGTGCTCGTTGATCTTCTTGACGAATTCCTGCGGAACGGAAGAAGAACCATGCAGAACGATCGGGAAGCCAGGCAGGCGCTTCTCAACTTCTTCAAGGATATCGAAACGAAGCTGGGGCTTGGTGCCGGGCTTAAACTTGTATGCACCGTGGGAAGTACCGATTGCAATCGCCAGAGAGTCACAGCCGGTCTTCTCTACAAATTCCTGTACATCCTCAGGGCGGGTGTAGGAAGAATCTTCTGCGGAAACGCAAACCTCGTCCTCAACGCCTGCCAGTGTGCCGAGCTCAGCCTCGACTACAACACCGTGTGCATGGGCATACTCAACGACCTGTTTCGCCATCTTGATATTCTCCTCAAACGGGAGTGAAGAGCCGTCGATCATAACAGAAGAAAAACCGCCGTCAATGCAGGCCTTGCAGGTCTCAAAATCCGGGCCATGGTCCAGATGCAGTGCAATCGGGATATCGGGGCAGTTCACGATTGCAGCCTCAACCATCTTAACCAGATAGGTGTGGTTTGCATAGGCACGTGCGCCCTTGGATACCTGAAGGACAACAGGGCTGTTCAGCTCCTGGCAGGCCTCGGTGATGCCCTGCACGATCTCCATGTTGTTTACATTGAAAGCGCCGACAGCATAGCCGCCCTCGTATGCCTTCTTGAACATTTCGGTAGTAGTTACCAATGCCATAACTATTACTTCCTTTCATTTTTTCTTCCAGCAGCACACCGCGCCGAACACGCGCCGCCCGCAGGAGGATTACTCCTTTATTCTAGCAGTATAGGCGAATAAATGCAAGACTTCTTTTGCCGTATGTGCACTGTGCACCAAATTTTTTTCAAGGCGTCCCGCTATGCCGAGAAAGGCTGTAAAATCTGTATAAAAAAATTTGCATTTCCCGGGGAATTATGGTAACATAATAAATATAGGGCCGCCCTTATCTTCCGGCGGCTTACCGCAGTAAAAATCAGGAGGTATTCTTAATTATGAGTGAATTAAAAGGCGCCTGCATCATCGGCCAGTCCGGCGGACCGACCTCGGTCATCAACTCTTCCGTACTTGGTGCGCTTGAGACTGCGCTCGACAACCCGTCCATCACCCGCGTCCTGGGCGCCGCGCATGGCATCAAGGGTGTTTTGGATGATTTCCTGTACGATATTGACAAAGAGGACCGTGAAGAACTCGCGCTCCTGCGCTACACCCCCTCCTCTGCCCTCGGCTCCTGCCGCTATAAGCTCGCCGACCCCGACGTTGACGATACCGATTACAAGCGTATCCTTGAGATCTTCAAGAAATATGATGTCCGCTACTTCTTCTACAACGGCGGCAATGACTCAATGGATACCTGCAATAAGATTTCCAAGTTCATGATGAAGTCCGGTTATGAGTGCCGCGTCATGGGTATCCCGAAGACCATCGACAACGACCTGTTCGGCACCGACCATTGCCCCGGCTTCTCTTCTGCGGCGAAGTATATCGCAACCTCCTGCATGGAAATCTATCAGGATGCCCGCGTATATGATACCGGCATGATCTGTGTCGTTGAAATCATGGGCCGTCATGCTGGCTGGCTGACCGCCGCTTCCGCACTGGCTACCGCACAGGGCGCAGGCCCCGACCTCATCTACCTCCCCGAGCGCGACTTTGATATGGATAAGTTTATTGCAGACGTCAAGCGCGTTTATGCAGAAAAGGGCAACTGTCTTGTTGCTGTTTCTGAGGGTATCCACTATGCAGACGGCTCCTTCGTATCCGAGGCGAAAACCTCTGCAACGGACGGTTTTGGCCATGCACAGCTGGGCGGCCTTGCTGCAATGCTCGCGGACAAGATCAAGTGTGAGACCGGCGCAAAGGTACGCGGCATTGAGCTGTCCCTGCTCCAGCGCTGCGCTGCGCACGCGGCTTCCAAGACCGACGTGGATGAATCCTACGCCTCCGGCAAGGCAGCGGTAGAGAACGCTGTCGCAGGCAAGACCGACTTCATGCCCGGCTTCAAGTGCACCCGCGATGCAAACGGCTATAAGTGCGAAATCCAGCTGCTGCCGCTCTCCGAGGTTGCAAATACCGAGAAGAAGGTCCCGCAGGAATGGATCAACGACGAAGGCAACGGCATCAACCAGGGCTTTATCGACTATGCGCTCCCGCTCATTGCTGGTGACAATGTCGGCCCCAAGGTAAACGGCCTGCCCCGCTTTGCTCAGCTGAAGAAGATCAAGGCTGAAGCATAATCCCTTACGAAAAAACACAGCGGCGCATGGATTTTCCATGCGCCGCCTATTATACTCACAAAAAAACACCGCTGCCGCTCCCTTGGCCCCGCCGTCCTTTTGGCGGGGCCAAGCAGCACGCACAAACGGCAGTAACGCACCCATTCCCCGCCGCAGCGGAGGAAGGGAGTCCAGAGGGACAAGTCCCTCTGGCGCCGTCCGCGCAGGACCGCCCGCCGCGTAGGCGAGCCAAACGGTAACCTCCGCAGTCACACCAAACGGCGGCCCATCAGGACGCCCATGCAGGAGGCCATCATCAGCCCGCGCGTCCAGCCGCTGGAATCCCCCAGACAGTGCAGTCCCTTCACGTTCGTGTTGAAATCCGTGTCCATCTTGACACAGTTCGAGTAGAATTTCAGCTCCGGCGAATAGAGCAGCGTTTCCACCGACGCAAACCCCGGCACAACATGATCAACCGCCTGCATAAAGCTAAGAATGTTCATCATCGTGCGGTACGGCATCGCCGATGTGATGTCGCCCGCTACGGCATCCGGCAGCGTTGGACGCAGGTTTGAGCGCGAAAGCTCCTTTTCCCAGGTGCGCTTGCCGTCCAAAATATCGCCGTAACGCTGCACCAGTATGTGGCCCGCTCCAAGCATATTCGTCAGCTCGCCAACCTTCCGCGCATACTCGATCGGCTGATGGAATGGCTCAGCAAAATTGTGTGAGCACAAAATCGCAAGATTGGTGTTAGAAGATTTCAGATCCTTGTAAGAGTGCCCGTTTACCACCGCAAGGTCATTGTCATAGTTCTCCTGGCTGACAAAGCCGCCCGGGTTCTGGCAGAAAGTACGCACCTTGTTCTTGAACGGCTTCGGGTAGCCAATCAGCTTGGATTCATAAAGCACATTGTTGACGTGCTCCATCACCTCGTTGCGCACCTCTACACGCACGCCAATATCAACCGTCCCCGGCTGATGCGCGATCTGATGCTCAGCGCAGATACGCTCCAGCCAGTCCGCGCCGCGCCGCCCGGCAGCAATCACCGTATGCGCCGCAAAAATCTCACGCTCCGTTTTTCCGTCAGAGATGGATACGCCCTTGCAAGCGTCACCCTCCATGATAATATTTTCGCACTGGCACCCGAACAGGATTTCAACCCCGTTCGCCAGTAAATGATCCTGGATCGCTCGGTAAATTTCCTGCGCTTTCTCGGTGCCCAGATGACGGATCGGACAGTCTACCAGCTTGAGCCCCGCCTGAATCGCGCGCTTGCGGATCTCCTTAATTTCGGCAGTGTTGCTGATGCCTTCGATGCGCTCGTCTGCGCCGAATTCCAAATAAATTTTATCCGTGTAATCAATCGTTTCCTGTGCAAGCTGCTCCCCGATCAGCGTGGGAAGGTCTCCGCCGACATCGCAGCTCAGCGACAGCTTTCCGTCAGAAAAAGCGCCTGCGCCTGAAAAACCTGTCGTAATATGGCAGTACGGACGGCAGTTCACACACTGCTTGGTTTTGCTTTTCGGACAGACCCGCCGCTCGATTGGCTGCCCTTTTTCAACCAGGACAATCTTTTTTTTGCTGCCCCTGCGCAGCATTTCCAGCGCAGTAAAAATCCCCGCAGGGCCTGCACCAATGATAACGACGTCAGCATTCATACATATTGCTCCTTTCCCACAAAAACGCCATTCAGCCGGTACACTGTCCGCGGCTGAATGGCGTTCCTAAAATGATCAGATAAAAACCGTTTTTTTCGCCACTCACTGTATATTTATACTCACATACGGAAAGACTTGCCGCAGCCGCCCCTTCGGCCCTCATCCCGCCCGCAGGCGATGGAAGGGAGTCCAGAGGGACGAGTCCCTCTGGCGCCGTCTGCGCAAGACCGCCCGCCGCGCAGGCGGATAAAACGGCGATCTCCTGCGCTCACGAGTATTAAGATACCTTTGTCAAGCCCGGCAGCCCCGCCGCGCTCATCCATCCAGCGAGCCGGTCCCGCCCATAAGTGCAGTCAGCTCCTCAATCCGTTCGATCGGGAACGGTGGCAGCGTCAGCGGCTTGAGTGCAATAGACATCAGCTTCATCGGGTTGTCATCCGCAGCGGCCCGGTTGGAGTGCAGCGTGCCGCACCTCCGGCAACGGTGGATCACCGCCCACTCCCCGCTTTTGCGCACCCAGACGCCAATCGGCTCCATAATGCCGCCGCATTCCGAAGCGCGGTCGCCCGGCGCATCGTCTACATGCAGGCTCGAAAGGCAGTTCGGGCAATGGTTTCGGTGCTCGCTGCCTGCGCCATACGGCACGATTTCACGTCCGCATACCTTACAGGTAAATACATCATTGCATGGATGTGTGCGGTAATAGTTTTTATCAAATTTCCTACGTTTATTTTCCCGGTTCATGGGAATTTCCTCCTGAAAGTAATGATATCGCTAATCTTTCGGGAGGTGCGGCATATTACGCAAACCTCCCGGTTTACGCAGAGACCGACTTAAAATAGCGTTTCAAAAAGCAGCTTCCTTTCAAACTGAAAATTCAAAAATACTGGAAATACTGGGCAGAGGCTTACAGCAGCCGCATACCGCAGAAGGGGCATTTTGCGTCGTCAAAATCGTGCAGCTCCCCGCAGCCCGGGCAAGGCACCTGGACAAGGTCCTGTTCCTGGAACTCCTGCGGCCTCACTGCAAAAAATTCCAATTTTCCGCACATACGGCACAGCATGACCTCCGCCTCTATCGAACCGGAGGCAATATTGTTCCAGCTTCCGCCAAGCACGGATGACCGGCCCAGCTGAAGCCGGTTAACACCTAACGACGACATTTCCGCTCCGCAATGCGGGCAGTCCATACGACTCCACCTCCAGACAAACCAAAAAACGGGGCGGCAAATCAGCAGTTCGCCCCGCACAAAAACGCAGCCGGTAAATACCTCTTATCAGGCATCCCCCTGCCGGGCCGCCGCACAGCCCCAGGCTGTGACGGCGGAATCCTGCTTCCCAAAAATCTATGGATTTTTGGGAAGCACGGATCATTCGTTGAGGTAATTTTGGACAAGCTCCTGCATCAGTTCGTCGCGGTCAATGCGGCGGATGAGGGAACGCGCGTTGTTGTGGTTGGTGATATATGTCGGGTCTTCGGAGAGCAGATAGCCAACGATCTGATTGATCGGATTATATCCTTTTTCCTTCAGCGCGTCATATACCGTGGTCAAGATACGCCTCATCTCTTTATTAGAGTCGTCGATCAAGCTAAATTTTCTCGTTCCGTCAAGCATGGGCGGGCTCTCTCCTTTCATAAGGATGTTCTTCCGGCGGCGGGTGCGGCAGTCCCCTGCCGGTCGGGTATTTTACCCCTACCACTAGAATAATACAAAAATCGCGATTTGTAAAGAGTTATCCGCGAAGAACTGCATGAAATTCTGTTTCCAGCGCCCGGACCGCCTTCTGCATGGCCGCATCACACTCTTCATCGGTCAGCGTCCGGTCAGACGCGCGCAGGCACAGAGAGTATGCAGCCGACTTTTTGCCCTCCGGCACCTGGCTGCCCTTATACACGTCAAACAGCGTCACATTTTCCAGGATGCTGCCTGCTGCGCCGCGGATTGCTGCTTCCAGCTTTGCAACCGGGATGCTGTCATCTACCAACACCGCAATATCCCGCGTAGAGGCCGGGAACTTCGGCAGCGGCTGATACAGCTTTACTGTTTCTGCGCACGCGTACAGCGCATCAAGCGCCAGCTCAGCCGCCAGCACTTCCCCGGACAGGCCAAAGCCCTTTGCGACAGTCGGATGGACCGTGCCAAAGCAGCCCAGCAGGGTATCCCCCGACCAGACCTTTGCACAGCGGCCCGGATGGTAAGAGGGGTTTTCCGAATCCGGGGTAAAGCTGACGCCCGTCACATTCAGGCGGCGGCAAATCGCCTCAATCACGCCCTTGAATGCGTAAAACTCCAGGCGGCCGTAGCTGCCAAGTGTCAGAATACGTTCCTCCTGCGGCAGCTGGCTCGCGTCAACCTTGCCGTCCGTAACTACCGGATGATAGACCGTGCCGGCCTCATACAGGGAAACAGATGGGTTCCGGTGTGCGTAATTGTGGGCCAGCGAGCCCAGCAGGGACGGCAGCACCGTGGTGCGCATGACCGAAAAATCTTCGCCCAGCGGGTTCGTAATTGTAACCGACAAACGGCGCGGGTCATCTGCCGGAAGCGCAATGCTGTCATACACTTTCGGGCTGACGAACGAGAATGTCATCGACTGGTCAAACCCGGCGGACAGGCAGACGTCCCCGGCGGTGCGCTCCATCAGCTGGCGCGGCGTCAGGCCGCCCTGCACGGTCTCACCCGCATACAGCCGTGTCGGTATCTTATTATAACCATAAATACGCGCAACTTCCTCTGCAAGGTCGCACATACGTGCAATATCCGTGCGGAAAGATGGGATTGTCACCTTGCCGTCCGCTACCTTGAAGTACAGGCGCTCTAAAATCTGCGCCTGTTCATCGGCGGACAGGTCAAGGCCAAGCAGGGTATTCATTTTCTCCGGCTCAAAGGGCAGTGTTTTAGGTTCTGCGTCAGAGAAATCAACATCGATAACGCCGTCAATCACTTCTCCTGCGCCCAGCTGTTCGACCAGCTCGCAGGCACGCAGGACGGCCGGCATGGTGTTTTTCGGGTCCAGTCCCTTTTCAAAGCGGCCGGAAGCCTCGGTGCGCATTCCGAGCGACTTTGCGGTGATGCGGACGGTGGGGCCATGGAAGCACGCTGATTCAAAGACGACCGTGCGGGTCTCCTCTGTAATTTCTGAATTTGCGCCGCCCATAACGCCTGCAATCGCGACCGGGCGGGAACCGTCACAGATGGCAAGCATTTCCGGGGTAATGGCGCGGGACTGCCCGTCCAGCGTCTGAATGGCTTCACCAGGCTGCGGGCGGCGGACAACGATCCGGCCATCGCTCAGGCACGCATAATCGAAAGCGTGCATCGGCTGGCCGTATTCGAGCATGACGTAGTTTGTAATATCGACAATATTGTTGATCGGGCGTACTCCGGCGGCATGCAGCCGCTGGCGCATCCATGCGGGGGAGGGTTCGATTTTGATGTTTTTCACCAGCTTGGCAGTATAGCGCGGACAGAGTACAGGCTCCAGCACCTCAACGGAAAGCTGCTCGCGGATATCGCCGCCGCAGCCCTTGACCGCAGGCGTGGGAATATCCAGCGGGCGGTTAAAGGTTGCAGCCGTTTCGCGGGCAAGGCCAATCACCGACATGCAGTCCGGGCGGTTGGACGTGATCTCGAACTCGGCAACCAGCTCATCAAGGCCGAGTATCTTTCGGATATCGTCGCCGGGCTTCGCGTCTGCTTCATTGAGAACGAAAATACCGTCTTCAATGCAGTGGGGGAACTCCTCCTGCCGGGCGCGCAGGTCAGCAAGCGTGCAGACCGTGCCGCGTCCGGTATCGACTGCAACGAAATCATCTTCGTGGATATTGGCGCAGCTGGTGGAAACCGATTCCGCCCCGCTGCCGAGGTCAACTGTCAAAGCGTACTGTGAATAACCTGTCGTTTTGACTGCAAGCACTTTAGCGGTAACGACCTTACCGAACAGCTTTGCACCGGGGGTCAGCGTTTCCGGCAGGGAGGGCTTTTCGCCCTTCGGGCAGGTATAGTCGTTCAGGATGGCGGCAGCCTGGATAACGGCATAGGGCGCATTGTGCGTATCGAGCCCCAATTCTTTCAGCGAGCAGAGCATCCCGTTTGAGAGTTCCCCGCGCAGCTTGCCCTTTGTGATTTTGATACCGCCGGGCAGGGTGGATTTATGCTTGGCGGTGGGGATCAGGTCCCCGGTGTGGATATTCCACGCGCCGGTGCAGATCTGTGTCATTTCCGTTCCAACGTCAATCTGGCAGACCCACATATGGTCAGAATTCGGGTGGCGCACCATCTCGGCAATGCGTCCAACGACGACATTATCGATTTCTGCGCCAAGGTTGACAACCTCCTCCACCTTGGAGCCGGACATGGTAAGTGCTGCGTCATATTCACGCGGCGAGATGCCATCTATGCTTGTATAATCAGACAGCCAGGAAAACGGCAGTTTCATGATAGTATTTCCTCCTGTTCCTCAAATTAAAACTGTTCCAGAAAACGGACGTCATTCTCGTAAAACAGCCGGATATCGTCAATTTTGAAACGGCCCATGACCGTGCGTTCGAGGCCAACACCGAACGCATAGCCAGAATATTCCTCTGGGTCAATGCCGCACATTTCGAGCACGTGCGGATGCACCATGCCACAGCCGAGGATTTCGATCCAGCCTTCGCCTTTGCAGAGGCGGCAGCCTTCGCCGTGGCAGCGATAGCACTGGATATCCATTTCGGCGGAGGGTTCGGTGAAGGGGAAGTGGTGGGGACGGAAGCGGACGACGGTATCCTCGCCATAGAGGCGCTTTGCGAACAGTTCGAGGATGCCTTTCAAGTCGCTCATTGCGATACCCTTGTCAACGACAAGGCCTTCGATCTGATGGAAGAGGGGCGAATGGGTCGCATCGGAGGCGTCGGAGCGGAACACGCGGCCGGGCGCGATGATGCGGATGGGGGGCTTTTTCGTTTCCATTACGCGCACCTGCATCCCTGATGTCTGGGTACGCAGGACGACGTTATCTGAGATATAGAAGGTATCCTGCGTATCGCGCGCCGGATGGTCTTTCGGGATATTAAGGGCTTCAAAGTTGTAGTAATCAAGTTCAACCTCCGGCCCGTCTGCAACGGAAAAGCCCAGGCCGATAAAAATGTCTTTGATTTCGTCAAGCACCAGCTCCAGCGGATGCTTGTGGCCGAGGGCGGTGCCGGTGCCGGGCATGGTCACATCAAGGGTTTCGGCTTTCAGGCGGGCTTCGAGGGCGAGCGCGGAAATTTTTTCGCGCTGTTCTTCCAGTGCCTGTTCCACGGCGGCGCGGACGTCGTTGACGAGCTGGCCGATGGCGGGGCGTTCTTCGGGTGAGAGGTCGCGCATTCCTTTGAGGAGGGCGGTAAGCTCACCTTTTTTGCCTAAGAATTTCACGCGGGCGGCGTCGAGGTCGCGGGCATTTGCGGCGGCGGCCAGCTCTTTCTTGGCATTCGCGAGAATTGCTTCAAGCTGTTGTTTCATTTGCGATATACACTCCTTTTCGCTGCACATCAAATCGGAGCGGCGGTTTCCCTCCGCAGGAAGCGCCAAAGGGCTCTGCCCTCTGGACTCCCGCCCCTACGCGGGGAGCGCCCCTATGCGGGGAGCACCAAAGGGCTCTGCCCTCTGGACTCCCGCAATTTTTTCGAGAAAAAATTGAGTAAAAGCTTCATTTCGCCTGCGGGCGGGACGGGGGCTTTCACAACCCGATGATACAGCCATATATTCCGGACGGTAGAAAAAGCCTCCGTCCCAGGTTTTAGGACGAAGGCTATTAAAAAGACTTCCGTGGTACCACCTAAATTCGCAGCAATACGCTGCGCACTTCTCTTACCCGATAACGTAGGCGAAACGTGACCGCTTACTGACCGGTTGAATCGGTGGGTTCGGCAGCCCTGCTCACAGGGGAACTTCACAGAGGCTTCCATTGGGGCGGCTTTCAGCCGGTGACCGCCGTTCTCTGGACAAGGGAGCGGCTCTGCTACTTTTCCTGGTCATTGCATTTTTCGATATTACTGATACTATAGCACATCCGCCGTCGGAATGCAAGGATTTTTTTACGAAGCGGCCTCTTGCGGCCCCTCCTCTGCTAACAACTCTTTAATCACATCCTCTGGCACACGGTCAGCCGGATATGCAAATGCATATCCAATCATACCGTTTTTAGATTGAAGCTGAACCGTAATATCAGTCTTTATCCACATTCCGAAATTCGCGCTGACTTCTCCTGTATCTGTACAAACCAGATCGGCTATCAGCCGGGAGATTTGTTCCGGATCTTTCGTTGTGACCTCGATAAAATCCCCAGTAGCAGAACTCACCCGCTCCCCCTTGCCAATCCTGTCGAAAGCCTCTCCGCGAAGCCCTATCATAACGGATGAGAAATCCTCTGCACGAAGCGGCTGCGGGACAAGCCCCGTGTATTCCTGGATAAGTGCAAGCGTCCGGTGGTATGATGGATAAATCATCATCATATCTCCGCGCCGCCTGATATCGCCGTCCTGATACGTCCCAAGATAAAGCCGCAGAACCGGGCCCTCCGATGCAGCCTGTTCAGGCGCGGTATCCAGAACATCGGCACTGACTGCATCCAAAAGGGCCTTGATCTGTGCCTGATCGTGCAGCGCTTGAGGCTCCTCCTCAAGAAGATCGGAAACGGTTATCATTGGCATCCGTCCGCGGTCAGCATCATCTTCAAGCCCCTTCTCGTACAAGAATACCACATGGTTATTGCGCAGATACTGTTCCGAATACAAGACCTCGTTTATAAGTGCTGTAGATTCTTCTGTAACCGGCAGCGTATACTCCCGAGTCTCACTCCGCGCGGCAGACATTCCGAATGCAAGACGAATCGTATAGCAGGAACCGGCTTCCCGCCGCCGTTCGTTCCATTCGTCGCGTTCTTTCCTCGACTGTGCCCCCCAGGACTGCAAATCCAGGTGATCGGTCCCGATCTCTGCCAGACGGCACATTGCCTGGATAACCGAGGGATCGCTCATACCCATTTCCGTCCTGTTGTCATATGAGTAATAGTAGTAAGAATGCTCCTGATTGATCGCACGCCCACCTGCTACATCCTCCGCAGACAGGCTCTCCAGCACGGTCCATTTGATGCTGTTTTCCTGCGGCACCCACCGGGAATAACCAAAAACATCTGCTTTCAAGCCATAACACATCAGCAGCGATGCTGCTGTCAGCGCAAGCAGTGTGCCGCGCTTCTGGAAAAATGCCCTAGCATCCCCGGCATAAACAGCCTCCATCACGCAGTGGCAGGCCACGGTAAATACGGCTGTGAACAGGTACAGCCAGAAAATGCCGACCTCATTGCCAACAATGGCACGCAGAATGCAGCCTGTAAAAAGCCCCATCACCAGGCAGCTGTATATTTTGAGCGGCAGCCGCAGCGGATAAAATGCAATCGCCTGTCCGCTTCGCTCCGCTTTCCGGCGGCGGAACAGCAGGAACGACAGCACCAATGCCGCCAGCCCCAACAGCGTATGCACTGCAAAGAAGATAATCTCCAACGTTGTACGCTCCGAATCAAACCCGAGAAATGCAAACACCGGACAATACAGGGTTTTAGCTGCGGATGAATAACTGTAAGCCGGATAAAAGCTCTGGGCATAGAACTCATGCGTCATGACAACGGTATACGGGGAAAACAGCGCCCACAATGACAGCATAACAGAAACGAGAGTGCTGCCACACAGTACGACACACAAAATGACAATGCCATACAGTGTGAAAAAGGCACACAGATCCCCAAGGATGCCGGCCAGGAGCATTCCCCAATTGATTGCGCCCAAATATCCCAAGCCGGCTATGACCGCAACGGAAAGCAGCCGGGAGACAAAATACGCCGGAAGCACCAGCAGCAGCCCTGCCGTAAACTTGACTGCATACAAGCCTTCCCGCCGGATGGGCAGCGCGTGGTAAAAATCAATCTGCCGCCGGTCATGCAAAAAGCGGAACATTACGATACCGCATATCAGCGCCATGATGATCAGCCCCGCACGGGACAGCGGAACGACCAGCCACTTGGTCAATCCCTCTATCAGCTCTGTCTCGGCTGTTGCGGTGCTGATTTTTTCACCCCAGCCAGCGGCAGACTGATAATCCTGCCAGTAAATCACAATCGACAGCGGCCCTGCAAACAGGAAGCCAAGTGCAGACAGCGCCAGCGCCCAAATATTCCGGCGTGCCTCGTCCAGCACCAGTTTACAGAATGAGCTTCTTGACATCATAGCCCGCCACCTCCGTTTCACTGATAAAGATTTCTTCAAGCGTCAGCGGGAGCATCTCAAAAAACATCGGCTGAATGGCATGGAATTCCCGCTTGATATCCTCTGCCGTGCCGCGTACCACCAGCGTATACAGTGATCCGCGCTGCTCCTGCGACAGTATCTTGATGCGGGAAAAGACAGTATCCGCACCATCGCCGGTGAAAATCACCTGCAATTTATGGATTCCAAGCCGCATTTCATCCAAATCCCGCGAGAACAGGATGCCGCCTTTATGCAGCAGCCCGACATGGTCACAGATATCCTCCAGCTCCCGCAGGTTATGGGAAGCCACGACCGGCGTAAGGCCGCGTTCTGCAACATCCGCTGCAAACAGGCTCTTGACCGTCTGCCGCATCACCGGGTCCAGCCCGTCAAAGGTTTCGTCGCAGAACAGATAATCCGCACCGGTGCACAGGCCGCAGATAACCGACACCTGTTTTTTCATACCCTTTGAAAAGGTTCTGAGTTTCCGGTCTGCGTCCAGCCCGAAGGCCTGCATCAGCTGTCCCCAGCGCGCCGTATCAAAACGCGGATAATACTGCCGGTAGTAATCCCGCAGCTCCGCCGGGGAACATCCCGGAAAAAAATACTGCTCATCCGATATGTAAAAGCACCGCTGCTTGACCGCCAGGTTTTCAAATACGCCCTCTCCGTCAATCTCCAATCGCCCCTCATCCGGCGCCAGTATCCCCGAAAGCAGGCGCAGGAATGTGGATTTGCCCGCGCCGTTCGTACCGATCAGGCCAAATACCGAGCGGTCCTGTATCCCGGCGCTCACATGGTCGAGCGCAAGCACGTCATCAAACCGCTTGCTCACCCCTTCCGCAATAATCATTCATTTTCCTCCTTTCCCAAAACCCAGCCCGCGATGGCCGTATCATCTGCGCCAAGCGCCCGCGCCGCCTTTGCCAGCGACCGGAGCTTCATACTGATCTCCGCCAGCCGCCGCTCCCTGACCAGTGCGCCGTCTGCCGAGACAAAATTCCCGCGCCCTTTCACAGAATAAATCACTCCTTTTGACTCCAGCAATGCAAAGGCACGCTGTATGGTGTTTGGATTGATGGACAGCTCAGCCGCCAGCTGCCGTACACTCGGCAGCTGCACATCGGCGCTGTACACACCGTGTACAACCAAATCCTCAATCCCCGATGCAACCTGTTCGTAAATCGGACGGGCGTCACGGTAATCTACATTCAGCATCCCTGACCTCCTCCCTGTATGGTGTGTATTATGTTCTATAGTACAGTTAGTATACAATGTTTTCCTGCGGCTGTCAAGTATTTTTTCATCCGCTGCCGGGCCAGGCCGGATGTTTCGCAGAAAATACGCAGAAAAACGGTTTTGCTATTGATAAATGCCGAAAAAGGGCATATAATAGACCATATAAAGAACCGGCCACACAGGGGAAAAGGCAGTTCAAAAAACATTTACAAATAGAGCTGCCGGTTTCAGACAGTCCGGCAGCAGGAGGTAGAAATGCTGAAAAACAGTTTCAAGGAATGTGAGTTATCCCGGTTGGGATTCGGGACCATGCGTCTGCCGCTGCGTCCGGGTGAGACGGCTGCCTCTGCGATTGATACAGAGCAGGTAAGCGCAATGGTCGATTATGCGATGGCGCACGGCATCAATTATTTTGATACGGCCTACCCATATCACAGCGGTTTGTCCGAAAAAGTGATCGGCGCTGCACTGGCACGCTATCCACGGGGAAGCTATTACCTTGCCGATAAATACCCGGGGCATCAGATCAGCAGCACCTATGACCCGGCAGCAATTTTCGAGGAACAGCTGGACAAATGTGGTGTAGAATATTTCGATTTTTACCTGCTGCATAACGTATATGAAAATTCCATTGAGGTATACCGCGATGAACGCTGGAAAATTGTAGACTATTTTGTAGAGCAGAAGCGCCTGGGACGAATCCGCCACCTTGGCTTTTCGACCCATGGGGGCCCTGCGCTTATTTCCGAGTTTCTGGATTACTGCGGAAAGGAAATGGAATTCTGTCAGATCCAGCTCAATTACCTGGACTGGACGCTCCAACAGGCAAAGGAAAAGTATGACCTGCTGACGGCGCACGGCATTCCGGTATGGGTAATGGAACCGATTCGCGGCGGCAAGCTGGCCTCCCTGCCGGAGCAGGAGGCCGAACGTCTGCGCCAGCACCGTCCAGGGGAAAGCGGCGCCGGATGGGCCCTTCGCTTTTTGCAGGGGCTGCCCAATGTCAAAATGATACTTAGCGGCATGTCCAACCTGGAGCAGATGAAGGAAAATATCTCGATTTTCGAGGAAGAGAAGCCCTTGTCCGCCGCGGAACAGGAAACACTTTTCTCTGTCGCGGAACAGCTCAAAAATGCCGTCCCCTGTACCGCCTGCCGCTATTGCTGCGACGGCTGTCCAAAGGGGCTTGACATTCCTGCATTGATTGCGGCTTATAATGAAGTCCGTTATCAGCCGGGCCTTTACGTCCGAATGAAAATTGACGCGCTGCCAGCAGAGAAACAGCCCTCCGCCTGCATCGCCTGCGGCAAGTGCAGCCAAATCTGTCCGCAGGGCATTGATGTGCCAACGGCGCTGCACGCGCTTGCAGAGGCGGTTCCGACCCTGCCGAACTGGGCCGAAATCTGCAAAATCCGCGAAGAAGAGGCCAAAAGAAACCGCGAACAAAATCAACAGGCCTAATGAACCATTTACAAAGGCTCCCGCCGGAAACCACTTCCAGCGGGAGCCTTTTTCAGCGCACCAATATGCTGCTGCTCTTTCTTTTTTACAGGCTTTTCAGATAGTCAACCTCTGCCTCGGTGAGATGCCGCCAGCCGCCGACCTTCAGGCCGGGGTCGATTGCAAGCTCTCCGATTTTCATGCGCTTCAGGCGTTTCACTTCAAAACCGCATTGCTCGCACATTTTCCGGATCTGCCGGTTGCGGCCCTCATGAATGACAAATTCAAGCAGGCTGTAACCCTCTGCCGGAGCGTCCAAAATACTGACCTCCGCCGGGGCAATCTGCCGCCCGTCGATTTCCATCGGCTGGCGCAGCAGGTCTACTTTTTTCAAATCCCCTTTGACACGGACATAATACCGTTTGCTGACCGCATGGCGCGGATGGGTCAGCGCATAGGTCAGTGCGCCGTCATTGGTCATCAGCAAAAGCCCCTCCGAATCGGCGTCTAAACGTCCGACCGGGTACACCCGCGCACCACAGCCCTTGATGAGCTGGCGGACGGTTTTTCTGCCGCGTTCATCAGACAGCGTCGAAACAAACCCGCGCGGTTTATGCAGCATCAGATATACTTTCTGTTCGCTTCCGCCGATGCGTTTGCCGTCCACACAAATCAGGTCGCGGTCACTGTCGGCCTGATCGCCCGGATGTACCTTTCGGCCGTTGACGGTCACACGCCCGGCCTCCATCATAGCCTCGGCTGCGCGGCGGGAACATACCCCCGCCTGTGCTAAAATCTTTTGTACTCGTTCCTTCATTTTTGATATACTCCTCAGAGATTGGCAGCGTCCTCCTCAGTGCCCGAAAAGCATCATCCGAAGACGCTCCCAAAAGCTCAGCTTTTCACTGTTGCGGGCGGAATCCGCCCCATAAGCAACGCTGCCGGAAGCCAGCACCTGATCTCCCAGCCGGTACTCCACCTCGCCAAAACGTGCGCTGCTGAACACCGGCGCATAGGTGAACCGCCGCCCGGAAAGGACTGCCCGGGGCTGTTCCCTGTCGGTCAGCCAGGCGGACAGGGTTTCCCCGGCGAGCAGCGGGACGGCTTCGGGCGTACCGCCGTAAACCGCACAGCCGCCGATTTGTTCACCTGCTGTTTGCAGGGTGCGTTCATGAAAGGCTGTGAAACCTTGGTCTAACATTGCTGCATGGTCAATCCAGTCGTCCGGGTCATTCAGCGTGACGGCAACCAGCCGCCTGCCGTGCCGCTCCGCTGCTGAAACCAGGCAGCGGCCTGCCCGCCGGGTGTAGCCGGTTTTCACTCCGCAGGCCCCTTCATAGCTGCGCAGCAGCCGGTTATGGTTGGTCATGCTGCGTCCTGCCGCCGTGTGGCTTGTGGTGGAAACGATTTCACGGAAGGTTTCATTTCGCAGGGCATAGGCGGCAAGAATCGCTAATTCACGGGCTGTCGTGTAGTGGGTCTCACTGTCCAGCCCGTGCGGATTATCGAAATGTGTATTTTCCAGGCCTAGTTCCCGGGCTTTTGCATTCATCTTCGCGACGAAATTCTGGCTGCCGCCGCACTCCCCTGCAAGCGCAAGGGCTGCATCATTGCCCGAAAGCATCAGCAGCCCCCACAGCGTGTCATGGATGGTCAGCGTTTCACCTTCACGCAGGGACATAGAGGTCCCTTCTACAAGCGTGTATTCGCGCTTTACCTCATATTCACGCTCAATATTGCCGGATTCGATTGCAACCAGCGCTGTCATAATCTTTGTTGTGGAGGCCATCGGCAGACGCTCATCCGCATTCCGCTCAAAGTAAACCGCTCCGGTAAAGCCATCCATTACAACTGCGCTTTTCGCATTCACCGCGCCTGCCGGAACCATCAGGAACAACGCCAGCAGCACAGTGCATATGATTTGTTTCATCTGTCTCCGCCTTTCCGTATAAAGCCTCTCTAAAATATACGGTTGGGAAACGCGGATTATGTGCCGCAGCGGCCCGAAACATCAGCGCACTGCGGCACGGCACTGCCGAATGGTTTACGTTTCTGGCAGCTCTGCGGTGGATTCTGCGGCGGACGCTTCAGCGGGCTGTGCTTCTTTAGAGGCCTTGCGGTTCTCAACGAAAGAGGAAACCTTGCTGACCGCGCCGGGGAGCATTTCAATCAGACGGTCAACCGAGGTAACGGCCTGCGCGTTAATCGGCAGGATGCTGGCCCCCTGTGCGCTGATAACCAGAAAGCATACCGGCGAAACCGTCACACCGGCCCCGCCGCCGCCGCCAAAGCAGACGGGCGCGGCATCCTTGGCATTGCGGGAAACGAAATCGCTGCCGCCGGAACCAAACCCGAATGCTACCTTAGAAACCGGAATAACGGTTGTACCGTCGGGCGTGTTAATGGGTGTACCAATAATCGTGTTTACGTCCACCATTTTTTTGATTTTTTCCATGGTCTCTGTCATGAGGCCCTGAATTGGATGCTCATTCATACTGCATTCTCCTTTTTATGATGATTTGATGTGTGTATCTCTTCATTTCCAGCGTTTTCGCTGTTATTTCCGGATTTTTTACTGTCTGAACGCAGGGCACGCCAGATTGCCAGCAGCCGTCTGCTGTATTTCAGCAGGATCAGCGGCAGATGGATCGGCCGCAGCGATATGGTAATGCCGAGCATGGCGCGGGTAGAAGGTGTTTCCGCCTGAAAATCCCCATCTACATAAATCCCGAAATCGCTTATGACAAAATTCTGCTCCAAAAGGGGCAAAATCATACCAGAAACTGCCGCAGTATTCCCTAATAAAACCCCGGTTTTTGCTGCATCGCCGGTGGCTATCATAACATCGACCCGCAGGCGATGAATCACCAGACGGTTACGCAGGTCAAGCAGCATATCGAGCGCCAGGCAAATAGCCTCGCCGAAATCCAATTCTTTAATGGAAAGCGCGGACCCTTTCTTCTCTTTTTCCGGCTTTTTTTTCGTTTTTTTCTTCGGCGGCGGCGTTTTTTGCGCTGCTGGCGTTTTCTCTTTTTTCTTCGGCAGCGGGAGGATTGGAATCCGAATGATCCCATATCCGAGCACCAGCCGCAGCGGTTCAGACGGCTTTTTATCGACTGCGACCCGAACCCGTGGAATCATTGCCAGAATCAGCAGCACCAGCAGCAATAGAAGAATCCCGCCCAATATCCCTGCTATCCAAAACAATATTTTGAGCAACGGCACGACCTCCTATTTATAGCATTGGAAATTTCCGTTTATTCCGCCTGCGCGGCGGGCGGTCCTGCGCGGACGGCGGTCCTGCGCGGACGGCGGTCCTACGCGGACAGCGCCAGAGGGACTCGTCCCTCTGGACTCCCTTCCATCGCCTGCGGGCGGGACGGGGGGTAGATACGCGTTTTGCCCCGTAAACAAAGCAGCAGCGTCCGCCAGTGTCCATATGATTTAATCATACACCATTCCGCACTGTCTGGCCAATGTATCCCGACCGGCCTGCCCTGCTTTTGGCAGGCCGGTCAGCACCGCACATACGGCAGGCCGCAGCCCCTCCCGCCCGCAGGCGAGGCTGGGATGCGTGAGCATCCCGGGGTCTGGGGCGAACAGCCCCAGCGGGTGTCCAGAGGGCAGCGCCCTCTGGTGCGGCTTCACGAGGAATCTGCACCCTCCTCCGCCTTTGCGGCAAGGTCGTCTAGCGTGAGCTGTTCGTTTTCGGTTTGCAGCGCAGGCAGGGCCGGAAGCTCGTCCAGGCTGGAGATGGCGAACGCTCGCAGAAAGGCTTCCGTTGTGCGGTACAGGATGGGGCGGCCCGGAACGTCCAGCCGCCCCGCTTCCTCTATCAGGCCCTTTTCTGCCAGAGAGTTTACTGTGCCGCCCGAATCTACGCCGCGCAGCTGCTCCACAAATGCCCGCGTGACCGGTTGGCGGTATGCTACAATCGTTAATACTTCCAGCGCCGCAGGCCCTAAAGAGGGAGGCCGACGGTTCTCCGTCGCCCGGCGGATATCCTCCGCAAAGTCTGGACGGCTCGCTAGCTGTAACCGGTTCTCTAATCGCACCAATATGATGCCGCGATGTCCGAAATCATACTGGTTCGATAGAGATTCGGCGGTTGCATAGATTAAATCTGTCGATACGCCAAGCGCCTCCGATAAACGGTCTACCCCGACCGCGTCCCCCGATGCGAACAGCACCGCTTCCAGCCGCGCCTCCAGTTCATTCATCGGCGGCCTCCTTGTCCGTTAAATACAGCTCTACGTCTTCCCCCTCGCCTTCAATCATCAGCCGCCGCGTTTTCGACAGCTCCAGCACCGCAAGGAATGTTGCAACAATCTCTGAACGGCTCTGCGCATCCGCAAATAATTGCAGGAAGCGCAGCCGCGTATGTTGCAGGAACCGCCGCAGAATCATCGTAATCTTGCCGTCCACCGGCACCGGCTCACGGCCAACAATCCCCTTGAATGCACTGGCCGACGGCGGCACACGCTGCTGCGCACGCTCCAACAACGCCCGCGCCGCCCGCACTAAGTCAGCCGCCGAATGATGGTATTCAATCGGTGCATCCCGGTTCAGCGGTTCGGGCGGCTTCACATAAATATCACGGCCCAGCTCGGTCTGCTGACGGAAATACGGCGTCATTTCCTTGATCCGCTGGTATTCCAGCAGCATTTCTACCAGCTGGCGGCGGGGGTCTTCCTCTTCCTCTTCTTCCTCTGCCGGGAGCAGCATCCTCGACTTAATCAGGATCAGGTGTGCCGCCATCGCAATGAAATCACCCGCAACATCCATATCCATCCGCTGCGCTTCTTCCAGAATGGCCATATACTGCTCGCAAATCTCTGCAATCGGAATGTCATATATTGACACCTTGTTTTTTGCAATCAAATGCAGCAACAGATCCAGCGGCCCCTCGAAAGCGTCCAGATGAAAAGTCATCTCCGTCATACAAATAAAGTAAACAGCCCATATGCAGCCCGGAACACCCACTGGTTTACTGTACCAATCAGGATGCTTGTACCGCCAAACCACATCAGCGCAACCAGGCCAAGCAGCAGGACACTCTGATATTCCCGCAGCTTCATTGACCAGCGGAGAGGTAAGAATGCGTCTACGATCCGCGAACCATCCAGCGGATAGACCGGCAGCAGGTTAAACGCACCAAGCCCGATGGACAGCGAAGCCAAATAACGGAAAAACTGGCCGATTACCCAGGTAAACAAGCCCGGTACACCGGTAAAATCCGCCGTAAAATAAGTGACTGCAAAATAAACAAAGTATCCGATAAATCCGAGCACAAAGTTTGAGGCCGGGCCTGCCGCCGCAACAATCGCCATACCCGTGCGCCGGTTTTTGAAATTCGCACAATTCACCGGCACCGGACGCGCCCAGCCAAATCCCAAAAACAGCATACAGAGAAAACCCATCGGGTCAATATGCGCCATCGGGTCAAGCGTCAGACGGCCCTGGCTCGCAGCCGTGCGGTCGCCTAACGCATAGGCCGCAAGTCCATGACAAGTCTCATGCACGGACAAGCAGAGAACAATGGCTGGCAGCGTCAAAAGCAGCGTAACGATCAGCCCGCGAATGCCTCCGTTCATGATTGAATTCAACAGCAATCTGATTTCCTCCAAATCTTCTCGCCTGACGGAAATCCCTCTTGCCTGACGGCGCTCCGCCGGTTTCCGAACAGGTTTTATCTTTCATATTATATCATAGTATACTGCATTTTCCAAAATAAAACAAGAAGGAATCTCAAATTCTTCTCCATACGCCCCCTTTTGCCATGCAGCCAGCGCCAAAATCGGCCCCTTGTATCCTTCCGCAGGAAACAGAAAACCACCTGCCAAATACTCAGCAGGCGGTTTATTTTCGATTACTCTATACGGCGTCTGCCCATGCCGACCGCGCCAAGCACCATGGTTGTAATGCTGATACCGGTCATCAGGATCCCCAGAACAAATACACCGATTGCCAAACCCTTTTTCATCTTGCCTCACCTCTTCATGTATTCTCTCAACAGGCCCGTTTCAGCCTTTTGATGCTTTCAGTATAACACACAAATAGCAGGTCAGGCAAGCAAATTTTGACAAGCAATCTTTAATGTATTTCGCCTTGTGTACTATTTGCTTTGCCGTCTGGTCAATTATTTCCATCACAGCAGAATATGTCAATCATCATCAATGCCCCTGTACGAAAGGCATACTCAAAAAGGTCTGCGCTTTCAATCAGGTCGATTTGCGCCTGCAAATTTTTCATTTCCTCAAGCTTTGCATACTCCTCGGATGACAACAGGCTTTTGAAGTATTCCCCTATGGCTATCGTTTTGTTGACAAGATCCTTGTATTCGCAAGTGCGCACACACTCACGTTCACGCTCCCAAGGACTGATTTCACCAAAATAGAGGTCTTTCAGCATGGATTTCCTCATAACACATCACCCTTGCCCTCTATCAATCCCGCCATAAGCTGCGCCCCGAAATGAAACCCAAATCGGAACCGGTCAAAATTTTTCATGCTCTCGATTTCGCTGTCAGCATCAAAATATGCCTCCAGCAGTTCCTTTTGCTCATCCGTCATAGATGCAGTGAGCAGCTCCAAATATTCGTTTTTGATCCGAGCCGTCCGGACAAACGCTGAATCTTGCCTGTGAATCCTTCCATGCGGCAGATTATAGAGCATTTCCAGAATGTTTTCCATGGTTTGAACCATCCTTTCTTTTTTTCGCCGATTTTGCTTGCAAAGAAAGGCTGACTTATGGTATAATATTTAAGCCGCCTTTCTTTGAGCAGTTTTCCCGTCTTTGAGCAATTTTCCCGTTGTCCTCTTAGGAAATGGTCGGCGTTTTGGGGAAGTGGCGTGTTGCTTTGGTAAGTCTGCGCCACTTCCTTCATTTTTTTTCGAGATCGTCATGTACCTTATGGACACCTCGCCGAACAACCTCTGCCTTTGATACGCCGAGTTCTCTAATACATTCGTCCAGCTTTCCAGCTGTCGTTTTATCAAGGCGTACTTTCAGAGAAATGTCCTTTGGGTTGTCAGTAGGCCGTCCCATTTTTTTACTCCCCAACATCATCACCTCACTTTTAGGGGGCGTTAATATCACAACATATCGACCCCATAAAGTCAAGGGTTTTTCTTTAAGCTTTTACAATTTTTGACTCATCCGTCACAAACCCGGAAAGCAATTCCAACCTGTTTTTTGGGGAAAGGAACAATCTATGGCAGAAATAAAAACAAATGTAATGCGGATTCTGGAACAGCATAAAATCGCCTATACGGCCCATGAATATCCGCACGGAAAAGAAGCGGCCGACGGGCTGACCGTGGCCGCAATGCTGGGGCAGGACCCCGCGCACGTATTCAAAACGCTGGTTGCCAAAGGCAAAAGCGGTGGTTACTATGTGTTTGTCATCCCGGTAGCGGCAGCGCTCGACCTGAAAAAGGCTGCCAAGGCCGTCCGGGAAAAAGCCGTCGAAATGGTACACGTAAAAGATTTACTCCCGCTGACCGGCTATGTCCGGGGCGGCTGCTCCCCGGTGGGGATGAAAAAAGCATATCCAACCGTATTCGACAAAACTGCGGAAACAGTTCCCACAATCCTGGTATCTGCGGGCAAAATCGGCTTCCAGATCGAAACCGATCCGGCAGCGCTGATTGCGCTTGTACGCGGAAAAACCGAAGAAATCACCATCCCCGCACAGCCGGACGGGGATGCCTAACCATCCGCACGGTTCCGGCGGCTACAGGAACAGCGGCGCATCCCGGGCAAGGACAAAACTCGTTATGCCAAGGGCTTCCAGACGGCGGTTTTTCTCCTGCATCGTACTCCTGTCGTCAAACAAAATAAAATGTCCCTGCGCACGTTCATCCATATAAGTAAAGTATTTTGCACAGAGTTCCTTGGAAAAATAGACCTGCGCCCGATACCGTGCCCGCAGCTCGGCCAGCTCGGTCAAACTAAGCTCCTGCCCGGATGCACCCTCTGACGGCAAATCAAACCCCGCGCAAATCGGCTGAAGCATTGCCGCAACCCGGCGCGGCCCATAACAGCCCAGCAAATCCTCGACCCGGCGGTCAAAGCTGCCGCCGCTTACCGCCGCCTCACAAACGGCTATGGCATAACGCAGCCCCCTTGCACAGCGCTCCGGCACATACAGCGGAATGCGCGCCTGCGCCAGCGCTTCATCCGCCTCCGCCAGGAAATCCTGCATCAGCGGGTAATTCTGCTCAAAATCCAAAAAAACCCCCGGGCTACCAAGCTCCTCCGCCTCTGCGACCAAATCCGTGCAAAGGCGGCTGACATTTCCGCCCGCCTCCTGCGCCAGCGCAACCAGGTCGGATACCCCCATAATGCTGTTTGCAGGCTCGAGCATTGCGATCCGCCTGCGCAGCGCCCCCGCCGGTGACAGGCAGTGCGAAAAACAAAGCCGTTTTTTGAACGGCTTCGGCAGCTGCGCACTGTCGCCGTCCATCGTGACTAATATAATATTCTGCATGGCATTCGCTCCTTTACTTTGCCGGTAAAATCCATTACAATACTATATGCAGGCTAACCGGCATTCAGACCACAGCGCCTGTATCCCCCGTCCCGCCCGCAGGCGAGGGAGAGATGCGCCAGCATCTCAAGGGGTCTGGGGCCCCGCCCCAGCGGGTGTCCAGAGGGCGGCGCCCTCGGCGCTCCCCGCGCAGGGGCCTAACGGTATGCACGCCATAAGCCCCATCCAAAGGATTGGTGATGAAAATGTATCTGATTCCCGATTTTGTATTCGATTCCATTTATGAAATTACGCCCGCGTTCTTTCAGGAACACGGCCTGCGTGGGATGCTCGTCGACCTCGACGGCACCATGGCTTCCAGCCGCGCACCCCTGCCGCCCGAAACGGTCCGCCCCTGGCTCGATTCCCTACAGGCCGCAGGCGTCCGCGTGCTCGTCCTCTCCAATAATAAGGAAAGCCGCGTCAAACGCTTTTGTGAGCCGCTTGACGTGCCCTTCCTGCACCGCGCAGTAAAGCCGCTCTCCCGCGGGTTCCGCCGCGGCGCACGCGCCCTTGACCTGCCCATCCGGCAGATCGCAGTCGTCGGCGACCAGATCTATACCGACACCTTCGGGGGAAATTGCGTCGGCGCTACTACCTGTTTTGTCCGCTCCATTAACCGGAACGACCTCTGGATTTCCATGCGCCACCAACTGGAAAAACCATTCATCTCTATGGGAAAACGAAAAAGAAGGAGGGACCGCCCATGATCCGTTTCGGCCCCGCCGGAAATTCCGATTCATTCTCTGCCGCCGGGCTGAAAGCGTCCGCCGATGCGCCCGCATGGCTCGCCGGGTTCGGCCTCAACGCCTACGAATACCAGTGCGGCAGAGGCGTGAACATCGGCCAGGCAACCGCCCGCAAAATCGGGGAAGCCGCCCAAACACACGGGGTTGCACTCTCACTGCACACCCCCTACTATATCAATCTTGCCTCCGGTGAAACCGAACGGCAGGAAAAAAATATTGGCTATCTGCTGCAGAGCTGCGAAGCCGCCGCCGCAATGGGCGCACAGCGGATGGTCGTCCACTGCGGCGGCGTTGGCAAACAGTCCCGCGACAAGGCAATGCAGCACTCCCGCGAAAACGTCCGCCTGGCGCTGGACGCACTGGAACAAGCCAGGTTCACACAGACGCTTTGCCTGGAAACCATGGGAAAACAAAGTGTCATCGGTTCGGCAGAAGAAGTCTGCAAACTGACCGCACTGGATGACCGCCTGCTGCCCTGCATCGATTTCGGGCACCTGAACGCACGCACCGGCGGGCATTGCAGCAGCTATGAGGAATTCGCCGCCGTGCTCGACCTGTTTGAAAACGGCATCGGCACGGACCGCGCCCGCAGGCTGCATATCCATTTTTCCAAAATAGAATACAGCAGCAAAGGCGAGGTGCGCCACCTGACCTTTGCCGATGAACGCTACGGCCCCGACTTTGCCCCGCTCGCCCACCTGCTGCGCGAACGGGATTACGAACCAACCATTATTTGCGAGTCCGCCGGTACACAGGCAGAGGACGCGCTGACGATGAAAAAGCTATACGAAGGAGTTTCGTTATGAAGAAAATTTTATTGCTCCACGGCCCTAACCTGAACCTGACCGGCGTCCGGGAGCCCGGGATTTACGGCCGCAACTCGCTTGCGGCTATCAATGAAGAGGTCATACAAAAATGCAGCCAGTTAGGGATGGAATGCAGCGTGTTCCAATCCAATTCGGAAGGGGCGCTGATTGACCGCCTGCACGCCGCAATGGAAGAATGTGACGGCATTATTATCAATGCGGGCGCTTATACGCACTATAGCTATGCACTCCGCGATGCAATCTCTGCCGTGCGCCTGCCCACCGTTGAAGTGCATATGTCCAATATCCACGCGCGGGAAGAATTCCGCCATGTGTCCGTGATTGCCCCGGTCTGCGCCGGTTCCATCGCCGGATTCGGCAAAAACAGCTATCTGCTGGCTGTGGACGCCGTAAAGGCCCTGCTGGAAGAATGAGGATCCATGCACTCCGGGCCGCCCGGAATGGCGCGGACGCGCTGGTATTGACCAGCGCCGTTAACCGGCGCTATGCCACTGGATTCCAGTCCAGCGCCGGGGTCTGTTATCTTTCGGAGAAGCAGGCCGTTTACCTGACCGATTTCCGCTATGTGGAAGCCGCACGCCAGCAGATCACCGGCTTCGATGTAAGGGAAATCAAAATCAGCGAAAGCTACACCGAGGCAGTCAACGCACTGGCCGCGCAGGACGGCGTAAAGAAAATCGCGCTGGAAGACGAAACGCTTACCTGTGCCGAATACCGCCGCTGGGAACATGGCTTGCAGGCCCAAGCCGTCCCGCTCGGACACGCGGTTGCCGACCTGCGCGCGAGCAAAACCGATGAAGAAGTTCAGCAGATTGCAGCGGCACAGCGGATTGCCGAGCAGGCCTTTTCCGAAATTCTGAATGAGATCCGCACAGGCGTGACCGAAAAGGAGCTTGCCGCACGGCTGACCTATTTAATGCTGCACTACGGTGCAGAAAATATGTCTTTTGACCCAATCGTCGTATCCGGTGAAAACAGCTCCAAGCCGCACGGCGTACCGACCGAAAAAAAAATCGCCCCCGGCGATTTTGTGACCATGGATTTCGGCTGTATTTATCAGGGCTACTGTTCAGATATGACGCGCACGGTTGCTGTGGGATATGCGACAGAGGAAATGGAACGGGTCTACAGCACTGTGCTGGACGCACAGCTCGCAGGGATTGCCGCCACAAAAGCCGGTGTGTCCGGAAAGTCGATTGATGCAGCTGCCCGCGAGGTAATCGCCGCCGCCGGATATGGTGAAGCCTTCGGGCATGGATTCGGCCACTGTGTCGGGCTGGAAATCCACGAGGAACCGCGTGCCTCCCAGCGCGGCGAACGCGCTATCCCGGCGGGTGCAGTGCTGACCGCAGAACCCGGCATCTATCTGCCCGGAAAATTTGGTGTGCGAATTGAGGATATGCTGTTCGTAATTGAAGACGGCTGCGTCAACCTGACCGAAGCGCCAAAACAGCTGATGGTCCTGCCAGCGTAACGGGCACCGTCTCCCTGCCGTTCGCGCGGAGACTGCCGTTTATCATTGAAAAAGGTGCTTTCTCTGATTTGATAAAGAGAAAGCACCTTTCTTATGTATCCTGTCCGCAGCCCGGGCCGGGCAGCACCAATGCCCCCGCGCCCCTCTCACGCCGGGAAAATATATCAGCGGTTTTCAATCACCCAATCCACCCACTGTTCGCGGGTAATCGCAAAACAATCGTTGTCGTAGATGCTCCCGTCATACAGCTTGGCAGCTAATTTCAACGTACCTTCATACTGGAAACCGCATTTCTCCAGCACCCGGCGGCTGCCAATATTCCACGGGTACGCATAAGCCGACACCATTGCCAGCCGTTTCTGTTCAAAACCATAGGAAAGTACAGCCTGTACCGCTTCGGTCATATACCCGCGCCCCCAGCAGTCCTCATTGATGGCATAGCCAATGGACCGCACACGGTCATATTCCCGCTTGTGGTCGCGCACCAGACCGATGGAACCCACCAGCTGGTCGCTGTCCCGCAGCACAATGCCCCAGATGTTCTCTTTGCCGATATAGACGGCTTCCAACAGGTGCCGCGTCTCTTCTTTTGTCCCATGGGGCTTCCAGCCCGCACTCGGCTTCATGGAAGCCATAAAACAGTCATCCAGATCCTCCATGTTCAACGTCCGCAGCAACAGCCGCTTCGTTAAAATTTGGCTCATTGGGTTCCCTTTCTGCACGCCCGTGCGCGTATATCGGAGTCCATTTTCCAGTGCTCTCAAAACCTTGATCCATAAGCTGATACGGTATATAGGCAATCGCTGGCGCAGACAGGTGAGAAGGCTTTTCCGTAGGAATCCTGGCGGATTTCAAGGAAAAGCGGCTCAGCATGGCCGTGCCGTATGCCGCTCAAACGCCGTTTAAGGCTCGTGAATACAGCTTCTTATTTCAAGAGGTTTCTGTCAATTCTGCGCCGTGCTTCCAAACGGTAGATCCGGCTGCCCTGGGAAGAAAATTTTTCTTCATATTCGGTCATCACATTGTCAAAATCGCTCTTGTGCAAATCGAGCGAAATATTTTGCAGGAGCCAGCCATATTGGCAAATCTCCCCCAGCGACCACTCGAACAAACGCTGGTTATCCGTCTTGAAAAAGACTGCGCCGTCTTCGGAAAGAATCCGATCATACACGGAAAGGTATGCGCGCCACGTCAGTCTGCGCTTTCGCTGGCGGTTCGGCGGCCACGGATCGGAAAAATTCAGGTAAATGAGGTCAACTTCCCCTGCTTCAAAAAGTTCACCGAGCGCCGCAGCGTCAAACGACAGGAACCGCAGGTTGGGCAGCTGGGCCTCCATCGCCTTTTCTGTGGCCATGACCAGCGCCCCCTCTTCACGCTCGATTGCAAGGAAATTGATCTCCGGATGGAGCCGGGCCATTTCCAGCGCAAAGCGGCCTTTGCCGCAGCCGATTTCCAGATGCAGCGGGTTGTCATTCCCAAACAATGCCCTCCACGCGCCGCGCCGCGCGGCTGGCTCCGCCGCAAAAACCGGCATACACCGCGCAAGCCGGGCCTCCAGGTTTTTCTTTTTTCGCATCCGCACCGGCAGCTTCACCTCCTGCCAAAGATTGTAGTTCTAGTTCCGATGATACCCTATTATATCGAGAATCCTGCCGGAATGCAAGCAAAAAACCTCTGTTTTTCAAAGAAATGCACAATTTTGTACAAGCGCATAAATTATGCATCCACATCTGCGGATAAATTGACTTTTCCCAGAGGAGGCTTTATAATATATAGGTTGGCAGAAGCGCCGGGCCGCTGTTTCTACCGCTGCCGGTCGCCCTGCCGGATTTTCTGTGCGATTTTTTCTGGAAAAAGGAGATTTTTATTATGTTTGAACGCACCAGCGGTGTGCTGATGCACATCACCTCCCTGCCGTCGCCCTATGGCATCGGCACAATGGGCGCGGATGCGCATGCCTTTGTCGATTTCCTGCGCGATGCGGGGCAGCGCTATTGGCAGGTGCTGCCGCTTGGCCGTACTGGCTTTGGCGCGTCACCTTACCAGTGTTTTTCGGCGGCGGCTGGAAACCCGCTGCTCATTGACCTGGATACCCTGGTGGAAGATGGGCTGCTGACGCCGGAGGAAGCACGTGAAGCAGACCCAAAGGGTTCACCCGACCAGGTTGATTTTGATGTAATCGAAGACCTGCGTTTCCCGGTGCTGCGCAAGGCTTTTGCCCGTGTCACCCCAGAGCTGCAAAAGAAAATCGATGCGTATGCCGAGCAGGAAAAGAGCTGGCTGCCGGACTTCACGCTGTTTATGTCCCTGCGCGAGGAAAAATACGACTGTGCAGCCCTCTGGGACTGGCCGGACAGTGATGTATTACACCGCAAGCCAAAGGCACTGGCCGCAGCGCGGGAAGCGCTGAAGGATGAAATTGCATTCCGCACTTTTTTGCAGTATGAATTCCATGTACAGTGGCACGCCCTGCGCAAATATGCGAACCAGAACGGCGTACAGATCATTGGAGATATCCCGATCTATGTTTCCCCTGACTCATCTGACGTATGGGCGAACCCGGAATTTTTCAAGCTGAAAAGTGATTTTTCGCCTAAAAAGGTTGCTGGCGTACCGCCTGATTATTTCTCTGAAACCGGGCAGCTCTGGGGGAATCCGGTCTATGACTGGGCTGCGCTGGAAAAGGACGGATACAAATGGTGGATTTGGCGTATGGCGCAGAATATGGAGTTGTACGATGTGGTACGTCTTGACCATTTCCGTGGCTTTGAGTCTTTCTGGGAGGTTGACGCAGGGGAAGAGACTGCGGTCAAGGGAAAATGGCAGAAGGGCCCGGGCATGAAATTTTTCAAGGCGATTGAAAAGGCGCTTGGTGAAATCCCGATCATTGCGGAAGACCTGGGCATTATCACTGACGATGTGCGCAGGCTGTTGGATGAAAGCGGCTTCCCGGGGATGCGGGTCATGATTTTCGGTTTCAACTCTTGGGAAGACAACTGCCACTTACCGCACAACTATGTACCGAACTCGATTGTTTACACATCAACGCATGACAGCCAGACGATATGCGAGCAGATCATGGATCTGTGCAGCCTGGCGGACGCTGATTTTGCCCGCGATTACATCCGGTGGAACGGCCATGAACCGCTTGCATGGGCGGCAATTAAGACGCTGTTCTTCTCCCCGGCTTCCATTGCCATGACGCAGATGCAGGACGTACTGAACCTGGGTGCAGATGCCCGCATGAACAAGCCTGCAACGATTGGCGGTCAAAACTGGCGCTGGCGGATGCGCCGTGACGGAATGAACCATGAACTTTCGTCGTTCCTGCGTGGTGTAACGGTCACGAGCCGCCGTTACAAGCCGTACCAGCCGCCGGTCGAACCCGCAGAGGAAACGGAAGAACCCACCGCAGAAACGGCCGAGGAAGCATAAGGTACGGTGCTATCGCATACGCCAAAGGGCTCTGCCCTCTGGACTCCCGGCGGGCCCTGCCCTGCACCCGCTGG
>CAJUSB010000023.1 GCA_910589115.1 uncultured Clostridia bacterium | reverse complement strand
AAATCGCGGGTGCAGGGCAGAGCCCTGCCGCTGCCCGCGTAGGGCCCCCGCCGCATTTCTGCGCACCGAAAAGCCCGGCATCCAGACGATAGGATGCCGGGCTTTTGATGCGTTGGGTTTATTTCTTTGCGAGATACTTTCGGATATCGAGTGCGACCGCGACGATAATGACAATGCCCTGTACAATGTAATTGTAATAGGGGTTTACGCCAAGGAACTGAAGCACGATCTTGAGCAGCTCAAAAACAAGTACGCCGACGAGAATGCCAGGCACCGTACCGATACCGCCAGTGGTGGAAACGCCGCCGATGGTAGCGCCTGCGATTGCTTCCAGCTCGTAGCCCATGCCAAGGCCAGAGGAAGCGCCGCCGGATTTGCCCGCCAGCAGATAGCCTGCCAAGCCGTACATAACGCCCGCGAGCGTATAAATAATCATCTTGGAACGGACCGTGTTTACACCCGAAACCTCTGCCGCACTTTCGTTGCCGCCAATTGCGTACATATATTTGCCATGCGTGGTTTTGTTGTACAGCAGCCAGAAGAATACGCCCGAAATCGCTGCAATAATCATCAGATAAGTGATGCCGTCAAATGAGCCAAAGGAAAGGATTTTGCCGTTGCAGAATTTAGTGTAGCTTTCCTTGAAGCCGCCGACAGGGGACGCATTCGTAAAGACCAGCGCAATACCGTAAACAATGGTCTGTGTGCCCAGTGTAGCGAGGAAAGGCGGTACCTTGACGACAGAAACGATAAAGCCGTTAAACAGGCCAATCAGTCCGCCGACCAGCAGCACGACCAGCAGCGCGGTGAACAGGTTAAATTCCGGCAGGCCAGGGAACAGCCGCCCTGAATAATCAACACGCTGGAGCAGCACGCCTGCAAGGCAGGCACAAAGGCCAGTGGCGCGGCCCGCAGAAAGGTCAGTACCCTTCGTAATCAGGCAGCCGGAAACACCGAGCGCAATCAGGAAACGCACCGCCGTATTGGAAGCAAGGTTGTTAAAGTTGCTCCACGAAATGAAATTCTCTCTCGTGATGCCAACGAACGCGGCCACAACGAGCAGCAGGAATACAATGATATTGTTGCCGATATACTTCAGCACGACGTTATCGGACCTCTTATTAGTTCCTCCCATGATTTCGTCCTCCTCTTTATTCAAACTGGGTGGCAAGGGCCATGATGTTCTCCTGGTTGGCCTCGCTGCCGTCAATGAAGCCGGTGACGCGGCCGTCACACATGACCATTACGCGGTCACTCATACCGATAAGCTCACTCATTTCAGAGGAAATCATAATGATGCTCTTCCCCTGCTTGGCCAGCTCCGCAATGATGCAGTAAATTTCATATTTTGCGCCCACGTCAATGCCGCGGGTCGGCTCATCCAAAATCAGCACATCCGGGTTGTTGGCCAGCCAGCGCCCGATCAGCACCTTCTGCTGGTTGCCGCCGGACAGCGACTGGATCTGCGTTTTGGAGCTCGGCGTTTTAATTGCCATCTTTTTGACGTTATCCTGTACGAGCGCCTCTACCTTTTTGCTGTTCAAATAAAAGCCGAAATCAAGATATTTTCGGAGTGATGCGATAGAGATGTTGTCCGCAATGGACAGTACCCCCATAATGCCCGTGTCGCGCCGGTCCTCGGTCAGCATCGCAATGCCCCGGTCGATTGCGTCCTTCGGGCGGCGGATGTCAATGGGTTCGCCCTTGTATTTGACCGTGCCGCTGATATGGCTGCGGGTGCCGAAAAGTCCCTCCATCAGCTCGGTGCGCTGTGCGCCAACCAGGCCGCCTACCCCCAGGATTTCACCCTTTCGGAGCGTGAAATTGACATTGCGGAAGCTCTTGGGGTTGATAGAAGTGAAATCCTCCACCTCAAAGACCACCTCGCCGGGGGTGTTCTCGCGCGGCGGGAACAGGTTGGTAAGCTCACGGCCGACCATTTTTGTAATAATGAAGTCCGTGGTCAGCCCCTTGGCCTCCCAAGTACCGATATACTGCCCATCCCGCATGATGGTGACTTCATCCGAAATGCGCAGGATCTCATCCATTTTATGACTGATATAGACAATGGAAACACCTTCTGCTTTCAGGTCCTCCACAATGCGGAAAAGTGCCTCGACCTCATTCTGCGTCAGTGAGGAGGTCGGTTCGTCCAAAATCAGTACCTTGCAGTTTGCAGAAACAGCCTTTGCGATTTCTACCGACTGCATTTGTGATACGCTCAGCGTGCCGACTTTCTGCTTCGGGTCGAAATTCATGCGTACTTTTTTCAGCAGTGCCGCCGTATCCTCATTCATCTTATCATGATCCACAAAGGGGATGCCGAGCACCCGCTTGAGCGGGTAGCGTCCCAGGAAAATGTTTTCCGCTACGGAGCGCGCAGGGATCGGCTGCAGCTCCTGATGCACCATTGCAATGCCCTTATGCAGGGCCATCAGCGGGTCGGTAATGGTGACCCGTTCCCCCTCATAATAGATTTCACCCTCGTCCATTTTGTAAATGCCGAACATACACTTCATCAGTGTTGACTTCCCGGCGCCGTTTTCGCCCATCAGGGCATGCACCGTGCCCGGGCGCAGGCGAAGCTGGGCTCCGTTCAGCGCCTTTACGCCGGGGAAGGTTTTTACGATATTCCGCATTTCCAGGCGGTATTCCGACATAGCCTCTTTACCTCCCATCTAAATCAAAAACAAACTGCCGCCGGGTGCACAGCCCGGCCGTGCCGCAGTGCTTGCTTTGCTGCTTTGCGCGGGGGGCGCGCCCGCCGCGCCTGAAAGGGGTTCGTCAGTCTCCCTTCCGATTTTGAAAATGGGTGAGCCGCGTTTTGCAGCCCACCCATTGTTCGCAGGTTCTGTGGTTCGCCTGCGAAGGCGGGAGATTACTCCTTTACAACCTTCGCGTAGTCTACCCAGTAGTAGTTCTGGATATCCTTGCCTTCAAGCAGCTCGATGGTGACCTCGCAGGCCTTGTTTGCCTGGCCGACGTCATCATTCTTGACCGTACCGGTCATGGTACCGTTGTTGACCATTTCCACGCATTCTTCCAGTGCGTCAACGCCGACAAGGTAGATATCCTCGCCGACCTTGCGGCCAGCTGCGGTGATGGATGCATAAGCGCCCAGCGCCATGCCGTCATTGTTGCAGAAGATAACGTCGATTTTGTCACCAAACTGGGTCAGCGCGTTTGCCGCGATGGTCTGGCCCTGTGCGGTATCCCAGTTGCCTACCTGTGCAACCAGCTCCTCGGTCTCAATGCCTGCATCCTTGAGCGCCTTGATCGAGAATTCGGTGCGGTACTGCGCGTCAGAGTTCTCCGGATCGCCGATAATCATGACGTAGGAGACAACGCCGTCACCGTTGCGGTCGCCCTTGTCGGGCAGCTCGGCGATGATCTCGCCCTGATAGGTACCGGACTGGCGTGCGTCTGCGCCTACATAGCAAACCTTCGGATTGTCAAGGATGACCTTGGCGGTCTCGTCAACGATATTGCCGTCAGCGTCCTTTTCATCTCCGGGAGGCTCACGGTTGATGAGCACCAGCGGGATGTCTGCGTCAACACAGAGGTTTACGATCTGCTCAGCAGAGGAGGTCTGGACCAGGTTGCAGATGATTGCATCTACCTTCTGGGTGATGAAGGTCTGGATCTGGTTGGTCTGGGTTGCCATGTCGTTGTTTGAGTCAACCATCGTGACGTCGTACTTTTTGTAGCCGGCCTTGTCATTCTCGGCGTCAAAATATGCCTGGATGTCCTGGCGGTACAGCGTCATGAAGTTGTCGTCGTACTTGTAGATTGCTACGCCGATGCTGTAGGTCTCCCCATCTGCTGCGGGGGTGTCGGTTCCGGTGTTGTCTGCCGGGGGTGTCGCATTGTTCCCACCGTTGTCGGTCGCCGGTGCGTTGTTTCCGCCGTTGCCGCCGCAGGCTGCAAGCGAGAAGCACATCATCAGCGCGAGCAGCAATGCTACCATTCGTTTCATCGTTTGATCTCTCCTTTTTTCTTTTCACTTCGTGGGATAGGCGGAACCCTTATGGCGGCGCCTCCCCACTCTTGGTACTTCGATTGTAACATTGTGCAAAACCAATAGCAAGCATAATCTTGCTTTTTACTAAATTTTTAGAGAATTCAAACAATTTCCATATTCAGGTTTTGGAAGATTATACAAATTTGCTGAAACCAATTTGTCACCAACTGGATTGATTGCCGAAAAAACTGACGAATTTGTGAAAATCCCTCTTGCATCCGGTATCGTTGTGCCGTAAACTATAAGGTGTAAGTAAAAATTTGCGGAAGCGCGAAGGAGGGGGAGTCTGGTAAAATGGCAACGCTGAAGGAGCTGGCCGCTTATTCAGGCTATTCGGTGGCGACGGTGTCCCGGATCCTGAACAATGACCCGACGATGGCAGCGAGTGAAGAAACGCGCAAGCGTGTGCTTGAGGCGGCAGGGGCGCTCGGGTATGAAAAGAACCGGAAGAGCCGGGGCGGCAAGGCGCTGCGGCTGGGGGTAGCAGAGATGCTGACGCCTGCTGAGCAGCTGGATGACCCGTATTACCTGTATTTGAAGAACTTTGTCGCGCAGGAGTGCCTGGAGCGCAGGATTGACTTAATCCCGCTCCAGCAGCAGGCGGAGGGCTTTGTCCAGCTGCTGCCTGCTGCGCTGGATGGCGTGATTGCGATTGGTATTTTTTCGCGGCAGCAGATCGAGGCGCTGTATGGGCTGTCGGAAAATGTAGTATTTCTGGATTCGTCCCCGGATGAGGCGCGCAGTGATTCTGTGGTGATCAATTACCGGCTGGGGATTGAGCAGGCGCTTGCGCATTTATTTGAATTAGGGCACCGGCAGATTGGTTTTATCGGCCCGGCGACCAAGCTGGATGACTGGAAGCGGCCTGCGCCGGAGCTTCGGCGGCAGCTGTTTATCCACTTTATGAGTGAGCGGAATGCATACGATTCGCGATACCTGATTGATGTGCCGACCAATGCTGCTGAAACGCTTGCGGCGCTGGGGCGGCATCTGCGCAGCGGCAGCCCGCTGCCGACCGCATTCCTGACGGCGAATGAAGAGAATGCGATAGGTACTGTGCGGGCGCTTCAGGCTGCCGGGCTCCACGTGCCGACAGATGTTTCCATTATTTCATTTAATGATACGCCGCTTTCTGAATTGATTGACCCGCCGCTGACCTCGATTTCGACGCATGTGCAGGATATGGGGCGTATGGCCGTACAGTTGGCGGTTGAGCGGATGCCGCGGGTGGGGTCGCTGCGTGAGCTGCCGGTCAAGCTGATCGTGCCGCCGACATTGGTGCTGCGTGGCAGCGTGCAGGCGATTCCCGGCCTGCACGAAAGCACGCTGCCGTGAGATAAAAGTTTGTGAAAATTTTAGTAAAATTACACTTGCAATTTTACTAAAATAGATGTATGATACCTAGGAACTGTGAAGAAATAAATTGAGACAAGCGCGCCGCAGATTCTTTCGTCAGACGAGGCGCTTTTCCGCAGGCAGACTGACGCCTGTCAAGGAATAACAACGAAGTATGACGGACGAAGATGCAAGCGATTGTCGCAAGTTATTTCTGAACAGTTCCCTATATCAAAAACAAGGAGGGAGCAAGCAATGATTCCTTGCAGTACATTACTTGAGCGGCTTGCGGCCGGGAATTATGATGAACGGCTGCGGCATATATACTGCTGTGATGACAATGGGCTGCCTGGTGTGCGTGAGCGTGTCCGGGCGGTTGCAGAAGGGTTCCTGACGACTTTTTCGCGGGCGGAGGATACGCCGGTGGGGCTGTTCAGCGGGCCGGGGCGCACGGAGCTGGGCGGCAACCATACCGATCATCAGCATGGACGGGTGCTGGCGGCTTCGGTCAACTTGGATGCGTTGGCCTGTGCGGCGCCAAACGGGACTTCTGTGATTCGGATACTGAGCGAGGGATACCCAATGCTGGAGGTCACGCTGTCTGACCTGATCCCGGATGAACGGGAGCGGGACAGTTCGGCGGCACTGGTGCGGGGCGTTGCGGCAAAGATTTCGAGCCTGGGATATACGGTCAGCGGATTTGATGCGTATGTTAGCTCAAACGTGCTGGGCGGCTCAGGGCTTTCGTCGTCGGCGGCCTATGAGGTGATGATTGGCGTCACGATCAACCATTTGTTCTGCCATGATGCGTTGACGGCGGTACAGATTGCGCAGATTGGCCAGTATGCGGAAAATGTATATTTTGGAAAGCCCTGCGGATTGATGGATCAGATGGCGTCGGCGGTAGGTTCGGCGGTAGCGATTGATTTTGCGGATATTGAGAACCCGCAGGTACATAAGGTAGAGTATGATTTTACGCAGTCGGGGTGTGCGCTGTGTATTATTGACACTGGGGCGGACCATGCAGATTTGACGGATGAGTATGCGGCGATTCCGACGGAGATGGGTGCGGTAGCGTCTTACTTTGGCAAGTCGGTGTTGCGGGACGTATCGGAGGATGAATTCCGGGCGAGCCTTCCGGCACTGCGTGAGCGTGTGGGTGACCGTGCGGTGCTGCGGGCGGTACACTTTTTTGCGGAGGACAAGCGTGCGGCGGCAGAAGCGGCTGCGTTGGATGCGGGAGATTTTCAGCAGTTTCTACGTTTAGCGGAGCGTTCCGGCCACTCATCATACATGTACCTGCAAAATATTTACTGTTCCCTTCATCCGAAGGAGCAGGCGGTTGCGGTTGCGCTGGCGGTTGCAGAGGAGGCGCTGGGCGGCGAAGGGATGAGCCGTGTACATGGCGGTGGTTTTGCTGGAACGATCCAGGCGTTTGTGCCGCTGCACAGGCTGGCGGACTTCAAGGCGCGGATGGAAACGGTTCTGGGCGAAGGACGCTGTATGGTGCTGAACATCCGTCCTGAAGGCGGCATAGTCCTGATTGATTAAGCACCCCTCGCTGGGGGGCGTCCTGTGCGGACGGCACCCCTCGCCGGGGAGGCGTCCTGTGCGGACGGCACCCCACGCCGGGGAGGCGTCCTGTGCGGACGGCACCCCTCGCCGGGGAGGCGTCCTATGCGGACGGCACCCCTCGCCGGGGGGCGTCCTGTGCGGACGGCACCAGAGGGCGCTGCCCTCTGGACTCCCGCTGGGGCTATGCCCCAGACCCCGGAGATGCATTCGCATCTCTGCTTCGCCTGCGGGCGGGACGGGGCTTGGGGCTGATGCTGCGGGCGGATACGGGGACAGGCAGTCCCGCCAAAAAGGCGGGCGGGACTGCCGGGTCTTTGCGGTGCCGCGGGATTTGTTTTTGTATATCTATGGTGTAAAAGTTAGGTTTTATAATTTTAGAGGTGTTTTTATGGCAATTCTTGTACTTGGCGGCGCGGGCTATATTGGTTCGCACACAGTTTATGAGCTGATTGATGCGGGCCGGGATGTTGTAATTGTTGACAATCTGCAAACGGGTTTCCGGGCTGCGGTTCATCCGAAAGCGCGGTTTTATCAGGTAGATATCCGTGACCGTAAGGCGCTGGATGAAGTATTTGAAAAAGAGTCGATTGACGGTGTGATTCATTTTGCGGCCAGCTCACAGGTTGGCGAAAGCATGTCAGACCCGCTGAAATATTATGATAATAATATGTATGGTACGATGGTGCTGCTCCAGTCCATGGTAGCGCATCATGTGGATAAGATTGTATTTTCGTCTACAGCTGCGACTTATGGCGAGCCCGAGCGCGTTCCGATTTTAGAGAGTGACCGCACCTGCCCGACCAACTGCTACGGCGAAACCAAGCTGTCGATGGAGAAAATGATGTCTTGGGTTTCCAAAGCGCATGGGCTGCGTTTTGTAGCGCTGCGGTATTTCAATGCTTGCGGTGCGCATGTTTCCGGTGCGATTGGTGAGGCGCATAATCCAGAGACCCACTTGCTGCCGCTGATTCTCCAGGTGCCGAACGGGCAGCGTGCGAAAATCTCGATTTTTGGGGATGATTACGCGACCAAGGACGGCACTTGCATCCGCGACTATATTCATGTTACTGACCTTGCACAGGCGCATATTCTGGCGCTTGATTACCTGATGAAGGGCGGGGAGAATAATGTATTCAATCTGGGCAACGGCGTTGGCTTCACGGTGAAAGAGGTCATTGATTGCGCCCGTCACGTAACAGGGCATCCCATTCCGGCAGAAACCTGCCCGCGCCGTGCCGGTGATCCTGCGCAGCTGATTGCGTCCTCTGACAAGGCGAAGGAAGTGCTTGGCTGGAAACCGCAGTTTGACGATTTGGAAACGATTATTTCGACTGCCTGGGGCTGGCATAAAAATCATCCCCATGGTTTTGAGGAGGTCTAAGGCATGGTTGATTCTGCAATCGGGAAACTGGTTGACTACGCAGTAAGAAACGGACTGATTGACAGCTGTGACCGGATCTGGGCGATAAACTCGATTCTGGAAGTTATGAAACTGGATTCCTGTACAGTGCCCGCAGAGACGGACGGAGATATTGATTTGGCAGCTGTGCTGGATGAATTGTGTGATGATGCATATGCACGCGGTGTGCTGGCAGAGAATTCGGTAGTATACCGGGATTTGTTTGATACGGCGCTGATGGGCCGTCTGACGCCGCCGCCGCATGAGGTTCGTGCGAAATTCGGCGCTCTGCTGGAACAGGATGCGCGTGCTGCAACCGATTGGTATTATAAGCTGAGCCAGGACACGAATTATATCCGTCGTGACCGGATTGCGAAGGATATGCAGTGGAAAGCGGCCACCCCATATGGGGAGCTGGATATAACCATTAACCTTTCCAAGCCGGAGAAGGACCCGAAAGCGATTGCTGCGGCGAAAAACCTGCCTGCGTCTAATTTTCCGCGGTGCCTGCTCTGCAAGGAGAATGAGGGCTATGCCGGACGTGTAAACCATCCGGCCCGTCAGAATCACCGGGTTGTGCCTGTGACCATTAACGAAAGCCCGTGGTATTTGCAGTATTCGCCGTATGTATATTATAATGAACATTGTATTGTGTTCAATGCTGAGCATACGCCGATGAAGATTGACCGTGCCTGCTTCCGAAAGCTGTTGGATTTTGTGACGCAGTTCCCGCATTATTTTGTTGGCTCTAATGCGGATCTGCCGATTGTTGGCGGTTCGATTTTGGCGCATGACCATTTCCAGGGCGGGCATTATACCTTTGCTATGGAGCGTGCGCCTGTGGAAAAGCCGGTTACGTTCAAGGGCTATGAGGATGTTGCGGCCGGTATTGTGAAATGGCCGATGTCTGTACTGCGTCTCCGTTCGGAGGATAGTGAACGGCTGGTTGACCTTGCCGACCGTATCCTGATGAAATGGCGTGGATATTCGGATGAAAGCGCATTTATTTTTGCGGAAACCGAAGGGGAGCCGCATAATACCATTACGCCGATTGCGCGTAAGCGGGACGGTAAATTTGAGCTGGATCTTGTCCTGCGCAATAATATAACGAGTGAAGAGCATCCGTTGGGGGTATATCATCCCCATGCTGAGCTGCATCATATCAAGAAGGAAAATATTGGATTGATTGAGGTGATGGGGCTGGCCGTACTTCCCGCGCGGCTGAAGGAAGAGCTGGCGCTGGTGGCTGAAAAGCTGGCGGCAGGTACGGATCTCCGTGCGGATGAACGTACAGCCAAGCACGCTGACTGGGCGGAAACGTTTGCAAAGCAGTATGATATCAATGCTGAAAATGCATTCAGCATTGTGCAGAAGGAAGTCGGGTTAGTCTTTGCGAAGGTGCTTGAGCACGCAGGTGTTTACAAGCGCACCCCGGAAGGGACGACTGCATTCCTGCGGTTTACCGCATCCGTTTAATTGTTTATAATGAAAAAGGGGCTGTCCTCTTATGACTTTGCAGAAAGCATAAGAGACAGCCTCTTTTTATATGTTTGTACGACTTGGAAGCAATAAAATTGGTGAATGTATTGAAGTATGAACAACAGACACTGCGGCGGCAAAGGCCAGAAGCGTTTGCCGCCGCAGATATATTTTTAACATTTAATAGAAAATATAGGTAATATTTGCTCCTTGCAGGAATACGAACTTACAGGAAAGTATACTTTTACAATAATTGAGGGGAGGTGTAAACGTGGAAAAATATGTATGGACAAGTGAAGCAGCTAAAATCTTAGGTTATTCTCAAGCATACCTGACAAAATTGTGCCGGGAAGGGAAACTCCCAGACGCAGAGCAAGATGGGCGTGGCAAGCCATGGCGAATTCCAGTGTGTGCGATTGAAGAATTCAAGAAACAAAAAGGGAGATAGAACATATGAAAAAAGGCTTCTAACATTATTTTTTAGCTTGTGCATGATAATAACGGTATTGCCAATCATTGCACTGGCAGCGAATGAAACGCCAACGACCGGCACATGTGGCGACGGAGTGACATGGACATACACGCCTGATTTAGATGAAGATGGCTATGATTTAGGCGGGACGCTTGTCATCAGCGGAGACGGCGCAATGGAAAATTATAGTTATAATGATTCTCCATGGTATGAATTTCGGCGGAAGATTAAAGAACTTCAAATTGAAAACGGTGTGACCAGCATAGGAAATTCTGCGTTTAGTGGTTGCGGTGGATTGACAAGTGTAACAATTCCGGATAGTGTGACCAGCATAGGAAGTTCTGCGTTTAGTGGTTGCGATGGATTGACAAATGTAACGATTCCAGCCAGTGTGACCAGTATAGGGAGTTCTGCGTTTAGTAATTGCGATGGATTAACGAGCGTAACGATTCCTGGAAGCGTGAACATTATTGGAGGAAGTGCATTTAGAGACTGTGAAAAATTGTCGGAGGTGTCTATTTCAAACGGTGTACGTACGATTGGAAATTGGGCATTCAGTGGTTGTACGAGCCTTTCTGACATTTTTATCCCGGAAAGCGTGTACCGTATAGCAGATGCTTACTTTGCAGCCCTTTCTGGTTGTGACAGTTTAACTATGATTGAGGTTGACCAGAAAAACACGAATTATTCATCACAGGATGGCATTTTATATAATAAGGAGAAATCGAAACTAATTTTCTGCCCCAGAGGAATAACAAATGTTGATATTCCTCATGGAGTACAGACAATAGAACAATATTCATTTTCCGATAATAGCAAAATCACGGATGTGAAAATTCCAGAAACTGTTACTGATATCAATAGTAATGCATTCAATGGATGCACTGCCCTAGAATCTGTCGTTATTCCAGACAGTGTTATTAGTATTGGAGACCAGGCGTTTAGCGGTTGCACTGCTCTGGCAGATGTCAAACTGTCGAAAAGTGTAACGGGCTATAGCCAGTATAGGAATTCATTTGAAGGATGTACCAATTTAACATCTGTTACTGTACCGGAGGGCATCACTCGTCTTTATAAAACATTCTCCGGTTGCACAAAACTGGCATCTGTCTCCCTACCGGTTAGTCTAAAGGTAATTTATGAGGACACATTCAAAAACTGTTTCAGCTTAAAAGAGGTCACTTATGCCGGAACGGAAACACAATGGGCGACAGTTGCTTCAGAAGGCAATCAGGAACTCGGGTCTGCTCACTTCACTTTTTCCAATAATACACCTACATTTCCTCCCGACACTGAAAACCCCGAGAATCCCGGAACCCCCGGAAACCCTGACGTTGTAACGCCAGACGATCTGGATTTAACAATCTCTAACGGTGGTTTTGGCAAACGGGTTTCCCTTCGGATTGAGGGTGGACACTGGCTGACGATTCAGGTGCGCCATGTAGGTTCTATCGCGATTACATCGGTGCAGGTTCCGGGCAGCGGAGTTGTTACCATGTCGCTTTCCGCGCCGGTTGGCAGTATGCTTCAGGTATGGGAAACCGAGGCGGAAATGACCTTTACTAACGGTGTTCCCAATAATCCGATTCTGTCCACTGCTGTAAGGCAGCTGTAAGGGGGAGCACATGAAAAAGAAAGGTTTTTTGCAGTGCTTCATTGGCATAGTCCTGTGTTTTCTGCTTGGCTTCCCTGCGTTTGCTGCGGAGCAGCCTGCTTCCGGGCAGGCGGGCAGCAGTTCTATTCGGGTATCCATTCAGGAGCTTGCTCCGGGCTATTACCTTTGTGCGGTCTGGGATGATGGTGTGCTTTTGACGCTGTTTGATGCTACGGTTGGCAGTGACGGCACATTGGAACAAACCGTGGAGGTTGGCAAAGTCCTTCAAAAAGGAGATAACCTGTCCGTTGGCATTTCAGGCGAAAACGCAGGGGGCGACCCAATTACCTATGACGTTGCGGTCAGCGGCAGCACAGGCGGAGGCACTGGCGGCAGCGGTTCTGGCAGCGGCAGTACAGGAGGAAGCACTGGTGGCAGTGGTTCGGGCGGAAGCAGCAGCACAAGCCGCCCGACGAATTCCTCTGCCAATCGAACAACTGACAAAAACAGCTCCAAAAGCAACGGCATTTCGATACCGCAAACCAACGGAGGGACAGTTTCGGTCAGCCCTTCAAAAGCTACCGAGGGCGAGCGGGTAACAGTTACAGTCCAGCCGGACGCGGGATATATGCTGGACCGGCTGACCGCCAGCGACCAGAAAGGCAACGCGATTACGTTGACCGCGCAGGGCGGAAATCAATACATGTTTACGATGCCATCAGGAGCTGTTTCGATTGATGCATCATTCCGTCAGGCGTTTGCAGCGCTGCCATTTTCCGATGTACGCGAAAGTGATTGGTTCTACAGTGCTGTACAGTACGTTTATGAAAAGCAGATGATGAGCGGTGTAACGGCCTCTTATTTTGACGCGGAAGGGAAAATGACCCGAGCAATGCTGGTCAGTGTATTCTATCGGATGCGTGGCGAATCGGCTGTAAGCGGAGGCACAGTATTTACGGATGTTCCGGCTGATGCATGGTTTACGAATGCGGTGGCCTGGGCGGTATCAGAGGGGATCGTCAGCGGCTATGGTAATGGTTTGTTTGGCCTGGATGATAACATCACGCGGGAGCAAATCGCAGTCATCCTTTGGCGTAATGAGGGGAAGCCTGCACCGGCTGATAGTACCGTTGGTTTCGCTGATGCGGCATCTGTCAGTGACTATGCGCAGCAGGCAATCTGCTGGGCAGTTGAAAAGGGGATTTTGAACGGTTCTAACAATCAATTATCCCCGGGCAGCTTTGCGATGAGAGCGCAGGTAGCACAAATGCTCAAGAGTTATCTGAAATGAATCCGCCTGCTGAAATAGAAAAATTCAATATTATCGAGAAAAGACCGTTTTGCCTTTTACAGCAAAACGGCCTTTCTCTTTCTAATGGAAGGAAGTAAAAACCCGCCGCATTACTTGCTGCTACTTTTTACTGCATGACCTTGTCTCCAGAAATCGCCTCGAAGTGTTCCCACAGCGAATCCATTTCTTTGGAGGATATGTATATTTTCTCTGCATAAATTTGTGCAGTTTTATCTATTTGTACATATTATTATAAAAAATGATTGCAAATAGATACATATAATGATAAAATGGAAAAGTGAAGAAAAAATGTATATTTTTACTAAAAATAACAATCATGCTCATTTTAAGATACTATCTATCTCGGAAAAACCCTGCGTCTGAATTGACCTGTAACGGATACAGTAGGAGTGGTATTTTCAAAATGTGGAGGCACAAACCAAAGCATGATTAAGCGAGGGGAGGCTCATACAAGGAACTATTCGATTCACATTATTTTGACAGCATGAGGAGGCATATATGAAAATGAAAAAGACGATGGTAAGTGTTTTGTCAATAGCAACAATTTTAGTGATGATGTTTACGACGGCAGCTGCGGAATTTTCTACCACGAAAGCTGAATCAGACGGGCGAAACCAAATTGAGCGAATGATAACGGTTGATGCAAGCGGTGTTGATGAAATCGAAACTGATATTGAAAATAATACGGTCAATATGCAGGACGGTACATTTACCATTACGGTTAAAAAAGGATATATGCCTGTTTTGTCCGATATCTTTACGCCGGATGTCCGTGTCGCGTTTTCGATGCAGACAACTCCAACAGCAGAAACGGAGGCTGTTTGGATTGGAACGATTGAGAATCCGGCCGTGTTTACCGATGATACAATGCTGCATCTTGCGGCGAAAAAAATGGAAGTTATCTTGCAGTCTGCGCCTGATTCGGCAGAAAACCTGACAAATCTGCCCGCCATAGATCTTTCAACAAGCTATTCTTATGATATCTTTACAGACAGCACAGTAAGGCCTGTAGACTCCTATCAGGAGAATCCCGTGATTACCTTCACGCTGGAACCAGACAAACAGACGAATGAATTAAAATCCAACAATCAAATTTGCTGGACGGCTGTAATAAACTACAGGATTTCAGCCCCGGAGACAATTATTACATTATTGACAGAGCCCTATACTCCAGAACCAGCCAACCCAGTGGAACCTATAAAACCGGTTGCGATTACTGTTATAAGCGACGGAAGCAGCCATATCCAAATGGACAAAGTCACTATCAATTATCTCGACTATATTCCACCAATTGGTTTTATGTTGGAATCAGGTTTTACAGCAGAGGCTTTCATTGAACCGGCCAACGAAGCAATTCAAGTTGCATTCAGGGAGGAAAATAACAGTGATGAAAAGAACTTTTCAAAATGGACTGCTGTTATTACTGGCCTCGATCAAGAAAGTATAGATAAAAATACGACGATTACATTTTTCGCCAAAGAAAAAACGCCTGTCAGTCAGGAACCCATCATTACAATCAAGACAAATGATGAGCGGATAAAATTGATTTCATCTTCTGGACTGTCAGACAGCCTGGATATAGCAATAAACAACGGCATTTTGAATTTTTGCATGGAAGTTCAAAAAGGGTTTGCGCCACGAGTTCCAGGGAATGAAGAAATTATCTTCAAAATGGAGTCATCACGCAATGTTTCCCACGGCTGGGCACGGTGGACGGCGTCAGGAGCAGGGATTCCTGCTGCATTGCAGACACTGGAAATTTGTGCAGAAGAGGGAAGTAACATTATTTCGGGCATTCCTGACCCGAATGCAGATTCAGCTGCATATATTTTTGCAGCGCTTACAGACGGAGATATTTCAAAAGGATTGACCGAGGGGCAGATTATATTTGACAGCAAATCCATCGGATCGCCAGAGATGAGAGAAAGCATTTCTGTAACTTTGGATCAATCTGTCATTGAAGCACTCAGGAAGCACCCGCCTGAAGACAGGGAAGCTCTTGATATTACATTTTTGACGCAACTGGTTGATATAACATTGCCATACAGCGTTATATCAAGTCACCATTTTGACGGTGTTGATGCCGTCCTTCATATTGGAATAAAGACATTTTCTAAAGACCTGCCGGTAAAAGTATATGAGATTTATTTCAGCAGTGCTGGGGAAAAAATAGATTTGGGCGCAGTCCCTGCTTTTTTAATATTCCCGGTTTCTGATACATATAGAGAACCGGTAGTTGTGGATACTTCTACAGATTGTAAGGACTACGTTGAAGGCAAAATAAGCGCCGGAAGCGTTTCCTTTTCTCTGCCGCATCTGTCTGATTGGACAAATGTCATGGAGAAGGAAACTGCCGCGGCACTTTTTTCTTTGCAAGGAGATACAGCTTCAGGGAACGAGACAGCGAATGAGCTGGATATCAGATTTACGAATACAGAGGTTCTAACTACGGCTGAGCTGATACATGGAAAAGCAAATGCAAAATATCTGATTCAGATTGTTCAAAGCGGTGTGAGTCCCTTTATGACGGCAATCGCAGATGAAAAGGGAAAACTGACATTTCAGGTGCCGCATTCGACAGTAATCAGGCCGGTTACAGTTGAAATTTGGGAGATTGTTGGGTTTGATCCAGAAAGCGGTATGCCAGTCCAGTCCGGAAACCTGAACCGGCAAAATCATTTAGAAGCACAAGTTGTACCGATATATACAGCTGGTATTATGTCGGAATAAAAGGAGTACGAGAATGAAAAGATTTATTTTCAGTTTTTTCGCACTCCCGGTTCTTGGCCTGCTGCTGTTTGGTACAGCTGCAGCCAGCAATGATATGCCGTTTCAACTCACAATAAATGAAAATGCCGGAATATTTACATCAGAAGAACCGGGAGATTATTTAGCGTCTGTAATTGATTTGGAGGGCAATTCGAGATTTTTCACTGTTACAGTGGTAAGGGGAAATGACGGTAATAACAGAGTGGTGCTCCCGCTGGAAATTGAAAGGAATTGGTGGCGAGAAGGATCATATCTTATTATCCAAAATTCCGCAAAGATTACGTATAAGCGCGTGCCTGACCGTCCGACAGATGAGGAACCGGTGCTGCCTGATCCGCCTGAATTCCCTGAAATTCCGGAGCTGCCCAGCTTGCCTAATCCTGTAAAACCGAAACCAACACCAGGAACATCCGATAATAATAAGCATGACGCCGACACTTCCTCGGAAAAGAAGGAAAATTCAAATAAAACCATAAACAGTAAAAAATCCGAACCGAATAAAAACATACAATTTCCACAAACAGATATGGAAAATCAAATGTTTTATTTTGCAAAATACAGTGACGTTTCAGCAAATGAATGGTATTATAATGCTGTATTATATGTAACTGAAAAAGGGATGATGACAGGCAATAGTGGTTGCTTTTCACCGGCGGAACCGCTTACACGCGGTATGATGGCGCAAATCCTCTATAATATCGAAAAAAGTCCCATGACCAGCATGGCTTATTTCCCTGATGTGAGGCCCTTCGATTGGTTTGCAAATGCAGTTTCATGGTCTTTTGCGCAGGGGGTGATGCACGGCTATAGCAATGGAAACTTCGGGCCAAACGACCCCATTACGCGTGAACAGCTGGCAGCAATTTTATACCGTTATGCGGGTATAAAAGGGTATAATGTGTCTATTTCAAGTGCATTGGATGTGTTTTCGGACAGCGATATCGTCTCCGGCTGGGCAGAAGGGTCTTTGCGATGGGCGGTAGGCTGCGGCCTGCTGTCCGGCAGAGTGATCAACAACACGCGCTGCTTGGAACCGGGCAAAACTGCTACCCGTGCAGAAGTTGCACAGATTTTCATGAATTTTGATTTGATGTTTGCGCATAACACGCCGTAATGTAAGAGGGCGAGAGTGCGTGAGGCTGATGCATGAACTGTGTAAATGCCCTCACTGGTGCCAAAATTCGACCCGTTTACACAGTTCAGTTATCAGCCTCGAGTGCGTTCACCCATCGCCCCCCGTTTGCACTCTGTTTGACAGATGCGCCAACTTATTCTATTAAAACAGGGCTATTAAAGCACATAAGGGATAGAACTCAGCGCGCTGTCATACCGTGTGACAAGGAATGGATAACTTGACATTTCCGTAGGGATATCGAGGCTGGACAGCATCTGCTGGAGGCTCGTGACGACCTGGAAATCATGGTCGCGCTGGGCTACAGAGAGCTTCATTGTGCCATTGTATGAGCTGATAAGCATTGCGAACGGCTGCACGCTGCACGGCAGGACTGCGCCATATTCCTTTACATATTGGCGCATACTTTCGGGCAGCTTGAACTGTCCGACATTTGTAATCAAGAACGTATCATCCCGTACAAACTGCCGTGCGATCTGGCGGCCTTCGGCTTCCTTTTCGGCAAGGGGCGCATTGCGTTCGTGCAATTCGCGGCAGACGGAGCTCGCACGCTTGGCGCGGTACAACAGCTGTTCGGTCTGCATTTGGCTGTTTAGGAAATCCTTCGTCTTGCGGAAGACTTCCGGAAGCGGAAGATCGTTGTATTCTGCCTCATAAGGCAGATCAATAAAGCAGACAAAATAACGCGTGGTCAGCGTGGGGATGAATTGGCGCAGGTCAACCGGAATTTCGGAGATAACCGGTTCGGTGTGCCCTTCGCCGAACTTCTGATAAAAGGCACGGCTGAACATTGGTGCAATCATAGACAGTGGCGATACGCCATATTCCTTAGCTTTTGCGTGCAGCGCGGAGAACGGGAACGTAATTTCTGTGACTACCTCGGGGGAATCATTTTCCCAGGTAAGCCCATCTGCGTGCAGTGCGGCCGGTTTCTGGTAAATGCCTGCGGGTGACGGATCCATCTCATCCAGCTTGCGGAATGCGTCCTCTGATTCTTCCGTTACATAAGCGGTTTCCGTCGTGCGGATCGTGCCATCATTCTCAACTGCGTGTCCGCACTCGAGTAGATAATGGAACAATACGCACCGGATAAATTCTTCAAAGCCGCGGCCGTCGCTGATGCTGTGCTGATATTCCATGAAAATCGTGTCATTATGATAGCCGGCCAAGAACATATAGCCATGCGTATCCTCCGACCCGATTGTGTACCGCTGGGTAACGCCATCAAAGGGCAGCACAACCGGATCTTCTACCAAAAGACGGTATTTATACTGTGTCGTGTCTGCTGCCAGGCCCAACATCATATGAGGAAAACGGAGCAATGCTGTCTTGATTGCATTCAGCAGGCAGGTGGGCCGTACCGGTTCGCTCATACGGATACGGTGGCGCGGCACACAGGCGACGTCCTCCTGCGTCGTATACAAAAAAATTTTACCATAGCTGTCCGTTTGGAGCAGCGGGTGGTTTCTTAAAGTTGCCATTTTGAAATCATCTCCATCGTGATTTGTGCGGAAAGCACCGCCTGAATTTGTTTTTTCCCGGACATAGCTTCTAACGATTATTATATCCTGTTTTGCTGATGATTTATAGAGCCGAAATTTCCATATTTTTCGTGTCCTGCCGTTGGAAACTTAGGACTTCTAACCAATCAGCCTGCGCTGCTGGCAGATTCACACGAGAATGCACAAAAATCTGATGTGTTTTTGGTCGAAACGTGAAAAAATCTGGGATTTGTTATTTTTCTGTTGACGAATGAGTAAGTGTGTGGTATATTGAATTCAAATAAAATCGAATACAGCAAAAAGGTGAGCAGCACTTATCCAAAACCATACCAATCAATCCTGTGTCCGATTTGTTCCCTTCGTTTCACTTGCCCGGAGCCTCCTTCCCATGCAACAGCTGATGGGGAGGGCTGTGCCTTACCTTGCTGCTCCCCCTGAAAGCCGCGCCCTCCGGGGGCGCGTTTTTTCTATACAAGCGAACCGATGTTGCCGCGTGCGGAAAGCGATGCCTTTCCTGACACGTGGCTTTTTTATAACGTAAAGCCGCCCGGCAAGGGGCGGCTGAAAATATACGTCTTTACGGCTGTTCGGTTTTGTCAGAAGCCTGTGCGGCATCGCGTTTGTCCAGCTGCCACGCGAGAAAATAGCCGAGCGCTGCACCGATGGAACCGGGAAAGATGGTTCCTGTATCCTCCGGCAGCACTTTAGCGATACACAGCAGTGAGACTGCAATGATCCCGAGCGCATAGCCGACAACTACCAGATGGAATGTGCGGCGGCGCATTCCGAAAATACGGTTTTCCTGTGGGAGTTCTTCTTCATTTTCCGCTGGCGGCAAAGCATCCTCTGCTGCGGGTAACTGCTCCTTTTGTTCGTCCATTTTCATCTTCCTTTCGTGAAGGCTGCTTAAATTATACCATGATTCCCCTTTTTCTGCAAGCGGAATCTGGGGGGAGGGAAGGCCCTGCGATGAGGAGGAAATGCAGCTGCTGCCGTGCTTTTGTGCATTGCACCTCTTGCAATTTTTCGCATTCAGGGATATACTATACTCGCGAGCGTTAAAATTGCCGCTTTATCCGCCTGCGCGGCGGGCGGTCTTACGCAGACAGCGCCAGAGGGACTTGTCCCTCTGGACTCCCATTCATCGCCTGCGGGCGGGACGAAGGGGCGGATACGGCAAAGATTTCTGCACACGGGTATGGTGAAAGAAAATCGCTCAGAAAAGTGAGGGAGCAAGCAAGATGTATAAAATTCTCAAAAAAAAGGTGTTGAACAGCAATACAACGCTGATGGTCGTTGATGCGCCGCACGTTGCGCGAAAGTGCAGGCCCGGGCAGTTCATCATCCTGCGTGTGGATGAAGATGGGGAACGCATCCCGCTGACCATTGCGGACTATAACCGTGAAAGCGGCGAGATCACGATTATTTTCCAGGCGGCTGGTGCTTCAACGCAGGCGCTTAGTGAGCTTGCGGAGGGTGAGGCGATTCACGACTTTGCCGGACCGCTTGGCCGTCCAAGTGAGCTGGAAGGCCTGAAAAGGGTTGCTGTCGTTGGCGGCGGGCTGGGCTGTGCGATTGCTTATCCACAGGCAAAGGCGCTGCATGAAATGGGTGCAGAGGTTGACCTGATTGCGGGATTCCGCAGCAAGGATATCATTATACTAGAGGATGAAATGCGTGCTGCCAGCACAAACCTGCATATTGTTACCGATGATGGTTCCAATGGGCGGAAAGCGCTTGTTACGCAGGTTTTGAAGGAGCTGATCGACGCAGGGAACCAGTATGATGCTGTAATTGCAATCGGCCCTATGATTATGATGAAATTTGTCTGTGAGACGACCCGCCCCTATGGCATTAAAACGATTGTTTCCATGAATGCAACGATGGTTGACGGTACCGGCATGTGCGGCGGCTGCCGGCTGACGGTTGGCGGCGAGACAAAGTTTGCCTGTGTTGACGGGCCTGACTTTGACGGACACCTGATTGATTTTGACGAATCCATGCGCCGTTCTGCGATGTATAAGGAACAGGAAAAGGCTGCAATGGAACGGCATACATGCAATCTGCATAAAATGGAGGTCAAGTGAAATGGCGAATATGAGAGCGGACAAAGTGGCGATGCCGGAGCAGGCGCCAGATATCCGGAATAAAAACTTTGAAGAGGTTGCGCTTGGCTATACGCCGGAGATGGCGGTCGAGGAAGCAAAGCGCTGCCTGAACTGCAAAAACCGCCCTTGTGTGCAGGGCTGCCCGGTAGCGGTGCAGATACCTGACTTTATTGCGCTGGTTGCCGAAGGGAAATTTGCCGAGGCCGCAGAAAAGATAAAGGAAACCTCTGCACTTCCGGCAGTATGCGGACGTGTTTGCCCGCAGGAGAGCCAGTGTGAAAAATACTGTGTACGTGGTATTAAGGGGGAACCGGTTGCCATTGGACGTCTGGAGCGTTTTGCAGCTGACTGGGCGCGCAGCCATGCCGAAAAGAAATCGTTTGAAATCAAAAAGAACGGTCATAAGTGTGCTGTCGTTGGCGCAGGCCCTGCGGGGCTGACCTGTGCGGGCGACCTTGCGCGGATGGGTTATGATGTGACGGTATTTGAGATCCTGCATACGGCAGGCGGCGTACTGATGTACGGTATCCCGGAATTTCGTCTGCCCAAGGCAATCGTGCAGAGTGAAATCGACAGCCTGAAAGATATGGGCGTTGAATTTGTGCTGAACTTTGTTGTGGGCCGTTCTGAAACGATTGACGATCTGTTTGCAGATGGTTATGAAGCAGTTTTTGTAGGCTCGGGCGCAGGCTTGCCCACCTTTATGCACGTACCGGGTGAAAACTATAATGGTGTATATTCGGCAAATGAATATCTCACCCGTGTAAACCTGATGAAAGCCTATCGGGAAGACGCACCGACTCCGATTATGCGTGCAAAGAAGGTTGCAGTTGTCGGTGGCGGCAATGTTGCGATGGATGCGGCACGTTGCGCGAAGCGGATGGGCGCGGAAGAGGTTTACATTGTTTACCGCCGCGGCGAGGCGGAGCTGCCCGCACGTCTTGAGGAAATCCACCATGCGAAGGAAGAAGGGATTATTTTCAAATTCCTGACTGCTCCGGTGGAAGTGCTGGGCGATCCGGATACTTACCTGGTCAAAGGGATGGTCTGCCAGCAGATGGAGCTGGGCGAACCGGATGATTCCGGACGCCGCCGCCCGGTACCGGTTGAGGGGAGCGAATTTACGCTGGAGCTGGATGTGGTCATTGTCGCGATTGGCACCAGCCCGAACCCGCTGATCCGTTCGACCACACCCGGCCTTGAAACCAACCGGCGCGGCTGTATCGTGGCCGATGATGCAACGGGCCTTACCTCAAAGGATGGTGTTTTTGCAGGTGGTGACACGGTTACGGGCGCGGCAACCGTAATACTGGCGATGGGCGCAGGCAAACGCGCAGCCGCTGCAATGGATAAATATATTAAAAGCAAAAAGTAGTTGTTTTTGCATGGGTGCAGCTATAAGCGGCTGCACCCTTTTTCAAATCAGGAAAGTCTGTGAACAGCTGCCTTTTTCACCGCATATTGGCAGCTGCTGATTTCATTTAAGGGTTTGACAAATCACAGAAAAAACGATATACTATGAACATAGACAGCGGAAACATTTATGATGCCGTAGTTTCTCGTTTTTCTCCTGTTTTCCACACCCTCCATTTCTAAGATATTCATTTCTTTCACTTCCTTACCTGGCATCCGACAAGTTTCCATTGGCATTTGACAAGTGCATACATCGCCGCTTTTCGCGGCGCAGGGCTGCTGCCGTTTAGTAAAGGTAGCAGCCCTTTTAGTGCGCACGGCATGGGCAACAACTAGGTGGTGAAAGTCCACAATGCGCTCGACAGCAGGAAGTGTAGTGGTTAAGCTTTTTTGAAACATTTGTGACGGATATTCTGAAAAAATTGGATTGCTGAGTGGAGGATATCGGAGCTGTTGTCTTTTGTCAATGGTGCTTCGCACCGCTGTCAGGACAAACGCACGAGTTTCCAGATTGTTAACAAATTGTATCGAAAGGATGAACGCTACTTGTGAAATGGTGTTTTTTTTTGATAGCTATCGTTTCAATAAAACAATTTATCAGGAAACTGAAATTCAAAATTCAGAACATTTGTTAATACTTTGTTACAGATTGTTTACTAATGCGTTTGTCCTGGACTACAGCTCCGATATCCTCCATGCAGCAATCCAATCTTTTTTTAGCTACAGGTGTTGCAAAAAGCTTGACCACTACAGCGTGGCTACGGCGCTGATTCCGAATGTACATCTGGAAGCAATGGAAGAAGCCCAAAACAAAGGTGGCCAATTTGCGAAAGCTGGGAATACCAGCCGGCCAAGGCTTACCAATCTGGACTTGCCCCATTACAAACGAAAAGCTCGCACAGGCGGGATATTTTGACTTCCCAGCTTATTACGAGTTTGTTCGTAAAATGCACTTATGCGGTTGAACAGTCGTGTACCGGTCGGTACGCACGGTGGTGTGGTAGGTTGGCAGGCCTACTGTTCGCTTGCATCCTACCCGATTGCCGTGAAAATAACGGAATGGTGGCAGCGTATGATATCGGTATGAGGGATAGAAATAAAAAAATACCTTTTCCATTTTGGGAAAAGGTAAAAATAAAGAAATAATACTATAAAGTCCAATCATTTACGCATACAGCCGATGGCCATATGCGGTTGGAGCTGGTGGTGGGAATCGAACCCACGGCCTGCTCATTACGAGTGAGCTGCTCTACCTCTGAGCCACACCAGCATCTTTTCGTGTAAACCTCCACACTGTGGAACGAATATATTTTACCATATCCGAGTGGCAGAGTCAATCCTTTTTTCAAAAAAATTCACGAAATGTGAAGTGGTAGTTGAGTAGGAAGTTGGTGATTCGTTCGCCTGATGTCCGCGCACATCACCGTACATACCGTTCGGTACACAGCGGTTCCTCAGTTTACATCTTAGGCCTTGTTTGAAAAATTAAAGTTGCACAAAAATCAAGCGAATGCTATTATAAAAGTATGAATAACTATGACATTACAGATGAACAATGGAAACGACTTGAGCCACTGCTCCCACCGGAAAACATGGGGAAGAAAGGACGCCCCAGGAAAGATAACCGGATGATGCTGAACGGGATGCTCTGGATCAATCATAGTGGGGCACAATGGAGACAGCTTCCAAAACGATATGGTCGATGGTAAAGTGTCTATGCTTGTTTTGCTAAATGGAGGGATGATGGTATGCAGATTTCTTCTGAACTGAATAAGGGAGCAGATACTGAAAATTTCAGTATTGATTCGACTTGTGGCAAGGTTCATGAGAGCTCTAATGGTGGAAAAACGGAATAAAGCTATCGGACCGACAAAAGGCGGTCTAAATACGAAAATTCATGCCATAGTATATAGAAAACGATGGTATCTTGCCAACGTTAAGTTAGACATGTTCATCTCTATTTTGTATGTAAATATAGCAAACTTAAAAAGTGTTCCGATTGAAATATTTGCAGAAATCTTAAATGTATTTATGATTGTAAGAAATATCCGGCAAAACTCTGACGTTTTCTATATAGATGGGTTAGGGAATCCTGTTGCTTTTTTACTTTCTCCTGGCAATGACGAAGATTCAACTCATGCCATTGAACTTATGAATATGACAGATATTACAGGCAGTAACTTGCTTGCCGATAAGGCTTCTGGCACGAAAGAAATCCTTGCATACATCATAGAACATGAAGCAACCGTTGTAATTCCTCTCAAAAGCAATGCCAAGGAAACCTGGTCGGTAGATTATTGGATTTACAAAGAGCGGCATCTCGTTGAGTAGCTACAAGGTATGACAACCTTGACAGGTCTTTTCTTGCTTTTGCATATATGGTTGCTATTACGATTTGGTTACTTTGACGAAGTTATGACATTTTTCAAACAAAAGAAGAACTTTCAACTTTTATAAACACAATATAATAATCCTCTTAAAAGAGGTCCATACATAGGTATGCTTTGTCAAGGTCGTCCTGTGTTATGCCGAGGTATCTTCGTGTTACCTCGTAGCTGCTGTGATTAAAAATGTCCATAATAATGACCGGCGAGACAGCTTTACTTGTCCAGGCGTGGTATCCCCAGGTTTTTCGCAGACTGTGACAGGCGATTTTTCCCGCAATATTGACGGCCAGCACAGCGGCGTGAATGATGCGCCATGCCTGCACGCGTGAGATTGCACGGTTACCTTTTCGATTGTTTGCGAAGATAAATTCCCCACGGCGGTGTGGAAAATATAACGTCAAAGCAGCTACCGCTTGTTTATTGAGCGCGATGGTTTTCACCTTTCCGGTTTTTTTTTCGGTCAATGTAACATGCGCACGGAATGCCTGCCGCTCTTCATCGTATACGTCCGACCAACGCAAACGTAACAGATCGCTGATGCGCAGCGCTGTACATGCGCCAACGACGACCATTGCGTAATTGCGCAGTTGGCCCCGCGTTAAAAAGTAGTTTGCGAGCTTTTTGAGTTGTTTTTTATCCCGAATAGGTTCTGTAGCTGCCATAATAATTGAAACCCTCCTTGAATGTGGTGTATCCATTATACCATATTCAGGGAGGGTTTTGTAACATTTTCAATAGACTATTACTTATTTTAGCACTAAATTTATAAAAATGCAAGAGAATTTTTGTAGAAAAAATTGATGAATTTTACTTTTCTGTCTAAACTATCCTAATGTTTTTGCAGTTTTTTATCGTAAAAATGCCTGAAAAATTCAACCGCATATTGAGAAGGATACATATTGGAAAATTGCAGAGGTGGCAAAAGGGGGATGCAGGAAATGCGATATTCAAGCCACGGCCATCATGCCGGGAGTCGGATTGAGCCGCAGATACCGGTTCCAAGCGAGAACGACCCTGGTTTCCGCATGAGCAAGGAAAACATGGAACAGTTTCTGGAAAACTATCGTCAGCTCAACTATGCAAATAAAACAATCAGTGGATATGCACACAATTTGAAAGACTTTTATGATTTTCTTCCAGAAGATAAGATGATCCGACAAGGGACGCTTAAGGAATGGCGTGATACCTTGATAAAAAAGGGCTATGTCCATGGTTCAGTAAATACTTTTTTGAAAGTTGCAAATAAATATCTCGATTTTTTCGGTCAACAAAAATATCGAATGCAGGACTGTTTAGAGAACCCTAAAGATACGCAGTCAGAGCTTAGCCGAGCAGAATATTTACGAATGTTAAGAACAGCAAAGGAACTTGGTGACGATCGTGCATATTTGCTGATAAAACTGCTTGCTACTACCGGTATGGCAATACAGGAGCTTCCGAAATTAACAGTGGAAGCGGTCAAAGAGGGAAAACTGATTATTGATTTTCATCATAATAAGTATATTTTAAGAATTCCGGAAATACTGCAAAAAGAGCTTCTGAATTACGTCAAATCTCATGGATATGAAACCGGATCGGTTTTTACTGGAAGAGGTAAAAATCCATTAAGCCGTGTCCATATTTTTCGGATTATCCGCTCCGTCTGCGAGGAAGCATATCTGCCGGAAGAGAAGGGTAACCCGCTTTGTTTGCGAAAGCTGTATCAGTCCACACAAATGGAATTAGAGAATAATGTGAAGGTGCTGGTCGAGCAGGCATATAATCGACTTTTAGAAGAGGAACAGTTGGAAATCGGATGGAACAATTCCTCTTTATATTAGCGTAATGAGAGAAAACATAATGGTCAGCATTATTATGCTGACATATAATCACGAGAAATATATCCGCCAAGCACTGACAAGTGTATTATCGCAAAACACTTCCTTTTCCTATGAAGTCCTTATTGGGAATGATTCATCAACGGATCGAACCGCACAAATAATAGAGGAATTCATGTATCCGAGAGATAAACGGATACGTGTTTATACGCATGAATGTAACATGGGAGGAAGCGCAAATCTGGCTGTGCTTCTGAAGCAGGCGCGCGGAAAATATATTGCCAGCTGTGAGGGTGATGACTACTGGACAGATCCGAGGAAACTGCAAAAGCAGGTCAATTTTCTGGAGTGCCACGCAGAATATATTGGCTGTACGCATAAAGTCACTTTGGTGGATAAGGATGGGACTCCCTACCAGAAGCAATCGCTTTCTTGGGTGAAAAATACACGTATTTATACTTTGTCTGATTTTAAGGGAATTTATCTTCCCGGGCATCCGGTTTCTATGGTGTATCGGAATATTTTTCTTAATAATCCATCTGTAATTGAGTTAATTGAGAAAGTGCATCGGAATATTGCGGATCGTACAATTGCAGTGCTTTTATCCAGCAGGGGAACGATTGTAAGGTTAGATGACAATATGGCTTGCTACCGTCAGGTTCTTGAAAAAGACAGCAGCAGTCTGACGTCTATTGAATTTGCTTTCGATTCATATGGAAAACTTACAGATATGAAAATAGCCAATCAGTTGGAAAGTTATCTTCAAGCAGGAGGGTGTTGTATCCGTTTTGATGGCTTTCGATTGAGATTGGTGGTAAAAACTTTTTTGAAAGCAATTCTTTTTCGATCTTCGGACTCTATGGACTGCTGTAAAAAGCTGTTGCAGGAGTGGCGCAAATTTCTTCGGAACAGAAAAAATAAAGGAGATTTTACATAATGGAACCGAACCATCCAATCGGGGGCTATTTTGAATTGGAAACATATAACGGAGTGGAATATTGGGAAAATGTACTTCGGATAAATACCGCAAGGAACTGCCTGCGCTATTTGATCCAAACATTTCATATCCGCAAACTGTATGTTCCGCGTTACACTTGTCCGGTTGTTTGGGATGCAATCCAAATGGAACATTGTGAAATGGAATATTATTCTGTGGACCGTAATTTTATGCCACTCGTTGCGTTCCCAAAAGATGCATATATTTTATATACAAACTATTTAGGTGTCTGTACGGAAAACTCAAATCTTCTTGCAAAGAAATACGAACGGCTGATTATAGACTGTTCTCAAAGTTTTTACAGCTCGCCAGTAGGTCTTGCGGCTTTTAACTCTGCAAGAAAGTTTTTTGGCGTTCCGGATGGGGCATATCTTTTTATGGATAAAGCAGTTTCAAATGAATTAAAGCAGGATCATTCTGTTAACCGTTTTGCACACCTTTTGGAACGGGTTGAGTCAGGTCCCCAGCCCGGTTATAGAGATTTTCTGCAAAATGAAAACCTTCTTTGTGGGGCAGCTATTAAGACAATGTCCAAGCTGACGCAAAAAATATTAAAAGGTATTTCTTATCATCAATGCGCAGAAACACGCCGTTCAAATTATGCCGTATTGCAGGAATCATTGAGCGATCTCAATGAATGGAAGGGAACACTTGCAGAGGCAGAAGTTCCGATGGCATATCCATTTATCTGCAAAAAAGACGGCTTGCGTGAAAAACTGATTTCTGAAAACATCTTTGTACCAACCTTTTGGAAGGGACAGAAGGATACGGACACCGGCGAATATATGGAACATTATTTGCTGCCGCTTCCAATCGATCAAAGGTATGGAAGGGATGATATGCTCAGGATTTCGGAATGTATCTTTAGAAATCTGAAAATGTAAGGAGAAAACTTGTGATTCAAAAAGACAAAATAGGGGTTCTGGTTTTTCCTGCGGGGGAAGTGAACGCTGTTGAACTTCATGACGCCCTGTCTGCCTGCGTCAATATTCGGTTATATGGTGCATCCTCTCTTGACCGGCATGGCGGCTATGTGTTTCGGGACTATACATCTGGGCTTCCAATGATTTCAGACCCGGAATTTATTGAGGCGCTGAACCGTTTGATTGCAGAAAAGGAAATTCATGTGATTTTCCCGACGCATGATACGGCAGCAGAATTCCTGTCGATCCATCAGCCGGAGATCAATGCGAAGGTCATCGTAGCAGATGCCTGGACCGCTGGGATATGCCGCGATAAAAAGAGAACGTTTGAATTATTTCGAGACTGTGGATTTTGTCCCCGTGTTGATGCAGAGGTTGGATGTTATCCCGTTTTTGTAAAGCCGAGGAAGGGACAGGGGGCAGTTGGCGCGTTTCTGCTTACTGGCGAGGAGGACATCCCAAGCCGCATAGATTGGGAGGATATGGTGATTTGCGAATATCTCCCTGGTGAAGAGCTTACAGTAGACTGCATTACGGACCGAGAGGGCAGCCTGCGCGGTGTTTTTCCAAGGTCGCGTAAACGCATTCTTGCAGGCATGACCGTCAATGGTTCCAGCGAATTGCTTTCCGATGAGATATGGAACATTGCTGATACGATCAATTCCAGACTTCATTTTTTGGGACTTTGGTATTTTCAGGTTCGGAAATCTGCGGATGGACAGTTTAAGTTAATGGAGATTTCAACCAGATGCTCCGGAACAATGTGTTTGACCAGAGCACGGGGAGTAAATTTGCCCCTTCTGAGCGTTTATACAGCGGTTGGGCGCGACATCAGTGTTTTTTGCAATGATTATCAGGTTGTTACAGACCGGACTCTGATTGCCCGTTACCAGATAGATTACGCATACGAAAGGGTTTATATGGATCTGGATGATACTCTGACAGTGAATGGGACAGTTTGTCTGAATATGATTCGGTTTGTTTATCAATGCAGGAACCAGGGAATTCCGATTATACTGCTGACCCGTCACTCTTTTGATCATGAAGAAAGTACAGAGGAATATCTGAGTAAATGCTGCATTATGACAGACTTATTTGAAGAGATTTGTTCCATTTCCTTTGAACAGCAAAAAACAGATTTTATTAGACCAAAAGGTGCAATTTTTATTGATAATTCCTTTGCGGAACGGAAAGCGGTCCATGATCGATTTAATATTCCGGTTTTTGACGTGGACGGCATAGAAGTGCTGCTGGATTGGAGGGTATAAAATTGGTATTTATTCCTGAAATTCAACAGCTGGATAAGGATACTTATTATTTTGAATGCTGTGCTGGTTTAGGCGATACTATGCTGACGTGTGGATACAAATATGCACTCGAAGAAAAGTATCAGGCACCGATTCGATTTTTAGTGAAACCTTCTCATTTATTTATCCCGGAAATGTATCATATTAAGGATTCATTGGTGATTGGTCAAGACGTAACTGAAGACTTTGTTAAAAAAAACACAGAATCAAAGCCAAAGAAAGGGAAAGTATATGCTGCCAGCCCCTGCAAACATCCGGAGCTGTGGGAATATTTTAAGCCAATGCATTATCTTACATTAACGGTTCGATATATACCATGGTTTCAAAAATTTTTAGGGATTCCAGCGGAAACGAAATTGAAATATCCTTTAAGCTATCCAGAATTGAGTAAAGAAATAAAAGAGGCTTGCATTAAAATTGCTCCATTGAGTGAAATTGTACTTTTGAGTCCGGAAGCAACTTCAATTGCACCTATACCATTTTATTTTTGGAAAGATTTGGCTGAAAGACTCAATAGTCAAGGTCTTTCAATGATTTCCAATGTAGTTAATCCAGCAAATACGATTCCGGGAAGTATTTTTATTAAAATGGATGTTTCTGATGCAGTAGCGCTTGCAATGCAGTGTGGATCTGTATATTCCATCCGGAGTGGATTCTGCGATCCGATTTTTAAAAAAGGTTCAAACCTGCATGTGTTTCATTCATCGCATAATTCATTTTTCATTTTTGAAATGAATGAAATGTTTCCCGGACTTCAAATTGACGAACAGATTATATTATCGTAAGTAAAATTGGAGAGAAAGTTAAATTTTTCATCCGAATCAGAAGGATCTGGTTCAACTAATAGTTGTATTCTCTAATCTCTATGTGTTTTGTAGTTACCTGCTTCTTTCCGTATTAGTATACAATAATTTGCGTTGCTGTGTCAGCACCTATTTCATTCCCCTTGGTGTGTTGGAGTGCAGTAGAAAGGAATGGTCATAAATATGAATTATATGTGCACGGTGTTGTTAATCTCTTATAATCATAAACGCACCATTGCTCGGGCACTTGATTCGATTTTAGAGCAAGAGTCTAAGTATCCGTATAAAATCCATGCGTTCGATGACGGTTCCTCGGATGGAACGGGAGATATTATAAAACAATATGCGGTGCGTTATCCCAATATTATTTATCCATACCTTACGAAAAAAAATCAGGGAGCGCAGACAAATTACTGGAATGCATTCTCTTCTGTTGATACACCCTATTGCGTATTGCTGGAAGGTGATGATTTTTATTGTAATCCGAAAAAAATTGAATTACAAATCAATGCACTTGAAAACCATTCGGAGTGCAGCTTTTGCGGCCATGATACCTATCTGTTTTCAGAAGGTGAATCTTTTCGGGAATATCCGGAAGGGTCGAAAGCAATGACGGCAGGCATTTTGAGAACAAAAACAGTTTTTACATATAAAGATTTTGTTCCGATCACAAACGGAGGCTATATTCCTTATGGCTCGGCTCGTATGATTCGATCATCGGCGATGAAACTGGATCAAGTGAGATATAAGGAAGCATTTCTGTTTGATTTTTCACAATTTTACTATTTGATACTGCAAGGCGACTATTATTATATTGATATGCCGATGAGCGTTTACGTACGTACAGGTGAGGGCATCTGTTCCGGAAAATCCCCGGTTGCATTTTTGAATGATTTTATGCAGGGTGCGATTGACTTTAACCGGCAGACAGATAATGTAATTGCTGATAAAATCTATTCTGACTGTATGCTGCAAATCGGTTTTCGTCTTCAGCTTTATGCAAACAGCGAAAAACCAGTGATACGTTCCGCTGAATATTATCAAAAGAAGCTGCTTTTGCCGGATGAGATCAAGGATAATAAAGACAGTCAGCTGTTAATTTTTCAAAGTAAACTGTCAGAGGATAAATATTATTATCTATGTAACGGCGGTTTGGGGCATACAATGCTGCTATCTGCACTGAAGCCCGAACTGGAAAAAAGAATAAAGGGGAAAATAGTTCTAATGGTACGCGAGGAACAACAATTTATCCCCAAACTTTATAATATCTGCGATTCATTATGCGTTGATTTACAGGATGTGAATTTAGAAACATTGGGAGGGCGTTGTCCAATCCCCGAAAAGGGACGGATTTATGTTACACATCCTTTTGCACATCCAGAGTCAGCAAATTATTACAGGCCGATTCATTTACAATATTCGACCGATCGATATTATCCATGGTTGCTGCGTTATTATGGATTAGATATGGACTGCACATACAGACTTCCGCTTCAAAATGTATCGCTGCCAAAAGAGCTTCGTAAGAAGGTGGCTTTTTTCGGTGATATTAAAAAAATAGTCTTGTTTTTCCCAGAATCACTTACACTACAGCGCATTTCCAACCGAATATGGAAGAAAAAGGCTGATGAACTTCAACAGGAGGGCCTGATTGTTTTGTCTTGCGTGCAGGATAAGGCAAATACCATATCCGGTACGCACTATATCGAACTGACTGCAGAAGAAGCATTTCGGTTAGGGATGCACTGCCATAGTATTTATTGTATGCGAAGCGGAATAGCGGATCTTTTGGTATCCAGGGGGAAAGACCTCCATGTCTTTTATCCATCGCACAATTCATTTTTCATTTACTCTCTGAAC
>CAJUSB010000022.1 GCA_910589115.1 uncultured Clostridia bacterium | reverse complement strand
GCCGTCCGCGTAGGACCGCCGTCCGCATAGGACCGCCGTCCGCGTAGGACCGCCGTCCGCATAGGACCGCCGTCCGCGTAGGACCGCCGCTTTCCTTTATGCAGCTGATTCCTCTATTTCAAGTTTTTGGAATAGACGCTCATAAAATGCTTCATCCCAGATGTGCGTCCGACGCAGTCCATCAGCATTTATCAGAAAATATTGGTGCCCAGCGACCCCCGGCCGGTCCGGAACCGGATCATCATACGTGCAGTCAATAAACAACAGCTCACCGTCCAGCCACACCGCATTCCATGCATGGTTCATTCGCTCAGATACAATAAAAAATGTCTCAATCCCTGCCGCTTCGCATAGCATCTGATACCCCCGCGCATACCCCATGCACACCGCTGAACCATTCACCAGTGCTCCCACCGCCGTAAACGGCGGAGACGAACCATCCAGCGTGTCCGTTTTTTCTACGCTTAAATCATATGCGCAGTTTACAACCAGCCAATCATGCAGCGCCAGCAGCTGCCCCCGTACATCCATCCCCTCCAACTGCAAGGACTGCACTATGCCCCGTGCAAGCGTCTCCGCCTGCTCCTGTGAAGCACGGTTCCCTATCTCCATCGTCAGCTCCGCAGAACCATCATGCAGCGTCTTGCATTTCATCGTAAATGCATATGGCAGCCGCGCTTCCAACGCCCGGTATACCCGGTCAGGATCTATCGTATTCCGCCGGAACCATAGCCCGTCTCCCTTTCTTTCAAAGTCATCCAGCAGCATCTGAGCCGCCGCATAATCATCCTCCGGTGTCTGCGCGCCCATCCATGGAATCAGCATCTGCCCCGCAACACAACCCATACAGATCATCGAGACAACACAACACACTGTTTTTATCAGCCGCAGCATCGTTTCTCCTCTCCCCCGCATCTCCGCCGCAGCAGCAAATGCAGGCCCGCTTCTATCCGTTATCCTTTCGACGTATCTTCGCTCCTGACCTCTCCCTTTTCCTTTAAGCAACCGCATTTGTCGGCAATTTTCTTAATTTCATCATATGTGAATCCAAATATCTTGAGCAGCTCCGCCGCACGTTGGAGATCCTTCTCTTTTTCCAGTGCACGACAGACCATTTCCTCACGGGTTTTCTGTATGCCCTTCTTTTCACCGATCTGCCTGCCCCGCTGCTCACCTCGTATTTCGCCTCGCTTTTCGCCTCGCTTTTCGCCCCGCTTTTCACCGATTTTGATTCCCTCTGCAAGGGAACGCTCCCGCAGTTCCATTTCATGTGCCTGCCATACCATAAACTCCAACCTCCATTCCTCATTCGTCTTTATACGGCAGACCTCTTCATCCAGGTGCTACACAAAATCATCTTCCGACGATTGAGACAAGACACTGTTTCTGTCAGACGCAGCAGCAAATGCAGGCCTGCATCTATCCTTTCTCCGTGCCCTCGCTCCTGCCCTCTCCCTTTTCCCTTAGGCAGCCGCATTTGTCGGCAATTTTTTTAATTTCATCATATGTGAATCCGAATATGTTAAGCAGCTCCGCCGCACGTTGGAGATCCTTCTCTTTTTCCAGTGCACGGCAGACCATTTCCTCACGGGTTTTCTGTATGCCCTTCTTTTCACCGATCTGCCTGCCCCGCTGCTCACCTCGTATTTCGCCTCGCTTTTCGCCTCGCTTTTCGCCCCGCTTTTCACCGATTTTGATTCCCTCTGCAAGGGAACGCTCCCGCAGTTCCATTTCATGTGCCTGCCATACCATAAACTCCAACCTCCATTTCTCATTCGTCTTTATACGGCGAACCTCTTCATCCAGACGCTGCACAAAATCATCTTCCGGCTTCTGTCCCGCAATATAATCCAGAAAAGCCTCCAGCTCCGGCGTTACATCATCAGCCGTACCTGCTGCATTCAGGAAAATCTTGACCGCCTCATCCTTCAGCGCCAGGAATAGCTCCTCTGCACAGCGATTTTCAAACGTATAAATGTGCCGTCCCAAATCAAATAAATCAAACGTACATATAAAGATAACAAAACTTTTCCGAAGGCTGCTGTAACTCATTCCGCGCTCTATCAAGTTCAGGTCAATCAATGCCTGATAATAGCGGCTCCTCTTGGGCAGCTCACCGGAATTATAGGTCTGTATCTCAACATTATAGACCGTATGCGCTTGATCCTCCACATAAACATCAAGCCGGATTCCCTTGCCGTCCCCGGTTATTTTAATATCTTTTTGCCGTTCCGTGTATTCTAACCGGGCAATTTTTATATGCAGGATACGCTCCAGCATCGGACGGCAAAACTCTGGATTCTGCATGATCTTGCCAAATATGAAATCGTTTGCGATACCGGCCTCTTCCCAGAGGACCCTGAGCTTTCTTTCCAGCTTTCTCGTTATTTTCATCTGCCGCCAGCGCTCCCCTTTTTCTTTAGTATACCGCAAAACCAAATTAAATGCAATGACAATTCTCCGCCCCCTGCCATCCAGAAAGGTGCGTTTACAACCCAATCCGCCCCCATACCACCGCAAAAAACAAAAAAGCCAGGACACCGCCTGACTTCTCTGTCATATTTGTTTACATCAGCTTCACCGTATAATATACAGCAAGGATGAATACATACGCCGCTGACGCGCACAGCAGATAAAAAATACTCGCCGGCCCCAAAAGTGCCCCGGCAATCACAAGCGCCGCCATCAGCACAGCTGTCACACTGATTACCGGATACGAATGCGGTCCAAACCCCGCCGGGAGCTTTCCGCCTGCCAGCTTGCGCCGCGTACTAAGCAGCCGCGCACCCGCCAGCAAAATTCCAAGCCCAGCAGCTGCATAGCCCACCAGGCCGCCATCCGCCATCCGTATCCCAATCAGCAGCGCCGCACCAATACCGACATCGGTCGCAACCGTGAAAAACTCCGGCTGATAAGAATGGTAAATCAAATAGTAAATCGCAAGCGCAGGCAACAGGCCATAACACAGCTTAATCATACGCACCGGGTCTCTGTCAAGCAGGAAAGCCAGCAATGTGAACAGCACCGACGCTACAAGCAGATTCCGGCCTGCAAACAACCGTTTCGAACTGCGCCCGTTCTTCTGGTCCATCATCATGACTGCGGCTGACCCGATCACCAGCGCTAATCCAATCCAGCGCATGACACTGAAGATACGGAGCCCGATCAGAAAATTATTAGAACGCAACAGGCTGTTCACATACCACAGACCCATTACGCCAAACAGGCACAGCGAAAACACGGCCAGGATCTTGTTGGTGACATAATCCTGCTCCTGAGTGTTTTTCATCTTTTTTGGCATTTTCTTATCCGCCAAGTCAATCAACTCCCTATTTCAAAGATTACCGCTTTCATACATCACGGCGGCAAGAGCCACGAGCGGCGCTGTTTCACACCGCAATATCCGCTTCCCAAGGGAAACGCTGGTCAGGCCGCCAGCCTGTGCCTGTTCAGCCTCTCGCGGGGCAAAACCGCCCTCCGGGCCAATCATCAGCGACACATCCGTCAGCATCCTGCCGCCGATTGCGCCGCGCAGCGGGGTTTCCCGCTCACATTCATAGAAAAATAGTGCCGTTTCCGCCTGGCCTGCCTCAGCAACGGCCTGCGCATATGTGACAACATCCCGCACATCCGGAATCCGCCCACGCCCGCACTGCTTCGCAGCCTCTGCTGCTATTTTTCGCCAGCGCTCCGCTTTACGCCGCAGGCTTTTTTCCTCCGGCCGGGAAACACAGCGTTCACTCACAAACGGTACAATGGCAGATACACCCAGCTCAACTGCCTTTTGCACAACAAACTCCAGCTTGTCCGCCTTTGGCAAGGCCATATACAGCGTCACAAATGCAGTCGGCTCGCCCGATGATGGCATTTCGCACAGAACCCGGCAAATCACCTGCTCCGGCTGGGCCTCCTCAATCACACAGCTGTAGTCCACGCCTGCTGAATTGCATAGGGTCACTTCGTCCCCCACTTTCATCCGCAGCACACGCACCATATGCCGTGCATCCTCGCCCGCTATGCGCAGCCTGCCGTCCTCCGGCCCGGACTGTATAAAGAATCTGGGCATATCTTCCTCCGATTAACACTCAATTATTCTAACAAAATTATCCGCACTTGTCCAGAGAAAAAGTAAAATTTATTGGACAAGAATCAAACAAACCGGTTTCTTCCCCCCTCCGGTGGGGTTATCACAGCCGTTATACAAAAAATATGCACAAACCAGGCCGTTCCTAAACCGGTTTCTTTGCGACAAATGCCGACCAGCCGCCAGAGGCCGTATGCACAGGCGCTGCAAAGCCCTGCGCCTCTAATGCCTGCCGTACCTCGTCCGCACGTTCGTCCAAAATACCGGAACAAATGAGCGTACCGCCCGGCGCCAGCTGCCCCCAGAACATCGGCGCCATCCCGATAATAATATCCGCAACAATATTGGCGCAAATGATTTGATAGCCTCCGCCAATCTCCGCCGCCAGTGCAGGGTCCCGCAGGGCATCGCCGTGCAGCGTCCTGCCAATGGAAACGCCATTCTTCTGTGCGTTTTCGACCGCACAGGCAAGGCAGTGCTCATCAATATCAACCGCAGTATCCGCCTGCGCCCCCAGCATCGCCGCCGCAATGGATAAAATGCCCGAACCGGTTCCCATATCCAGCAGCCGTTCACCACCCTGCACCGTCTGCTCCAAGGCGCAGATGCACAGCTGCGTGGTATCGTGGCTGCCCGTGCCAAAGGAAGACGCCGGGTCAATCTCCAAAATACGCCGCCCCTCCCCGGGCACGCATTCCTCCCAGGACGGCTTGATCAGAAAGGTTTCCCCCACCGGGAAGGGCTTGAAATACTGCTTCCAGCCCCATTCCCAATCGGCCTGCCGGGTCAGGGCTGATGCTGTTTCCAACCGCCCCCATGCGCCCTCCTGATCCTGTGCTTTCAGCTCCGCAAGACGGCTGCACAGCGTCCGGTACTGCGCCTCCCCTGCCTCGGAATCAGGCAGGTAAATTTTAATTTTGGTCTCCTGCTGGGACAGCTCCTCTTTCAGCTTCTCATCTACATAATCCCAGTATATCTCTGTGCTTTCGAGAAATTCCGCGAAATCTGCCGCATCCTCCAATGCATAGCCTTCAATCCCCATTTCTTCCAAAAGCGCCGTTACCGGCTCAATCCCTGCCGTTGCAGTAAATATTGTTACTTCAGTCCAATCCATAGGCTTCCTTTCTGCCCCGTATGCAATCGAATCTTTCACCGGCAATTTCTCAACACCCCGGACGGTCCCGTATCACAAGCAAATAAGTCCATATTTCTGTTCGAAATATTTCAATATCTCCGGTTCCAGCTCCCAGGTGCCGTCGTAAACCGCCAACCCATAAAAAGCACGAAGCGCCTTTTCTAACAGCTCCGGCGTACCGGCACACAGGCAGACCGGACGCGCCAACATATACAAATCGTCCTCAAGGTCCTGTATCCCTTCCTCATCCTCAAGCACCAGCCGGAGTACGGCGGCCTCTTCATCCTCCGCCTCCAAAAGACGCTCGTACAGACGATGGTCACAGACGATTTCCTCCGAAATATCAACCGTCGGCGCAATAAAATGCGCATTCCGCCCGTCAGGCGCAAGAATCACATCATCATGATCCCGGTCAGCCATGCGATAGCCTGTCCAGCCCGAGGCCGCAGCCCGGAAGTCCGTTTCGTCCTCCTCCGGCAGCGGCAGGAAAGCCTCCGCACCGGCAAGCGGAATCTGCTCCCGCAGCCACTGCAGCGGCAGACGCGCCCCCACCGAAATACGTGCATACGGCGCCAGCCGGTCCAACGCATCAGACAACTGCACAGGCGTATCCGCCGCAACAATCAAGGTACTCACGCCTATCCGCTGCAAAACACCTACCGCCGCCGCGACGTCTGTCCCGTCCGGCATCCGGCCTTCTTCTCCGGCCTGAATCTCGGCAATCAATGTCTTTCCGGTCAAGTCGGTCAGTGCAAGCACAGCCGCACGCAGCGCCCGGAAATCTGACGCTCCATGCAGCAGGAAAAAGTCCTCCTCGCCGCCCATATACGGTCGGAAAGCCGCCTTACAAAGCCCAATATACCGCTCTGTCTTAGGCGGCTCCAATTCCTCCGGTACCGGCGGGCAGCACAGCGCAAGCCCCTCCGGCGCAGATTCATCCGGCATACCGTCCGCCGTATAGGCAACCGTCTTATCCCCTTTCCGGCCCAGGATCAGGGGTTGTCGGGGAATTCCATCCATTTTGATCTCCTTTTGCTCCAATTATACTCGTGTGCGTTAAATCTTGCCGCTCGGTTCGCCTGCGCGGCGGGCGGTCCTGCGCGGACAGCGCCAGAGGGACTTGTCCCTCTGGACTCCCTTTCTCCGCTGCGGCGGGGAATGATGCGGCGATTTTCGCTGCTGCACCCTGCCCAGCCCGCCAAAAGCACGGCGGGCCGGGTGGGTGAATACGGCAAATCTTTTCATTCGCGAGTATATAAACCATCAAACCATCGCCCATCCCTGTCCGCGCAGCGGAATGGGGTGGGCGGGTGGGAATTCAAATCCGCCCCGCGCTCCGCTTTCTCCCGCGCGAAGCGCGGGGCGTCCTGCGAGTGCATCCCCCCTGCTCAAAACAACCTTTCCTTCTCCGCACTATGAAAAGGGGGATGTATCCGCAGGACGTGCAATCCTACCGCCGCACCCTCCCGACCGGGCTGCCCTGCTTTTGGCAGCCCGGTCTTATCCGTACAACCTGCCGGCACACACCGAATCCCCCGTCCCGCCCGCAGGCGAAGGGGAGATGCGCCAGCATCTCGGGGTCCGGGGCTTGGGCCCCGGCGGGAGTCCAGAGGGCAGCGCCCTCTGGTGTGCCGCATAGGCGAACGTATCCTCACGCAGCAGGCACCCAAGTGCCGTCGGCGTTCGGTGTGTAGCGTAGCGGCTTTGCTGCGGCAGACTGCGCCAGCGCCAGCGCCTGATTCAGCGCACTGTCAACGTAATAGCCGGAAGCATTTTCCATCGTCTGATTCAGGAGCTTCAACGTCTGTACGTCCGCGTTGAGCGTTTCTTCCAGGCCCGCCGCACGCTGGAATGTATGCAGCGCTTTGAGTACCGGCGCAGTGAAAGTGTCAGTTGCCTGCGGCAGCAACCCAATCAGGCGTAAACGCTCGGTCAGTTCTTGCACCGCCTTGCTCGTCTCCCCGAATAAAATCGGGCGTATCGTAGACAACGCAGGCCGTCCTTCCATGTACTCGCCCAGGGTCACCAGGTTCTCCGTCCGTATGTTCGGCTCAATCCCTTTTGCTTCCCAAACGCCGGTTTTCGGGATGCTCATTTCTAGCGTCGTGATGATCAGGCTGTCCCCACTGTAAAGCGGTAAGTGAAACTGCCCCTGCGACTTGCCGTAGGTCTTTTCCCCAATCAGCTCCGCCGCGCCTGCATCCTTTAGACATCCCGCTACCATCTCCGCCGCTGAAGCCGTTTGTCCGTCTACCAGCACATAAATCCCATTCAGCGGAAGCCCGCCGCCCTCACTCTTAATGACCTGCGTCCCGCCCTGATCCTTGCGCCAGCGGCAGGTCACCATCTCAACCGGCTCCTCTAACATCAGATTCAGCATCGAAAGCGCCGCATCAATCAGTCCGCCGCCATTGCTCCGTAAATCCAATACTACCGCCGCTGTGCGTTTGTCGTCCAATTTGTCCCAGATCGCTTCAAAATGCGCAGCATCATCCGCCGTCGCAAAGGCTTCTACCCGGATGTACTCAATGCCCTCACTCAGATTCTTCGACCAGACATGGTCACCGTAAATCTCCCGGCGCATCACCTCTGCCTCAACCTCTCGGCCCGCACGGCTCAGCCGCAGCTTCGCCGCCGTGCCCTTACTGCCCCGCAGCAGATCTCCAATCTCATCCAGCGTCTTGCCTTCCACCGGGGTCCCGTCTACCGACAGCAGCACGTCCTGCGGCTCTATCCCCGCCTCACGCGCCGGACCGCCAAAATTTACATCTGTTATCACCGTCTGACCGTCCCGCTGCTGCACCGTAATGCCAATGCCTACATAATCACCCGATAAGGATGAAAAGCTCTTCGCGTATTCCTCCGGCGACATATAAAACGAATGCACATCATGCTTGGACAAAACCTCGTTTACCACCTTGGACAGCGTTTCACCGCCCGTTATCCGTGCATTGTACGCCGCCCGCTGCTCATCACTCATTTCATGATCCTCAGCAAACAGGCCATAGCGCTCAATCTGATAAAGCACCGAGTCAAACTGCGTCTCAACCTTCCTCAGGTCAAGCGCCGAAACCGGCACCGCAAACAGGCTGACCAGCGTCAGCACGGCGCAAACGCGCCTAAACAAATTTTTCAACATATCTCTCCAGTTTTGCGAAAAGACGACGGTATACCACCGTCTTTTTTGGGGTTTACAGGCTTACATGCGCTCCGGCGCGTCAGCGCCAATGATGGAAAGCACATTGCTAACCACCTGCCGCGCCGCCCGGCACAGCGCCAGACGCGCATCCCGCAGGGCAGGCTCCGCATCCTTTATCCGGCATGAATCATAGAATTTATGATAGCGCCCCGCAAGCAGTACGCCAAATTTATTCAGCTTAGATGGGTCACGGTCACGCGCTGCAAGCAAAATCTCATCCGGCAACAATGCGATCGCCTTAATCAGCTGCTTTTCGTCTTCGTGAACCAGCAGTGTCAAATCGGGAGTTCCCTCGCCGGAGGGCTCGACCGTGCGCAGCACCGAGCAAATCCGTGCATGTGCGTACTGCACATAATACAGCGGGTTTTCCGAATCCTGCTTGACAGCCAAGTCCAGGTCAAACTCCATCTGCGTTTCTGCCGCACGTGAATTGAAGAAAAACCGCGCCGCATCCACCGGGATTTCATCCAGCAGGTCGGAAAGCGTCAGGCTCTTACCGGTACGCTTGGACATACGCACAATTTCCCCGCCCTGCATCATGCGGACAAGCTGCATCAGTACGATTTCCAGCCGGTGGCTGCCGTCCAGGCCAATGGCATCCAGCGCACGCTGGAGCCGGGCTACATGCCCGTGATGATCCGCACCCCAAATGTTAATCACCCGGTCAAACCCGCGCACCTCGAATTTGTTCCGGTGGTAGGCAATATCGGCGGCAAAATATGTGTAAAACCCGTTTGCACGGCGCAAAACATCGTCTTTATCACAGCCGAAATCTGTCGAACGCAGCCAAAGCGCGCCATCCTGTTCGTAGGTCACGCCTGCTTTTTCCAGCAGGGCAACGGTATCTTCTACGTATCCGCTGTCATGCAGCCCGGATTCGCGGAACCATACATCATAATGAATCTTATAGCGCGCCAGATCGCGTTCCATTTTCTCAATATTTGCCGGAAGGCCGTATTCTACAATCTGCTGGCGGCGTTCCTCGGGCGGCAGAGAGAGCAGTGCGTCCCCGCGGTGCTTGATGATCTCACAGGCCAGCTCGCGGATGTCCGCGCCCTGATACCAGCTTTCATCAAATGTGACTGCATCCTCACCTTCCAGCGCCTGGATATAACGTCCTTCAACAGAATGCGCAAACTTATCGACCTGATTTCCCGCGTCATTGATGTAAAATTCACGCGTTACGTCATGACCCGCCCAGCTAAGCACTTCGGACAGGCAGTCGCCCAGCACGCCGCCGCGCGCGTTGCCCATATGCATCGGCCCGGTCGGGTTCGCGGAAACAAATTCTACCATCACCTTTTCCGGATGCGCGGCTTTCGTGCGGCCATAATCGTCTTTCAGGGCGTCCACTGCACAAAGTACGTCAGCGTACCACTTCGCGCCCAGTGTGAAATTCAAAAAGCCCGGCCCTGCAATCGTCACCGTGTCAAAACAGCTTCCTTCCAGCTGCATCTCACTGCACAGCGCTTCGGCAATTTTGCGCGGCGGCATACGCAGCGGCTTTGCACACTGCATCGCAAAGGTGGACGCCCAGTCCCCATTCGCAGTATCCTTCGGCGTCTCTACGGCCGCAGCAGGCACCTTTGCCTCCGGCAGCACCCCCGCAGCTACGGCAGACTGGTATGCCGCCTGTACGATTCCAGCCGCCTGACGGCGGGCTTCCTCCATTAAATTCATTCGCTCACTCTCCAAATTCTATGTTATCCTTCATTTATCATTCTTTTGTCGTTCATTTGTATGATATCAATTTCCTCGCTGACGGCCCTGTAAGGCAGCGGCAGCGCATTTCTCCCGCTAATCCTGCCCGTTATCACCGGGCAGCTCCGCGACAATCATTTCCAGATGATTTTCACCCACCAGGGATTGGTCAACCTCCAGTGTATAATCTATGACCAACCGCCCGCCGTTCATCCCAACTGTGCTGCACAGGCGGGATGTGTGGGTCGAAATGGTCATTGCGCCAAAAGGGGTATGATACAGCCCAACATGGCGCTCATTTTCAGCAAAAAGCAGCTCGGACGGGCAACTCCCCGTGCGCACCACGGAGGCCTCATGACCGCTGAGCTTTACGGTCGTGCGGCTGCCCTCCATCCCGGTCAGCTCACTCTCTTCATAAACAATATAATATTTCCCACGACGCTGATAAAGCGTGGCCGTAGTCACCAGATCCACCTTGTCAACATCACAGCCTTCAAACTGCTGGGTCGATGTAATCGAAAGCCATACATCCTTTTTCATTCTGCAACGCCTTTCTGCTTTTTCTATCTCTCATTCCCATAATGTCAATAGCCCGATATTTCTATCAAATCTGCCGGCTGTGTAATGTCCTCGTGCAGGAATAATGCGGCAAGCTGCCGGAATGACGCAGGGTCATCGGAAACAAAATACCGTGTGGTGCCGTGTCCCCGTCCGGCTGGCACCAGGACAGCGCGTGCGGAATCGGCAGCCGCAGCGCCGGAATCCACCAAGCGGACGGCAGGGCCCATATAGTCCGCGATCACATCGCGCAAAAGCGGATAATGCGTGCAGCCTAAAATCAGCGTGTCAATCCCTTCCGCTTTCAGCGGGGAAAGATACTCGCGGGCAACGGTTTCGATCACGATGTCGCCGCGTTCCACGCGGCCATTTTCAACCAGTGAAACAAACAGCGGGCACGCCTGCGCAAACACATGCAGTTCCGGACGGGCTGCTAAAAGCATTCTCTCATATGCGCCGGACCGGATAGTCCCGGCGGTGCCGATCACGCCAACGCGGCCGGAACGGGTCACGCGGAGCGCCTCGGCACAGGCGGGCCAAACGACTCCAATCACGGGAATATCACTTTCTGCTGAAAGGATATCCAGCGCAACAGAGGAAACCGTGCCGCAGGCAATGACGATTGCTTTCAGGTCAAAAGTACGAAGGAAAGCAACGTCCTGCCTAGCGTAACGGATAATGGTTTCGGGGGAGCGGGTGCCATAGGGCACGCGTCCGGTATCCCCGAAATAAATGATATCCTCCGCTGGCATTGCCTCATGCAGGCGGCGGACGGCGGTGAGGCCGCCCAGCCCGGAATCAAACACGCCGATGGGACGGTTATCCATGGGCAGCGTCCTCCATGGCTAGGTCAACCAGGCGGCTGATAAGATCAGTAAAGGAAATCCCGGCATGATCGAACAGTTTAGGATACATGGAAATAGAGGTAAACCCGGGAATGGTGTTAATTTCATTAAAAATAATTTCATTATCCCGATAAGTACAGAAGAAATCGACGCGTGACAGCCCGCGGCAGCCAAGCGCGGCAAAGATACGGACGGCGTACTCGCGCACGCGTTCCATGGCTTCATCCGGAATGCGGGCGGGAATAAACAGCTGCGACGTTTCGTCATGATATTTCGCGTCAAAGGTATAAAAATCCTGTGTTGGTGCGATTTCCCCGGCGACGGAAGCCACGGGCTGCTGGTTACCGAGCACGGCGACCTCAATTTCCCGGCCGTTGATATACTCTTCAACGAGCGCTTTGCCGTCCCAGCGGAATGCTTCTTCCAGGCCTGCGCAAAGCGCGGCTGTATCATGCGCGGCGGTAACACCGACAGAAGACCCAGACGAACAAGGCTTAATAAAAACTGGCCAGCTGCCAACGGCAGCGGCGGCGGCTTCGGCGGTGGCTTGTGGGTCACGGGCAAACGCGTCTGCTTGTGCCAGATAGCAGGCGGCCTGACGGACGCCGATGCGTTCAACGACAGCCTTTGTCAGGCTTTTATCGAAGGAATTGGCGCTTGCGGCCACACCGGGGCCGACGCATGGGATACCGGCCAGCTGGCAGAGGCCTTGGATGGCGCCGTCCTCACCGCCGGCCCCGTGGAGGACGGGAAAAACGCAGTCAAGGGGAATCTCAGCGGAACCACTTTCGCCGCGGAGATAGAGGCCGTGCACGCTGCGGTCAGGGGAGAACAGCACGGGCACCAGGGATGGGTGCTGAATCCAGGAGCCATCCTGAACGCGGTCGGGGTCGGCATTCTCATAGAGGAACCAGCGGCCTTCGCGGGTGATGCCGACGGGCCAGGTGCGGAAGCGTTCGTGGTCGATGTTGCGAAGTACGGAGGCGGCGGAGAGGCATGAAATTTCATGCTCATTCGACAGGCCGCCGAACAAAACAGCTAAATTAGTCATAAGTCAGTAACTCACCTTTTCTACAATGGACGGTTAGTCAATATAAGTATACGCTATTTCAATGAAAAACGCAAAGAATTTCCCGTCAGCGCCGCAGGAAAATCTGTTAAAAAACTGTAAAACCTCCCACGCCAGAGGGCTCTGCCCTCTGGACTCCCACGCCTACGCGGCGAGCGCCAGAGGGCTCTGCCCTCTGGACTCCCGCTGGGGTTAAAACCCCAGACCCCGAGATGCTTGCGCATCTCTGCTTCGCCTGCGGGCGGGACGGGGGATTTTGGTGCAGTACATATCGTTTATGCACCACTGACCGGCCTGCCAAAAGCAGGGCAGGCCGGTCGGTTAACTGCTATGTTGAGGGTTATTCCCTCAAATAATAGGATTTTCTCTCTCGTTAGGTCTCCGTATGGTCGGGCCGCAAAAACGACCGCGGCCCGACCCGGTTCATGCAGCCTTACGCATCGACAAGTGCCCTGCCCTCCGTATATGCTGAATATGCCACGAAAGTACGATATTAAAAAACTTTTTATTTTATGTTTCAAGATAACTTTTCACCATCTGCCACTCCTCTGTGTGCCAGCAGCAAAAGCCGTTCAGCGAAACCTTTTCACCACCATCAAATGTAATCTCCGTTGGGTTATTTTCTACAAATGCTCGTGCGCCGCGTGCATATTCTGCAAGCGGCAGCGCCGCCATCCGCACGACTTCCTCCCCCGGCTGAAATGCAAATGGATTCGTCTGACGGCACAGAAAAATATGGACAATCTCATTATCATAACCATCCGGCCTCGGATATCGCTGCCGTACCGTGCCAACCGTTTCCAGCTGTTCCGGCGTAAGCAAAACTCCGGCCTCTTCCCTCGCCTCCCGGCAAGCGGCCTGCACTGGCGTTTCTCCCGGGTCAATATGCCCGGTTGCTGTTAAATCATATAATCCTGGGTACAATGGACGGTCAAATGCTCTCTGCTGTAACCATAAACGATCATTTTCCACCATCCATATATGCGTTACCATATGCAGCAGCCCCTGCTGATGCACAACTGAACGCGGACGTTCCCCACATGGCCGCAGCTCTGCATCATAAACCGTCAGGTATTCCCCTCCCGGCTCCTCCTGCCCGGCAATCAGCCCTTCCTTCTCCGCCTGCGTCAGCTTCTTGAGGGATACTTCGTACCCCATCGCTTCCGCCTGCGTCTCGAATACTTGACTGTATGCCAATGTCACCGGGCCGCGTCCCCGCGTGTATTTTGCACCCGTTCCGCTGTTGTGCGCCGCCAGCCGCCGGGTTAAATCATTCGTCCAGCCTGTATATAATGTGCCGTCTGCACACCGAAGTATATATACATAATTCATTTATCATTCCCTCCTAATCAGCTGCCACCGCACCTGCCCGACCGGCCCGCTATCGTTCTGGCGGGCCGGTCTACGGTGCATCTGCCCAGTTCTGCGCACCCATTCCCCCGTCCCGCCCGCAGGCGAGCAGAGATGCAAAGCATCTCGGGGTCCGGGGCCATGCCCCGGCAGGAGTCCAGAGGGCAGCGCCCTTTGGTGCCCGCCGCATAGGCGCGGGTGCAGGGCAGCGCCCTGCCGCTGTCCGCGTAGGACCGCCCGCCGCGCAGGCGCGGGAGTCCAGAGGGCAGTGCCCTCTGGTCAGCGGTGGAGGAAAAATTCTTCGTACCAGACAATGAAACAATATACCGACCAGATCTTTTTCATGTTGTGCGCTTTTCCCGCTTTGTGGTCGTCCAGTAAACGCGTTATGCTCTCTACCTGGAAGAATTTCTCAGCTACCTCGCCACGGAATGCCGCGCGGATTCGCTCGTAATATGCATCCTGCCGCAGCCAGTCATTCAATGGCGTTAGAAATCCGATTTTGGGCATGTCTGCCGTCTTCTCCGGCAGCGTCTTTAACGCCGCCCGCCGCAGCGCCAGCTTGGTCTCCTTCCGCGTTACCCGGTATCGGGACGGTATCTTCAGCGCCGTCTCCAATACCCGCCGGTCAAGAAACGGCACCCGCAGCTCCAATGAGTTTGCCATGCTCATTTTATCCGCTTTCTGCAAAATGTCGTACAACATCCATACCTGCATGTCAACATACTGCATTTGCGTGATTTCATCTTCGCCCGGGATACGGTCAAAGACCGGCTTCGTATAAAAATCTGGGCTCTTTGCCTGGTAATCCTTCTTTAAGATATCCTTGCAGTCTGCAAAATTGTATACGTAATTGTTGCGGATATACCGCACCGATAGCGGATGCCGCCCTCTCATCAGAAACCGCCGCCCATGAAATGCCGGTAGTTTCTCCGCAACATTGCCCAGCAGCAGCCGCAGTCCGCGCGGTACCTTCATATACTTCTGATAGTCAATGCACTCCTGATAATACCGGTAGCCGCCAAACAGCTCATCCGCTCCCTCGCCCGACAACACTACCTTGACCTGCTTGCGCGCCTCCTGCGCTACAAAGTACAACGGTACCGCCGATGGGTTCGGCAATGGCTCATCCATATGATATTGTATGGCCGGCGTTGCATCAAAGAACTCCTGCGCCGTGATCTTCCGGCTGAAATTTTCTACCTCAATGATTTTTGAAAGCTCCTGCGCGTTCCTTAACTCCGAATACTTCTCCTCTGCATACCCAAGAGAAAAAGATTTTACCGGTAGCTCCCGCGCCATTTCCTGCGTCACATAGCTGGAATCAACGCCCGATGACAGAAAACAGCCAACCTCTACATCCGCTATCATATGCGTCTTGCAGGACTCATGGAAAACCGCCGCAATCTCTTCCGACCACTGCTCCAGCGTTTTTGAATTGTCAATCTGATATTCAATCGAAAAATATCGCTTTACGGTCAGCTCTCCGTTTTCCCACAACAGATAATGCGCCGCCGGGAGTTTGTACACATTCCGGAAAAATGTTTCGTCATTCGGCAAATACTCAAAACACAGATACTGTGGAAGCATTTCCTCATTTAGCTCCTTCTGAAACTGCGGATGATGCAGGAAACTCTTGATTTCTGAACCAAACAGGAATACGCCGTCCTTCTTATAATAATAAAAAGGTTTGATGCCGAATATGTCCCGCGCGGCAAACAGCCGTTTCGTGCGCCGGTCATATATGACAAACGCATACATCCCGCGCAGCCGGTTCAGCAGGCCGTCCCCCCATTCCTCATATCCATGCAGCAGCACCTCAGAATCCGCCCGGTTGCGGAACACATGCCCCGCTGCCTTCAGCTCTGCCCGGAGTTCTTCATGATTATAAATCTCCCCATTAAAGCACAACACCAGGCTGTCATCCTCATTATACATCGGCTGTGCGCCGTTTTCCAGGTCAATAATCGAAAGGCGGCGAAAGCCCAGCGAAACCTGTTCATCCGAGAAAAGTCCCTCGGAATCCGGGCCCCGGTGGGCAATCGCATCGGACATCGCCTTTATTACCTCTCGATGGTCAAAGCTGGTATCTGCGGTCGAAAAACCAGTAAATCCACACATATAATTTGAAACTCCTTATCACGATCGTTTGCAGTACACCCGCCGTCAGCTGCGCAGCCGCTTGCCCGCATACTCAATCGTGCGGCGCGCCAGCGTTTCCAGCGAATCAATCACATCCGGATGTGCCGCGTGCAGCTCCAAGTCCCGATGTGCAACAGAAAGCTCCGTACAGCCAAGTACGATTGCATCGCACCCCTCTTCCCGCATCCGGTTATAAAGCGCCGCCATCTCCTTGGCCCGGATATGCCGCCCGGCTTTCACGCCATCATAAATCACAGCTGTGACCTGCTTCTGTGTTGCCGCATCCGGATAAATGCACGAAAGCCCAAACCGGCGGCACATAATATCATAGGTATTCGCCGCCACCGTCCCAGCCGTCGCCAGCACGCCGATCCGCGCCGCCCCCTGCTCCGCACACGCGCTGACCGTGCCCTCTATAATATTCAGCAGCGGTATGGATACCGCATTCTGAATATGCTCATAGAAAAAATGCGCCGTATTGCAGGGCAGCACCAGGAAATCACACCCCGCCCGCGCCAGCATCTGCGCATCCTGCGCCATATCAAACAGCGGCGAAAGCCTGCTTTCCCCTAAAATAAAAGCGGTCCGGTCCGGTATGGTCGCATGATTGCTGACCAACATATCCAAATGGTCCTGGTCACAAGACGCCTCCGTCAGCTCCAGCACCATCTGCTGAAAATAAACCGTTGCCATCGGACCAACCCCGCCCAGTACCCCGGCGAGCTTTGATTTCATAATTGCCTTCCTCACATATCCTTATATTTTCCCCTTAAATTTCCGCTTCTGCTTCCACAGGAATACATAAGGGTAAATCCTGCGCAAAAACTTGGTTTCCGCTTTATACGCAATCGGGTTGACCGCCTTGCCGCGTGCATACAGCGAAAGCATTTCTTCCCGCAGCGCAGCATCCTTTATATAACGTTTCAGGATGGATTTCGGCACCACAGTATACAAACTGTCAGTATTATCCGCAATCACAGGCTCGTCCGCAAACTGCTTTTGCCGCAGCAGATCGTCCACGATCCAAGGCACAACGTTAAAGCCGCTCGCCGTTACATAATAATTTGACCGCCCCAGGCGGGTATTGATTTCAAAAAAGCGGTAGGAGCCATCCCGCGGGTCAAATTTAATATCAAAATTTGCAAACCCCGTATAACCTACATGCTCAAGCAGCCGTCTTGCGTGCTCCATAATCTCCCGGTCCACCCGGTTGATAATCGCCACCGGATTGCCGATGCCCATGTCTCCCTTGTCCTCCAGCAGCGTCTGGCCAAATGCCATAAACCGTACTTTTCCGCCCCGGTCACAGTAGCAGGTGAGAATGCGCATACCAGTATCATCACCGGGAATAAAATCCTGAATCAGGAATTTATAATCATAACTGCTTGCATTCAGGTTGGATAACATGGTTTTCAGCTGCTCCATCGTATCAAACTTGAAAACCTTCTTTTTGCCCGGGAACTGCGCATAATGATACTGCGCCGAAGAGGCCGGCTTTGCAATCACCGGGAACGGGAACGGCAGCTCGAGCGTTTCCGGCGGATTCTGACAGTCGTAAACGTAGGTTTTCGGATAGGGTACGCCAATCTCTTCGCAGATTTCATAAAAACTATCCTTCAGTACCAGCCGGTTGAGCAGTTTTTCCTCAATATACGGAATGACATAATACTTCTCTAAAAGGCAGCGGTTTTCCACAATCATCCTTACATACCAGTCGCCGCACGCCAGCAAAATCAATGTTTTCCCCGAGCGCTCCTGCCCGATCCGTACCAGCTCCGCAAGGAAGGTTTCCCGCGTGTCCATCGTTGGAACAATCAGATTCTCTATGATGTCCGAATCCCCGCAAAGGCGGCTGCGGATCATACTGACCGCAAGCGACCGGATACCGTATGCCTCATGAAAGGAACGCGCGAGACTATATGTTGTGATATCCCCGCCCAGAATCACCGGCAGGAAGTCCAGCTCTTTACATTTCATCATTTTATCCCATTTCCTCCAGAAGCCGCTGAATAGCCGCTTCCCTGGTATTTTCTATTATTTTGCACCATTTAATAGTACATCAAACGTCTTTTTTAGTCAAGGGCATTCTGCATAAATCGGTGCGGGCTGACAGGGCTTCCTTTTGTCTCCCGCAGCAGCAGTCCGCCGCCCCCTGCGCTCCGTCAGCATACAGGCATTTACCCCTTTTTATGGAAAATCATACTGTATCCGACAGGATATCAGCCTCTATGTACCTATGTGCACCGCTCCCGGGCGCTTCTAAATAAATTTTCGTGAAATTCCGTAAAAAAACAGTTTACAAATCGTCCCAGATGCGGTATGATATCAATGGACGAAAAAAGCGGCTGTCTATCAGCCCAAATGTATCAAAAAAACGGAGGGGCATAATGAGCGAGGATTTCGGCAATACTTATGTCGTGCTGACCGATGAGGAAGGCAACGAAAAAGAATTTGAACACATTGACACCGTTGGCTACAACGGCGAAACCTATATGGCCTTTATCCCGGCTGGCATTGAGGTAGGCGAGGAAGCAGAGGTCGTGATCCTGAAGGTCACCGAGGAAGACGGGGAAGAGATCTTGCTTTCGGTAGATGACGATGAAGAAGCTGACCGCGTATTCGAGCTGGTCATGAACGATGTTGACGCCATGTTCGACGATGCAGAGGAAGACGACCCCACGGACGGGGACGAACCCGGAGAAGAAAACTGATCCTCTTTCCCAACCAAGACTCTTTTACACCCTGCTCTGTACGACAGCCTTCATTTTTTAACCCACATTTCTTGAACGGGATCCCGAAGAATCTTCGTGCGGCAAGTGCAGGCCTCCCGCCCTTAAAAAGCGGAAGTTGGAAGCACAGCGGCGTACGATAGGGAACCCACCTGCCACTCGTGCAGGTTACTAATCTGGGGGCATCGGCAGCTGCGGGGTGTTCTTTGACTGCTGTTCTGTAAATTTCTGTATTTTCTTTTATTATTTGTAAATCCGTTGTTCAGATTCCCGTCGGAGGCGGGAATGGCTTTGCAGCGCCGTCCATTAAAATGTTAAGCGGTAAAAGATTGTCGAAACCTGACAGAAAACATCTGTTTTTGGATGTTTTGTCAAAAAAATCTTGTTAATATTAGTTAAAAAGAACTTGCATTGTTCTCCCGAATATGATATATTATATAAAAGAGTTCAGACTCTATATTTTTTACCGAAAGGAGGATATGTGTATGCTTCATAGCCGTTTACGGCCGCAGCTTCCTGACCGCCCGGATCTTGACGATCTGATTTTCTCAGACGAACCGATCCGCCAGTCGGCAAAGTAATTCATAATAAAGCGGTCTGATAAAAAAAGAGGGCATTGGCAGACTGTGGGTATTCTACCACGTGTGACGTGGTTTTTTTGACCCCTTTTTTGGTCGCCATCCCGGACCGTCCTTTTCGATAGATTTGCGTAAAAACATTCACCAAACCTGCGAGAGAGACGAGGACTAAGAATGACAACAGAGGAACAAAAGCGCAAATGATCCTTACCATCCAGTAAGGGTCATTTGCGCTTTTTCCAACAGGACTTTCCATACCATCCGCCGCAAAAAACCGACCAGCCCGTAATCCTTTTGGCGGGCTGGTCAGCAGGGCAAAAGCGGGCGGCAGGCCCCCATCCCGCCGCAGCGAAGAAGCCCCAGCGGGGCGTGGGTGTCCAGAGGGCGCAGCCCTTTGGTGCCCGCCGCACAGGCGGCCCCCCGGCGAGGGGTGCAGCCTTTCGGAGCACGCTGCACAATCCCCCGGCGAGGGGTGCAGCCTTTTGGAGCACGCTGCACAATCACCCAGCGAAAGGAGATGCTGCAATGAAACTGAAAAGTAAAAATATGCGGAATAAGAAAAAAAGCGCGAAACATTTGCCTTTTGACCTCAGTTATACACAGAGCCGCGAGCTTTCCTGGCTCCAGTTTAATGCACGCGTGCTGTATGAGGCCTCCGACCAGCGCGTCCCCCTTTACGAACGCCTGCGGTTTGCCGCTATCTTTTCCTCTAACCTTGACGAATTCTATATGGTGCGTACCGGTTCGCTCGTCAGCGCTTCCCGCTCGCCAGACGATGCCCCCGACAGCACCTGCGGCTGGACCGCAAAAGAACAGCTCAGCCACATTCTTGATGCAACCGGCCCCCTGTATGACGCACGCGATGACGCAGTCAAAGAAATCGAAAGCGCACTCTCTCCCTGCGGCTTCCAGCGCCTGCGCCGCCGCGACCTCTCCCCCAGAGAACGCCGCTGGCTCGACCAGTATTTCACCGAACAGGTGCAGCCGCTGCTGGCACCCGTGATGCTCGACCCAGACGCGCCCTTCCCACAGCTGGCGGGCGGTGCTTTCTACATTTTTCTCCGTTTGAAATCACCGCAAACCGGAGAATCCGAGACAGATGCCGAAACCCGGCACGCGCTTGTGCCCGTGCCAGACAGCCTCCCTCCATTCGTTTGCCTGCCCGGTGACGGCGTGCGCTTCCTCCTGACAGAACAGCTTGTGCGCGATTACGCCCCCGAACTTTTCCCCGCCTTTGAACCCTCCGGCCGCGCCGTGATCCGCGTAACCAGAAGCGCCGATATCTCGCCGCAGGGTGACGCTCACAGCGAGGATTACCCCGAACAGGTGCGGCAGGCCCTTCAAAAACGCCCGTCGCTTGGGGCCGTCCGCCTGGAAATACAGGGCAAACTCAAAATGCCCTCCGTCCGCACGCTGTGCGCAGGACTTGGGCTTGAAAAAGACCAAGTGTTTTGGTCGGATTCGCCGCTCACAATGGGCTACGTCTGGCAGCTCGCCGACCGGCTTGCCGGTTTCCCAGCGCTTTTTTATCCGCCCTTTTCCCCGCATATCCGTACCGGCACCGGCACTGTCATGGCTCGCGTGCAGGAACACGACCTGTTGCTGCACTATCCATATGACAGCATGGAACCCTTTCTACAGCTTCTGCATGAGGCCGCGCTGGACTCCACCGTAACTGCAATCAGCCTGACCGTCTATCGCGTTGCAAAGCATTCCCAAATCTTACAGTATCTCATACTGGCTGCACAGAATGGCAAGGCAGTCACTGTCCTGTTTGAACTGCGTGCCCGATTTGATGAGCAGAACAATCTTGAATGGGCCGAACGGCTGGAACAAGCCGGATGCAAAGTAATATACGGCATCGGGAAACTGAAATGCCACGCCAAGCTGTGCCTGATTACCCGCATATCTGACGGGCAGACCCATTACATCACCCAGCTTGGCACCGGCAACTACAACGAAAAAACGGCCTCCCTGTACACTGACCTTTGCCTGATGACCGCTGACCCGGAAATCGGTGCGGATGCTGCCGCTGTTTTCGACAGTCTGACGCAGGGCACGGCGGCGCCGGACTGCCGGGTGCTGCTTGCCGCACCGTCCGGCATCAAGCCCGGCTTATGCACGCTCATCGACAAGGAAGCCGAAAAAGCCCGCGCCGGACAGCCTTGCGGCATTACCATCAAGTGCAATTCCCTGACCGACCGCGTTATGATTGACGCACTTCAGCGGGCATCGGCGGCAGGCGTTCCGGTGCGGCTACTGGTACGTGGAATCTGCTGCCTGGTGCCCGGCATAGAAGGGCTGACCGACCATATCGAGGTTTTCAGCATTGTTGGGCGCTTCCTTGAGCACGCGCGAATTTATGCTTTCGGCGCTGAAATGGAAACGCTTCTGATTGGTTCTTCTGACCTCATGACCCGCAATCTTGACCGCCGTGTCGAGCTTCTATGTCCGGTACGGGACCCTGAAACTGCGGCGCAGGTACGCGGCATCCTACAGACCCAGCTATCGGACACTTGCAAGCGACACACCCTTGACCGCAAAAAGGGCTATCTTCCGGTCCGCCCGTCGGAGGGCACCGCTCCATTTGAAGCACAAACGTTTTTCATGCACAGGTGAAGGTGCGGCAGGGCTCCGCCCTGCACCCGCCCCTTCGCGGGGAGCGGCAGGGCTCTGCCCTGCACCTGCGATTTTTTTGTAAAAAAATCGAGTAAAAACTTTATTTCCGCTGCGGCGGGGAAATGGTGCACTTCCCATCCCTTTTGCCTGCTGCCCCGCCCGCCAAAAGGACGGCGGGCGGGGTGATATCATGCGGGATTTCGATTTATTGGAGAGACTTTCATTACTGACCCTTAAAATTTCCTGCAACTTTTTCGCAGAAACTCGGAATACTACCTTCCGAACACTTTTCATCTTTGAAGGAGAAAGCACCATGAAACTGACCCGCCCCGAACGCAGCTGGATTCTTTATGACGTTGGAAATTCTGCCTTTATTCTGCTTGTTACAACAACAATCCCCATACTTTTCCGGGAGTTTGCCGCAGCAGAAGGCATTGCCGCAGCGGAGGCTTCCGGCCTCTGGGCATCGGTGACGGCTGCCGCTGTACTGGTGCTTGCCGTCCTTTCCCCCATCCTGGGAGCGCTCGCCGACTACAGCGGTATGAAAAAACGCCTTTTTACCGGCGCACTTGTACTTGGTCTGCTGGGCCTCGCCGGGCTTTGCCTGACCGGAAGCGCAATTGCCTACCTCGGTTTTTTCATTGCCGCCCGGCTGGGATATTCTGCCTGCAATGTCTTCTATGACGCAATGCTCACCGATGTGACCACTGATGCACGGATTGACCGCATTTCCGCCGCCGGATATGCGTGGGGATATATCGGCAGCTGTATTCCCTTTGTCCTTGGTATCGCAATCATTTTTACTCTGCCCTTCGGCTGGACAACCATTCAGGCAACCCGCATTTCCTTTGCTCTGACCGGCGTATGGTGGGTGCTCCTGACACTTCCCCTGCTGCGTGATGTGAAACAAACCCACTGCCTTGAAAACCGGACAGGCAAGATATCCCACGCATTCAAACGCCTGCGTACTACCTTCTGCAAACTAAAAAAAGACAAGCAGATGCTCTTTTTTATCCTTGCCTATTTCTTTTACATCGACGGTGTATATACGATTATGAGCCTCGCCACTACCTACGGCGCAGAGGTCGGCATTGACCAAACACAGATGATCCCCGCCCTGCTCCTGACGCAAGTGGTTGCGTTCCCCTGTGCGCTGCTTACCGCAAGGGCTGCCGGAAAATGGGGCGTTATCCCCCTGATTCGACTTTCTATCCTCGCGTATATGGGCATTTGCGCTTTCGGCTATCAGCTCGACCGCGCCTGGGAGTTTTGGGTGCTCGCGATAGCCGTTGGTATGTTCCAGGGCGGTATCCAGTCCCTTTCTCGCTCTCATTTCGGCAAGATGATCCCCAAAGAAGAAGCAAACGAATATTTCGGCCTATTCGATATCTTCGGGAAAGCTGCCGATTTCATGGGCCCTGCTATCGTTGCATTCTGCGCTTTCGTATTCCATTCATCCAGCTTCGGCATTTTAGGCCTGCTCGTGCTGTTCGCTGCCGGATTCTGGCTGCTCGGCAAAAGCGAACATGCTGCCCCAAACCATTAACGCTCACTTCTCTGCTACGGAAAGGCTTCCTTCTCGCAGCCGTCACCTGAATCACCGATTCGCCCCCCTGGCGTTTCCCTCCTTGCCCGGGAAACGGCGGATTTTCTCATTTTCACCGGACGGCCCTTCCTTTTTACAAAAAATGTGTTATAATAGAACCATATCCAATCAATCCTCCCAATACGGGTGAAATACAGGCCCCTTTATCCCCGGTTTGGAAAAATCATTAAAATTTCATAACCGAGAGGTGATCCTATGGCAAATCCCCTGCTTCAGCACTACATCCGCCTGACCGAGTTTCTCGGCCAGACCCTTGGCCCCGACTATGAAATCGCTCTGCATGACATGACCGACAAAAACCGCTCTATCGTTGCTATCGCAAACGGTTACATCAGCGGTCGTGAGGTCGGCGCTCCACTGACAAATATCGCTCTCAAAATCTTGATGGACCGCAGCTACCATACACAGGACTACCGCCTGCATTACCGGGGTGTTTCCGCCTCCGGGCGAACGCTTCGCTCAAGTACCTTTTTCATCAAAGACGGTGAAAAGCTAATCGGTATGCTGTGTATTAACTTTGATGACAGCCGCTACCGTGAAGTGGGTCTCTCCATCCAGCGTCTGTGCCACCCCGACCGGTTTGTACAGAATGAACTCGGCGGCAGCAGCCTGCCGCTGGTCAGTCTGTCACAAACTGCACCAGAAACCGAAAGTTTTCATAATTCCATCGACGCCGTTGCATCCGATGCCGTTAATCGCGAACTTGCACGGCTCGGGGTAGACGCCGACCGGCTGACGCCGGAGGAACGGATCGAGATTATTACTGCGCTGGAAGCCGGAGGGATTTTCTTGCTGAAAGGTGCTGTGAAGGATGTTGCGGATGCACTGCATTGCTCACAGGCGAGTGTTTACCGCTATCTTTCACAGGTTAAGAAAGATGAGTAGGGATGTAATCGTTGGTTCCTTCGTCCCGCCGCAGCGAGGAAAGCCCCGGAGGGGCGGGGAGTCCAGAGGGCGGAGCCCTTTGGCGCCCGCTGCGGAGGCGCGGGAGTCCAGAGGGCAGAGCCCTTTGGCGCTCGCTGCGGAGGCGACCGCGAATGCATCCTTGTTATGGTTTGAAAGGAGTATCCATGTTCCCCACCCCTGTCACGCCGGAAACCGTTCCGGCTTTCCGCGCTGCCTGCGCACATGAACATATTTTCGGCTCGAAAGCATTGACCGCACTGCTCGCACACGGCCTCACAAACAACAGCCACCGCTTTTTCCACTGTGGAGAAAACGCTGCGCTCTGGCTTTCGCAGGGCGTGCTTACTGTCTCTGCCGCCGAACACTTCGACCCTGCTCCCATTGCACAGCTCGCCCGGCAGGAAGCGGTCCACGAAATCGACCTATCCCTAGCTCACGCCCGCATCCTGCGGGAAGCGCTGGGTGGAACGCTTGAAAGTTCCTGCTTCATGGTCTATGAGGGTGACCCGCAGCCCCCGGCCTGCCCTGAGATGCGTCCAGGCGAGCTGCCTGCGGTATTTGAAATCCTCCAACAAAGCCACGAATACTACCGCACACATCTTTCTTTCGAGGCTTGGAGCGCTGACCTATCCTGCCGGCTGGACTGCGGGCTGTCCGAGCTGTGGCAGCTATCGCTTGACGGGCGGCCTGTGGGCACTGCTTCTATTGCGTCTGAGGATGCGGAATGTGCGGTCATTGCAGCGGTTGCCGTCATTCCGGAATACCGACACCGTGGCTGTGCTACCCTGATGACACGTGAGCTGGTGCACCGCATCCAGCAAAAGGGGAAAACGCCCCGCTTGCTGGCAGGCTATGACGCGGTCGCCAACTTATACAAAAAAATCGGCTTCGCCGCCTGCGGGCTCTGGGGGGAGCTGTACTTACCGTAACAACCCACATTCCCAAAAAAGAGATCCGGCACAGCATCTAAATGCTGTGCCGGACTTTTTCATCTCTGCTTACGCAGACGGCCCTGCGCGGGCGGCGGCCCTACGCGGGCAGCGGCAGGGCTCTGCCCTGCACCCGCGATTTTTTTGCAAAAAAATCGAGTAAAAACTTTATTTCCGCTGCGGCGGGGAATGGGTGCGCTTCTGCCCGTTTTTGCCAGCTGCCCCGCCCGCCAAAAGGACGGCGGGCGGGGCGGCATGGTATGGTGTATTGATTTTCACTGGAAGGAATTACATTTCTTTCAAGTGGAAGCGGTTGACCAACTCGTGCAGGCGGCTGGACTGTCCGGACAGTTCCGCACTGGTTGCAGCACTCGTTTGCGCGGAAACCGAATTCGACTGGACTACATTGCTGATCAAATCCACATTCTGCGTCAGCTGTTCCAACACGACCTTCTGATTCTGCGTTGCGCTGCTGATCTTATCCACTGAACTCAAAATTACCTTTGAACCCTCAACCACAGCAGCCAATGACTTCGCAGTGTTATCTGCAATGCCAATGCCGTTCTGTACCGCCTTCTGTGAACTTTCAATCAGTGCCGCCGTCTGATTAACCGACTCGGCGCTCTTTTCCGCAAGCTCGCGAATCTCATTCGCTACGACCGAGAAGCCTCTTCCGGCCTCCCCGGCCCGCGCGGCTTCTATCGACGCATTGAGCGAAAGCAGATTGGTTTGCATTGCAATATCCTCTATCGTCTTGACAATCCGCTCAATCTTGCCGGAGGCACGGCTGATTTCAGACATCGCTCCGACCAGGCGTTCCATTTCTTCATTGCTCTCCTGGATCTTGCTGCCTACCTGCAAAACGGCCTGATTGGTCGCTTGCGCATCCTTCGCGTTTGCAGCCATATCCACGGACAGGCTTTCAATCGATGCGGCCAACTCTCTGATCGCCGCTGCCTGCTCCGTTGCACCGTCCGAAAGTGTCTGCGAACCGGACATTACGTGCTGCGAACTGGCGGCAACCTCATCCGCTGAACGGACGATCTGATGCAAAGTATCATTTAACGAGTCCGAAATTTTTTCAATAGAAGCCTGAATCGGAATAAAATCACCAATATATTTCTGTGTCATATTGATATCCATATTATTTTCAGCCATCTGGGAAAGCTGGGCTGAAATATCTTTTACATAGCTGGTCATCGTATTGCTGATATGGTTGAATGCCTGCGACAAACGCCCCAGCTCATCATTGGAACTGACATCAATATGAATATTAAGATCCCCGGCTTCCAGCTTCGCCGCGCCATCGGTAATCACCTGGAAGGGTGCAAGAGACTTTATGATAATACGATTCACCGCAAACAACAGGATGAATCCAAACAGTGCAACTACCGCTGTCAGCGACAACGTATCGCCAAGAATCGTCCCGTAAAATTCCGAGCTGTCAACCGTCAGGTTGAGCGTCCATTTTGCCTTCTCCTGAATCGTCAGCGGGATCGCAACCGAAATCCCCTTTTTCCCAGTACCGAAATTATCCACCCGCTGGATAATGAAACGGCTGTTAATGTACTCGCCCGTTGGCATGGCGTGAATCGCCTTTGCATCCTCCGCCATCGTTTGGTATCCAACGTCGGATACCAGCTGGCCAACATTACCACTGTTTGCAGAATCAACCAGAATCGTCCCATCTTCAGCAATGGCGACCAAATGGGCAGAGTCATAGTCCGTGCTGACCAGCAGCTGGTCCTGCATCTTATCCAGCGCTACGTCTACACCGGCCACACCGTAAAATTTCCCGTCCTCATCCAGAATGGGCGCAATGATACTGATCATCATGATCTTTTTTCCCATCAGCTCATAGATGTAGGGGTCCATGATATAAGGCTCTCCGGTACTCTTGATCTGGGTGTAGTATTCCTTTTCAAAATTGTCAAAAGCATCTTCGTGCTTTTCAAAAATGTAACCGGTCTTCTGCTCGTTCGGATAGACTACCGCTTCATACGCAATATCCTCCCGGTGTACGCTGTAGGGCTCCCCGTCAGCGTTGGCAATTACGTTTTGCTCGAAATATGCAAAGGCTGTCGTAAATCCGTCGCCGCCCTCCAGCAGGCCAACCAGCGCCGTGTCAATCGCATCACGCTGCTCCTCCGGCGGCAGGCCGGAAATGTTCCGCAGCGAACCCGCAAACCCGACTACCTTGCCATAGGCCTTTTCAATGTCATTCTCTACCAGGAATGCATTTTCATAGGCAACTACGGTCAGCTTTTCCTCGCTCACCTTCACCAGCGACCTCGTCGCAAGCACTGCCGACATTACAACCGTCAGTAAAAAAATAGCGGCAACAATCAGTGCCATCTTTGAAATGATCTTTTTACTGAGACTTGCTTTTTTACTCAAGTCCACTACTTTCGGTTTCGCTTCCTGTCCATGCATCAAATAATCCCCTCCAGCGCATTTTATTATAAATATGTCATCATTATATTTTAATACATCCGGGAAGTCAATCCTATGTTTGGTTTTTTTCAAAGCACAATAAAAAATTATAAATTTTGCCTAAAGGACAAACCAATTTTTGCACGGATGCCAGCATAAAGCAGAGGCCTTTCTTCCCAGAAAAAGGCAAATTTCAATTTATAAGCCATTCTACACAGCTTCCCGCCGGTACAGCCTACGGCAACGCCAAAACGGAATCCAGCTGAAACGCAGAGGATTTAACACATATAAAATTGATATTTCAACACATTGGCCTGCACCGGTAAATCTGTGCAGGCTACTTTTTTTCTCGACAAAACCTGCTATTTTCTGACATAATATGCAACCATATGGAGGTGCTGAATGTGGAGCTGACTATGCAGGCCGTACACGAATATTTATGCATGTGCGGAAACCAGAAAAATCTTGACCCGAAAGCCCTGAAAGCATATCGGATTGATCTGCGGCAGTTTACGGGATATCTGGCTGGACGGGACGCGGCCTTTGACCGTGCGGCCGTCCGGGACTATACCGCGTGCATGAACCGGAAATTCAAACCCCGCACGGTCAAGCGCAAGCTCGCGTCGATCCGGGCCTTTGTAACCTGGCTGATGGACGAGCAGCGCTTAGCGCAAAATCCGTTTGAAAACCTGCACCTTAAAATCCAAGAACCGGCCCTCTTGCCACGGATTATCCCGCTCCGGGTCGTGGAGCAAATGCTCTCCGCCGCCCATCAGGCGATGCAGCGTCAGCCCGCCGGACGCGCCCTGTGCGAAACAGCCGTCATGGAAACCCTCTTCGCAACAGGAATGCGCGTCTCCGAACTCTCCGGGCTGAAAGCACGGGAAATTGACCTCAAAGACGGAGTTATCCGCATTCTGGGCAAGGGTTCCAAGGAACGTATCCTGCATATCACAAATGCCGAGGTTTTGTCAGTGCTCCGCCAGTATGCCGAATGCGGCCCGTCGCGGGACGGAACCTTTTTCCACAGCCGGGACGGGGGCCGTCTGTCCGAACAGTCCATCCGCAATATTGTGCGGAAATATGGCGAATTGGTCAATTATCCCCTCCGTATTACACCGCATATGTTCCGGCATACCGTCGCAACCCTGCTGCTGGAACAAGACGTCGATATCCGCTGCATTCAGCAGATATTAGGTCACGCGTCCATCCTGACAACCCAGATCTATACCCACGTCGCAGGGGCAAAACAACGCGAAATCATGGAAACCCGTCACCCGCGCAATGGCTTTTCGTTAAATCAATCCGCCTCCGCCGCAGATTATCCACGGACTTAAACCCATTTTTATCAAATCTAGTCCCTATTTTCCAGCTAAATGCAAGATAATACACTATTATCCCACACTTGTCAAGTATATTTTCGCCAAATTCCCGCGGGTTGGATTGTGACTGCTGCACAAAATTTTCCGCACCCCTCCCTGCCCCGCTGCGCGAAAATCGTCAAAAACTGTCGAAAACACAGGATAATAGTGTATTATCCTGTTATAGCAGGCTGCCGGGTGTGCAGCTGGAAAGGGGGCGGCGCTATGCCAACGACTCAAACCCATTACACGGTCATCAAAGTGCGGCTTTATCCCGATGCTGCACAGTCCGCGCTGATGGAAAAGACTTTCGGCTGCTGCCGTTACCTCTGGAATCAGATGCTGTCCGATGTGCAGGAATTCTATGCGGCAACGGATATCCATTACATCCCTACCCCTGCTAAATATAAAAAATCTGCGCCCTTCCTGTCCGAAGTGGATAGTCAGGCGCTGTGCAGTGTACATCAAAATTTACGGAAAGCATTTCTGGACTTCTTTCGGGCACCTAAACACTTTGGTTATCCGCAATATAAGTCTAAAAAGGCCAGAAAAGATACTTTTACCGTCTTTTGCCGTCCGTATCGTACCGGCCCCTCGGTCTTTTTGACCGGAAACGGTATCCAAATGCCGAAACTCGGTATCATCAAAGCCAAACTTCACCGGCGGCCCAATCCAGGGCAGGAGCTGAAATATGTCACCATTATGCGTACCCGCAGCGGGAAATATTTCGCCTCCATCGGCTTCCGCTATGAGGCCGAACTGCCGCCGCAGGTGCTTCCTACGCCGGGAACGACCCTCGGGCTTAACCATTCCCTGGTGCACTATTACACAGACAGCACCGGCCACTGCACCGATCTGCCCCCCTATATGGCCCGGGCAAAGGAAAAGCTCGCACGGATGCAGCAGCGGCTTTCCCGGATGCAGCACGGCTCGAAAAATTACGCCGAACAACTGCACAAAATACAACTTTTACACGAGCATATTGCCAACCAACGGAAAGACTTCGCCCATAAGGAAAGCAGGCGGACAGCCAACGCCTGGAATGCCGTGTGTGTGAAGGATACCGATTTAATCAGGCTTTCGCAGCACATAAAGGGCCGGAATGTGATGGATTCCGGTTTCGGGATGTTCCGGGAATGCCTCAAATACAAACTGGCGGAACAGGGCAAGCCCTTCATCATCATTGACCGCTATGCCCCCACCGCCAAAACCTGCCACGTATGCGGCCATATACAGGATGGCCTGCGCAGCCGTACCCGGGAATGGGTTTGCCCGCACTGCGGTTCCGTACTCGCCCATGAGGAAAATGCCGCGCTGAATATCCGCAATATGGGTCTCGCACAGTTTGGCAGACAACATCAGGAAACCGGCGCTTTCAGCGCTGTTTCATAGAATCCCTTTTTTCGGTGCCGGTCGGGACGCCGGTCAACGCCCATGCGTACAGCCCGGAAAAGCGCTGATTTGAGCGGTAACTATAACGGCATTACCATTCAAATCAGCTCTTTCCGGCCGGCTGTCAGGTGGGAATGCCCCGCTTTCGGGCAGTCCATTCAGCATAATATCATAACTTTTTCCGCGTTCGCAGCCCTAAGGACGGGACTGCTGTAATCACTTTTTAAGGAGAGTTTTTCCATGCTTTGTATCTCAATGAAAGTCGGTGACTATTTCACCGTGGGCGATGATACCGTTGTTCAGTTCGATGACCTCGTGGGGGAACGCGCACGCATTATGGTGACCGCCCCGCGTGAGGTGCCTATCCTTCGCGGTGAACTGCTGGAACGCAGCAGCAAACGCCCCGGCTGCGTGCTCGAAAAATCAAAACGCTATGTCAGACAGCTGCCGTGGGATCATGCGAAAAAACAGGCTTTACTGGAGATGCGCGAGGCCCTCTCCCAAATGGGCGACAGCCCCGAAACCCAGTATTTACAAAAGCGTTTGGACTATATCTTTCCGCAGCAGCAGTGACGCTTTGTTTCTTTGGTTTCAACCGGTTCGCGCGAGCCGGAGGAAATATATCTGCACGCTGAACGCTCCATGCGCCGAAGGCCAAGGCGTTTTTGATACGGTCAGCGTATCTCTCCCCCGTGCCGGTAAAAGGATGCTCCGGCACAACACACCAATTTATTCATAATCCTGATTTTTAGAAAGGAAGCATTAAGATGAGGATTCAACACAATATTATGGCGATGGGCGCGTATCGTAACTATACGAACAACGTCAACGCAATGAAGAAAAACCTTGAGAAGCTCTCCTCCGGGTACAAAATCAACCGCGCCGGTGACGACGCTGCGGGCCTCGCTATTTCGGAGAAAATGCGCGCGCAGATTACCGGCCTGGAAACTGCACAGAAGAACGCCAAGGACGGCATCTCCCTCGTGCAGACCGCTGAGGGCGCGCTGACTGAGGTTCACGATATGCTGAACCGTATGGTCACGCTGGCAACCCAGTCTGCCAACGGCACGTATGATAACGATGTTGACCGTTTCCAGCTCCAGAAGGAAATGAACCAGCTCAAAGAAGAGATCAACCGTATTGCAGACAGCTCCAATTTTAACGGCATTAAGCTGCTGGACGGCTCGCTGAGCGGCATGGACCCTGATGGTGCAATTTCCGAGATTACGACAAACGCCTATAGAGGGCAGGGCGCGGCGGATGCTTTTAAGGCAACCTATATTACAAACCGCCCCGAAGCTGCAACGGCACAGCAGAATGCGGAGTTTGTCGTCAGCTTGGACGACATGAAGTTCGCTGCCGGAACTACTGGAAAGCACAAAGTCGAATTGACTGTAGGCGATGCAACAATTACCTTTGAAAGCGCCGATGAAACTGCACAGACTTCTACTGCTCTCGTTGATGGTTTGATTACAAAGGGCAAGGCATTGGATGCTGCTGATACTACGAATAACACCCTCGCAGCTGGCGATGGTGCTTATGTCAAAATCGATGGCAACATCTATAAGATGGAAAAAGTTGCTGGTAATAACTCATCAGCCAATGTTGTCGGTATAAAATTTACGCAGGTCAATGATAATAGCGATAGGTAATCCTTTGATGTTATCTCTGGATTTTCCCCCGCCCTAAA
>CAJUSB010000021.1 GCA_910589115.1 uncultured Clostridia bacterium | reverse complement strand
GGACTCCCGCCCCTCGCCGGGGAGGCGTCCTATGCGGACAGCACCAAAGGGCGCTGCCCTCTGGACTCCCGCTGGGGTTTCACCCCAGGCCCCGAGATGCTGACGCATCTCCACTCGCCTGCGGGCGGGACGGGGGATTCGGTGCGGCATCACCTGTTCATACGCCGATGACCAGCCCGCCAAAAGGATTGCGGGCTGGTCGATTTTATGCCAAAAAATCGGGAAAATAGGAATTATTTGTATGTTTCTTGGATACGCATTTTTTACGCCTGGTTCTTAAAATGTACATCTTTCTTCGGCGGGGTTTTACTCCCGCTGCCAATTCTGAGATGCTCTGTCAAAGTCCGCAGAAAAGCAGCATTACTTGGTCGGCTGCGGTTTGGGCCGACGGAATAACCGAAATAGCGTTCCAACACCTCCGGGTCACCAATCAGCCACGTTTGTTCGATTGCATATCGGATATTGCGTTCCACTCGTTTTGCTGATTGGCTGGTACTGTCTGCGAGGTATGGATACAGCTCTTTTGTGATCCGTCCGCGTGTATCTTTTTGAGCAAGCATCCATTTGAGTGCTTTACAGCAGAAGTAGTAGCCGCTGATTGGCGACATACCCAACTCGAATAATAAATTGGAGATTCTGCGCTCCAGCTCTGCATCCCGGCCGCCGAGTCTGGTTCCCTCGTTTACGTTCCATTGTGTGATCAAATTCAACAGGTATTCGATGTCCAGTGGTTTATTCAGGCAGCATATCGCCCCAAGATCATAGAATGCAACTGACATTTCCCGGCTATAGGCCGCTGACATAACGATAAAGCCAGGTTTCAGTCCATCGTCCAGTATCCTGCGCAGCAGCGTTGCGCCGTCCATCCCCGGGAGCAGCGGATCAATCAGGATGAGATCCGCCCGGCCTGCCATTTTACGTGCGTCCTCCGGTTTGAATGCGGTTAAAATGCGTTCAACCCGGCGATGGGTTTTTAATGCCTCTGCAACCAGCCTTGCACTTCCGGCGTCTGCATCCACGATTAAAACGGTGAGTTTCATTGTCGTCTCCCCTTTGGTTATGTATTTTCAATTTTCGACAATCCCTGCTGCGAATCAGGACCGGCTTTGTCCAGCCCGTGCTGTAAAAAGCTGCCTTTTACAGCACATATCCGGCTTCTGGACTTCCATTCGCTTCAAAGACTGTCGTTTTTTGACATTTTCTATAAACAAAAGAATATCATGGTTCTGTCGAATATTCAAGAAAAACTTTTCTCCAGAAACCGACAATAGGCATAAGAATTAGTCACTTATAGGCACACTTCAATGTGATATCGCTTTTGCAAAAAAGAAGAATTATGCTATGTTTGGATTGTTTGCCGCATAGCCTTTTTTACTCTCTGCTATAATGATGTTACATATAATATCTGCGTGTAAAAATGAGTCATATGTATCCCTTTTTATTATACTCCAATTTTGAGAATAAATAAAGAACAATTTTCGACAAATGAAAAAAACGTTAAGTTTTCCGACAGTTTCAATAAACAGGCAACAGGTTCAAAACAGGCAGCAACAAAAAGGCGGGTGTGTAAACCGAGCAAATCATAATACGGGTAAAAGAATTTATATTCAAAGAGAGACCTTTGGAATTTGTAAAAGAGAATTGCGCTAAAGCGTACCGCCCGCCCCGCTTGCCTTTTGGCGGGGCGGGCAGAGTGCAGCAACGGCTGTGAGTGCACCCAAAATCCCCCGTCCCCGCCGCAGCGAAAAAAAAGCTGCGTTAGCAGCTTGGGGTCTGGGGCGGAAGCCCCAGCGGGTGCAGGGCGGAGCCCGCCGGGAGTCCAGAGGGCAGCGCCCTCTGGCAGAACGGCAAAGCAGCATTATAAAAAATTGCGGATAGCACGGACAACGCCGTCCTCATCGTTTGAGGGCGCTTGATAGCGGCATACTGCCTGGATTTCGGGATGCGCGTTCGCCATTGCGAAGGAATGGGTTACGGCTTCCAGCATTTCGCGGTCGTTCAGATAGTCGCCGAATGCCATGCATTCATCAGGGGAAATGCCCAGCTTTTGGCACAGCTGGCGGATTGCGCCGCCTTTGTTTACGCCTGGGTTCATCAGATCGACCCAGTCCGCACCGGAGAGTACAACCTGAGCTTCTCCGCTGAGTGCCTGCAAGGCTGGCCAGCAGCCGTGTTCGGCGTTCCCGCGCTCAAATACGGCAATTTTGCAGATGCGGTCGTCAACCTCGTCCAGATTGGGAACCCGCCTCAGTCTGGCATAATACATCGCTGCATTTTCGTTGAAAACAGGTTCGTCATCCTCACACCATGCCGAGTGCTCACCCGCGAGAATTGCATAAGCGTTTGGCAGCGTCCGCACAAGCGCGGTCGCCTCACGCAGAAGGCTGCGCGGCAGTTCATCCGCAAACAGGCAGCGGCCGTTTTCAAATACCATTGCACCGTTTTCTGCAATATAGGTCATGTTTTCATCGCCGAACAGTGCAAGCACATTATAATACTGTCGTCCCGAAGCGGGTGCAAAGCGGATTCCCTTTGCCCGCAGCTCCCGCAGCAGCGCAGGCAGATTAGGCGAAAGCTGCTTTTGACTGTCCAGCAACGTGCCGTCCAGATCGGCGGCAATCAGTTTAATATTCATGTATTTTTACTCCTCTGGGGATCGTTAAATAATGTGGAAAAGAAAGCTGCCGCACTGGTACACCAGGAAGGAAACCACCCATGCCAGCACCGTTTGGAATGCAGCGGCCCCGGCGGCCCATTTCCAGCCGCCCATCTCGCGCCGGATGGTTGCAAAAGCGGACATACACGGCATATACAGCAGGATAAATACCAGGAACGCATAGGCTGCGACCGGCGTGAATACCGAAGTCAGCAGCCCACCGAGCGCACTCAGGTCAACCCCGTAAAGCACACTCATCGTGGAGACGACAGCTTCCTTTGCGATGATACCGGTCAGGATGGAAACCGACGCACGCCATTCGCCGAAGCCCAGCGGCGCGAATACCGGTGCGATAAACTGCCCGAACATACCGAGTATACTGTCGGAGGAATCAGCAGCGGTTTGCAGGGTGGGCGTAAAGTTTTGCAGCAGCCAGATAACGATGCTCATGACGAAAATAATTGTACCGGCTTTCGTAAGGAAATCCTTTGCTTTCTCCCACATATTTTGCAGCGTGCCGCGCACGGTAGGCAGACGGTACGGCGGCAGCTCCAACACGAAGCCGGAGGAAACCCCGCGGAATATTGTTTTTTTAAGCAGCCAGCCTGCAAAGATACCTACGAGTATCCCTAACACGTACAGGCTGATGATCACGAAGCTCGCACACTGCGGGAACAGTGCCCCTGCAAACAGCGCATAAACCGGCAGTTTTGCGCCGCAGGACATGAACGGCGTCAGCATAATGGTCATACGGCGGTCTTTTTCGTTCTCCATTGTGCGTGCAGCCATAACTGCTGGCGTTGTACAGCCGAAGCCCATCAGCATCGGGACAAATGATTTACCGGAGAGTCCGATCCGCCGCAGGAGGGTATCCATAATGAAAGCGATACGGGCCAGGTAACCGGTATCCTCCAGCAGGGAGAGGAAAAAGAACAGGATAATAATTTGCGGCAGGAAACTCACTACGCTGCCAACGCCGCCCAGTACGCCGTCACAGACCAGGCCGGTCACCCACGCGGAAGCACCGGCAGACCGGAGCCCGGCCTGCACAGCGGGCACGAGCATACCTGTAATCAGCGTTTCCAATATATCGGCAAAAAAGCTGCCGACTGGGCCAAAGGTTGCCCAAAACATCAGCACCATCAGACAGGCAAAGATTGGCAGTGCAAGCCATTTATTGATGATGAAGCGGTCAAGGCGTTCGGTGCGTGTCAGGACAGGCTGTGCCGGACGTTTTACCGCACGGCGTACAGCTTCCTCAATAAAGTCATAGAGTGCATCCGCGAGGATCATTTCATTATCCTCACTGCCGTGGCTGGAAAGGGCTGCCGCTGTCGTTTCCAGTGTCTGCCGCACTGACGGCGGAAGCGCAACATGCTCCTGCACATGGCTGTCTCCTTCCAGCAGTTTGAGGGCATAAAAGGGCAGGCTTTCCTGCCGCAGGCCGGTTTCTTCCAGTGCCCGCGCTACCCGGCTGACTGCTGCGCCGACCCCGTGCAGATACGCAGGCTGACGCAGCGGTTTTTTCAGGTTTTCGGCGACAGTCTGTATCAGTTCGTCCATGTTTTCGCCCTTACGCGCAGAAATCGGTATGACGCGCACGCCGAGCGTGTCGGAGAGTGCGCCGCAGTCAATTTCAATGCCCTGCGCACGGCAGTCGTCAATAAAATTGAGTGCGATCACCATAGGCAGTCCGAGTGCAATCAACTGCATGGTCAGGTACAGGTTCCGTTCGATATTGGTTGCATCGACGATATTCAAGATGCCGTCCGGCTCATCTGAAAGGACATATTCCCGCGCAATCATTTCCTCCTGTGTGAAGGGCGACAGGGAATAAATTCCCGGCAGATCAACTACATCAATGGTATGGTTATGATATACAATATGGCCGGTTTTCCGGTCTACGGTAACGCCGGGCCAGTTGCCGACGTGCTGATTAGAGCCGGTCAGACGATTAAACAGTGTTGTTTTGCCGCTGTTTGGATTGCCGATGATTGCGATTGTATGATTCATGGTTCACCCTCCAAACAGATTTTGGCGGCTTCTTCTCGGCGCAGGGAAAGGCTGTAGCCGCGCAGCCGAACCGCAATCGGGTCGCCGAACGGTGCAATCCGTTCCACTGTGACCCGAACGCCCTTTGTGATGCCGAGGTCTAGGAAATGGTGTTTAACCGCTCCCTCGGCGGTCAGGCTTTGTACGATACCCGATTCCCCGGGCTTTAATGCAGCGAGATTTTTCATAGGGTTCCCCTTCCATAAGGCGCAGTTTGCCTACACTAATTGTAGGCGATAAAGAGACAAATGTCAAACCCAATTTTGGCAGCCTCCCCTGCGTCCCCTGTCCCGCCCGCAGGCGATGGAAGGGAGTCCAGAGGGACTCGTCCCTCTGGCGCTGTCTGCGGAAGACCGCCCGCCGCGTAGGCGGACAAAACGGTAATTTGCAGCACTCACGGGATAAAAACTGGGAGAAGGAATCAGGGCCGTTCTCCCAGTTTTTTGCGCAGTGCAGCTTTTCCGGTGCGGGAAAGCAGGCATTCCTGACCACCGACCCACAGCCTGTTGTGTTTCAAATCTACAGCTTCTATCTTATCTGCCGCGACCAAATAAGCCCGGTGCGTGCGGATAAATGGTTCTCCCAGCTGCATTTCTAATTCCGCAAGACTACCGAGAAAATCCATCCGGCTGCCGGACGTATGGAGAAAAACATGGTGAGGCGTGGAGGCTGTTTCAAAGAAAAGAATATCACATAAAGGCACATGACGCACAATATCGCCTGTTCGCAGGGTGAATGTCTCTGCCGGACCCTGACGCGCTGCCAGCAGACGGGTGTATATCTCATCCAGGCACCGTGCCGCTGATGCTCCAACCGGTGATGTCCCTTTGACAATGTAGTCAAACGCCTCCAAATGATATTGGAATGTGCGCCAAGCCAGGTCGCCATAGCTGGTAATAAAAATCAGCGTACCGTGAGGGTCACGCCGCCGGATCTCACAGCCCAGCCGGAAGCCGTCCCAATCCTTATCCTTCAAATCCACGTCCAGAAAGTAAATACCCTGTTTACCGTTTTCCACTGTATTCAGCAGTTCCTGTGCGTTGGCTGTGCTGCACACGATGTTCATATCGTAGTTTTCCACAACAATTTTTTTCTCCAGGGCAGTTTGAATCTGGCAGCGAATGGCACCCTCATCATCACAAAGATAAATCCCGATCATGCCTTATCCTCCAACGTCAGCTCCTGAACAAATACGCCGTGCGCCCAGCTGGTATATGGAGAAGCATTAGAGTAATTCATCAGGATGTGCTGATAGCTGGATAACCCCATTCCCCGGCCAGCCCCTTTTGAGGAGCAGCCCTCGTTCCACATTTTTCCGGGGTCGAGGGCGTTTGTGTAAGGGTTGGACACTCGCAGAAACAGCCTTTCGTCCTGCGCCAGCAGCACGACCTCCACCCAAGGCTGTTCTGTGTCCATCGCGGCTTCCACAGCATTGTCGATCAGAATGCCCAGGCAGCGGACAAAATCCCATACATCCATATGTACGCCCGTTACAGGATAAAGCACCTCTAAATGGTACTCTACACCCTTCTCACGCATGGCGGTAAGTTTGCTTAAAAGCAGGCTGCGAACCTCGGGGATTTGCAGATTTCCGATTTGAGTACATGCTTGGATTTTCCGTCCAAGGCGCCGGTCAAACCCGGCGTCCAGCTCGGACAGTGTGCGGCGCAGCCCTTCCAGTTCGCCCTCTCCGGCCTGATGGGACAAGCCCGCCAGGATGTTTTTATAGTCGTGGCGGAATGCGCGCACTTCGCGGCGGATGGTTTCCAAATCCTGCTCATAGAGCTGCTGTTGGGCGATGACATCCTGCTGCGCCTGTATTTTTCGGGCGGCATCCAACCGCTGCGCCAGATAAATCACCAGCGCGGTCATAAGCACTACCATAGAAACGACCAGCAAATAGTAAATGACCAGCAAATGAGACGGGATGCTGTTTAACAGGAAAAGAAGCAGCTCCATGACCATTTCCAGAGCGAACAGCAGAAGCGCGGTCTGGCGTGGTGCAGTTTCGCCATCCAACAGCAGCCGGAACCACGCGCCAAAGCGCAGCTTGCAGAGCAGCAGGGCCGTGGCAATGCTGACGGCAAGATGCAGCAGTGCGGATGCTGCAAACGGAAACGTCCCTTCCGTTGGGAGGGAGCAAAACAACATCATGGACAGTGTAGAATCGGCCACCTGAAAAACACCTGCCATGCAGGTGGAGGCAAAGGCCCGCCAAAACCCGAGCGACCATGCCCACTGCACCCAAAAGGTGCACATGATAAGAATAGAGAAAGAAAAAATCGTATACTGAACCATTTGCAATGCTGGCACAGCATACAGTCCCATAGAAAGCAGCATACCAAAGAGCGGAGACAGCAGCAGGGGCGGCAATTTTTTCAGCCGCTTGCACACGGCCCGTTCGTCTGTCACGGCCATCAGATAGGCTGCCAGTGCCAGATGTCCTATCAGGGAGTCCCCGTATGCGGAAAAGAACTTGCTCAATGAAAACATATGATTATAAAACTCTTTCTGTAGTCATTTTGTTTTTCGACTTATTATAGCACTGTTCCTTTCAGATAGCAAGAATAAATGGACTCGTGAACGCTGGAGACTGCCGTTTACTTTCGCCTGCGCGGCGGGCGGTCTTGCGCAGACGGCGCCAGAGGGACTTGTCCCTCTGGACACCCTTTCATCGCCTGCGGGCGGGACGAAGGGGAAAATCCTTCTGCGCGGCGCACCAAAAGAAACAGGGCCGCCCCAGCTGGTGGGGCGGCCCTGTTGGGATTGCTTATGATTTCTGCAAGGATTTCTGATAATTTTCCTTTGCTTCCCGGATGAATTCCGGGTCGTTTTCCTTTTCAGGCGGGATGTAGGGCTGGCCGATCTGGCGCTGGCGGAGGTTGAACTGGTTCATTTCTTCCTCGAGCAGATGTGCGTCGTCCCGCATCTCGTGGCTCGTTGCCACAGCCTCTTCGCTGACGGCTGCGTTGGATGTAATAGAGTGCTGGATCAGTTCGATTTGTTCATGGATATTGGAGATTGCAGCCTCCTGCTTGGAAGAAGAATCATCCATATGTGAAACAATATCCGTGATCTTATCCAGATCGGTGACAATATGCTGGAAGGTCTCAAAGGCCTCCGTACTGGTCCTGCCGCCGTCCTCTGTTGCAAAAATGGTTTCCTCAATCAGCTGCTTGCTGTCATTGGCGGCCTCGGCGCTTTTCAGTGCCAGCCTGCGCACTTCGTCCGCGACTACGGCGAAGCCCTTACCTGCTTCCCCGGCGCGTGCGGCCTCAACAGCGGCATTCAGCGCAAGGATGTTGGTCTGGAATGCAATGTCGTCAATCAGTTTAATGACATTGGCAATCTTATGGGAAGAATCGGTAATCTTTTCCACGGCCTCAACCAACAGCGCCATCTTCTCATTGCTGTCCTGCACATCCTGGCGGATGGACTGGGAGATGTGCAGCGCATTTTTCATTTTCTCCGCATTCTGGCGGACAAGTACCCGCGTGTCCTCCATAGCAACATTCACTTCCCGCACAGCAGCGGTCTGCTGCATTGCTGTATCAGCCAGTACCTGGCTGGCATCGGCAATCTGTCGGGAGCTTTCCGCAACGGATAACCCAATTTTAATGATCTTGGCAAGCATAAAGTCGTTTGACTGTACCAGATGATACAGGTTACGGCCCAAAGAGTCCTCATCGGAGCGGATGTTGACAAACACGGTCATATCCCGTTCCGCCAGACGCTGGACAACGCGGACATTTTCCTGAATACTGCTTACCATCTTTTGGAACGAGTGGATCATGGAGCCGATTTCATTATCTTCATTGCCCCGCAGCATTTTCGGGTTGAACTCAATATCGGCGGCGCCCATGGAAAGCCGCTCCGACCACTGCGCCACCGCCATAATGGGGCCGGAAATCTGCTTAGCAGATCGGTTGCCATAGTATACGGCTGTGCCAAAACCGACAAGCGTACCGGCAATGCAGACGATCAGCATAACCAGCATCAGCAAATCCAGCTTTTCGGATTTCTCGACTGCAATCGCCTCATACTGGCTGGTAATGGTGTCCAGCCCGGCAATGACCTGATCGGTCAGCGGCTTTACTTCTTCCAGATAGCGGTCGTATGCAGCGCCACGGTTCTTTTCAGCGGATGTCAGGATTTCTGACGCAAGCTGATGCATTTTATTATGCGGCTGCTGAATGCTCTGCAGCGTCGACGAAATCGTCGGATCGGCCAAGTCTTCCGCATTCAGCCCGGAAATCCATTTGCCCAGCAGACAGGTAGACGAATCCAGGCTGCCCTGGAAAGGGATGCCCTCCTGTATGCTCTGGCTGAGCATTTCCAGCCATTGATAGTGCTTAGCCAAGGCGGTCTGCGTGCTGGCCTGGTTGCTTTGATTGCGGGATACGGCAAGGTAATCCTGCCGGATTTGGAACAGCGAAGCAAGCAAAAGCACTACCAGCAGGAACACGACCAGGATGATGCGGCTGTAACCGGCCATGATCTGCTTGCGGATAGACTTTTTCTTTTTGATCAACGTAATCACCCATCCTTATTCTAAAGATCATCTATAATTAACATAAAAAGGAAATATTGGAAGCGCGGGATGAATTCAAATCCCCTTTTTATGGGGTGTGTGTTATACTATTACTTTATCACCAGAAATAGCTTTGGTCAAGCCCCATTTTCAGAGCAGGATACCCTGCTTTCCGGCTGCCGTCCAGCCGGTTGGGCAGGGGGCTATTCTTTTTCCGGCACAGCCTTTTTCCGCACCTTTGGCTGTACGGCGGAAAGCGGGTTTTTTGTGGTTGCTTCCCGCAGGCTCGCGTCCTCAATATGGGTGTAAATCATGGTCGTATCCAGATTCTCATGCCCCAGAATGGTTTGCAGGGAACGGATATCGACCCCATTCTGATACATTAACGTTGCCGCAGTGTGCCGCAGCTTATGCGGCGACATTTTTTGTGCATCCAGACCGGCCTCACGGACATGCTTTTTCACCAGCCATTTGACCGTTTGCACGCTGATCCGGTTGCGGTTACGGCTGACAAAAAGGGCTGTCCGGTCCCGGTCATGCGGCTTGATACGCGTCGGCAGATAGGCTTCAAGGGCCGCTTTGCAGGCGTCATTTAAGTATAGTACGCGTTCCTTACCGCCCTTGCCCAGTACGCGCACGCTATCACCCTGGAAATCCCCCAGGTTGAGCCCGGCCAGTTCAGACACACGCATACCACAGTTGAGGAACAGCGTGAGGATGCAGTAATCCCGCTCCGCGAAAGGCCCCTCGACACTCTCCAGCAGCTGCATACTGTCCTCTGCGGTCAGGTAGCGCGGCAGCGGTTTGCGCACCTTGGGGGATTCGAGATTGGAAATGGGGTTGTATTCCAAAAGACCGGCTTTATCGGTCAAATATTTGAAGAATGAGCGAAGTGCTGCAATCTTCCGTGCGCGTGATGCCGCACTGATGCCGAAGCCGGTCGCCGGGCTGTTGGCCTGACGGGGGCGCTCCTGTGCCATAAAAGCTAAATAATCATAGGTGTCGGATAAAGTAATATCCCGGATAAAAGCAAGGTCAATATCTTCTATCTCTATCTGGTCAAACGGCAGCGCAGGCGGGACAAGCCCTTTTTCCTGCTTGAGGTAGCGGAAGAACGTCCGCAGGTCAAGGAAATATTCATGCGTCGTCTTTGCCGACCGGCCGCGGATGGTCAACATATAGTTCAGGAAATCACGCAGAAGCGGCGGCGCACCCGCCGCATAATGATTGACAGAATCGGGCTTCATTGGCATATCCTCCAGCTGTTTATCGAACGGTTCTATTATACCGCATTCATCCCCGGCGCGTCAATGGGCGAGGATAGAAATCACACCGGGAAACGACAGAAAATTCATATCATTTCAGCCGATATAGTGGGATTTTTGAATCGGATAGTTGCAAAAAGCAGCCGGAAATGGTATGATAAAGAAAAGATGAGAAAATCTGACGGAGGCGAGCCGTATGGCCAAACAAACAGGGCAGAAGATCAAGCTGCTGTATCTGCGAAGTCTGCTGCTGAAACACACAGATGAATCGCATATTTTGACAATGGATGACATTCTGTATGCGTTGAAGGAACTGGGGGTCAGTGCTGAACGCAAGGGGATTTACAACGATTTGCAGGTACTCCGCGAGTATGGGATGGATGTGCGGCAGCGCGGACGGCGGGGCGGCTACTATCTGGCGAATCGGGATTTTTCGCTGGCGGAACTTAAATTACTGGTGGATGCGGTGCAGTCCTCGCGCTTCATCACCCAGCGGAAATCGCAGGAGCTGATCCATAAAGTGGAAGCACTGGCCAGCAACCCGCAGGCGTACCAGCTCCAGCGTCAGGTCTATGTGTTAGGGCGTGCAAAGACGGTCAACGAAAATATATACCGCAATATAGATACGCTGCATAGCGCAATCAATGACGAAAAACAGGTATCTTTCCGATATTTTGAGTGGTGTGTTGATTTGAATTCCCACCGGCATGTGGTCAAGCGGTACCGGCACGGAGGGAAAATGTATCACATCAGCCCATGGGCGCTGATGTGGGATCATGAAAACTATTATATGATTGGCTATGACAAAGAAGCCGGGATCAGCAAACATTACCGGGTGGATAAAATGGATTGCCTGCGGGTGACTGAACAGCCGCGGGAGGGCGGGGAATTCTTTGAAAATTTCGACCTTGCGGTATATGCGCGAAAGACGTTCGGCATGTTCCACGGACATGACCAGTGGGTCCGCCTGCGGTGCGAAAACCGGTTTATCGGGGTACTGCATGACCGTTTCGGGGATGAATTGCTGCTGGCGCCGTGTGATGAAGCGCATTTTTATGCGGGGGTGAATGTAGCGGTCAGCCCGCAGTTTTATGCTTGGGTGTTCGGGCTGGGCGGGGCCGTGCAGATTGCCGGACCGCCGGAGGTAGTGGGAGAATTTCAACAACTGCTGAAAAAATTTTTGTGAAAAATGACGAAATCCCGTTGAAGTCCTGAAAATGGGACACTCTTTTTTGTATGATATAAGTATCAGCAGAAAGGAGAATGCAAAAATGGAGTACACGATTCGTTATGTCAGAGGTCATGTAGAGGTTTACGATGCGGCAGGGATTTTTTGCTTCTCTGCGGATACTGAGAGTGAGGCTCGCGAAGAGATTGCCGAAATGGCTGCATAAGGAAGCCTGCTCCAAAGGGAGGAACGGCATGGAACGGCTGAAAAACTGCAAACTTTGTCCGCGGTCCTGCGGTGTGGACAGAACGGCGGGCCTGCGCGGGCGGTGCGGTGCAGACGGCACAGTCTGGGCAGCGCGGGCGGCGCTGCACTTATGGGAGGAACCGCCGTTATCCGGGACGCGGGGTTCCGGTGCGGTGTTTTTCACGCATTGTGCGCTTGGGTGTGTATTCTGCCAGAACCGCCAGATCAGCCGTCAGGCAGATGTTGGGAAAGCGGTGGATATTCAGCGGCTTTCGGAAATTTTTCTTGAACTGGAAGCACAGGGGGCGCACAATCTGAACCTGGTTACCGGCACGCATTACGCGCCGCAGATCGAGGCGGCACTGCGCCTTGCGCGGGCGGCGGGGCTGCACCTTCCGGTGGTATGGAACAGCAGCGGCTATGAAACGGTGGAGACGCTCCGCCGTCTGGAAGGGCTGATAAATGTTTATCTGCCTGATTACAAATACTACAGCAGCTATTACGCCGGGCGGTATTCTCATGCTGCCGACTACCCGGAAACCGTCCGAGATGCTATTGATGAAATGGTACGGCAGACAGGCGCACCGGTATTCGATGCGGCGGGATTGATGCAGCGCGGGGTTATCGTCCGCCATCTGATGCTGCCGGGCCTTAGCGGGGATACGGCACAGGTACTGCGCTCCATTGCAGAACGTTGGGGGGAGCGCGTTCTGGTCAGCCTGATGCGGCAATACACGCCTTTTGAAATGGGGGGCTATCCGGAATTGGATAACAAAATTACCGACGCAGAATATAGCCAGGCGGTGGAATGGATGCAGTCGCTGGGGCTGTCAGGGTTCGTACAGGAACGGGAATCCATCAGCGAAAGTTTCATTCCCTCTTTTATGGGGGAGGGCGTTGGCGCTTCTGCGCAGGAAGCGGAGGACAGTCCTGCCCCCGCAATTTCAAATCGTGACAAATCAGTGTTTGAAGGAGGGAAAGGCAAATGTTGATCCGGGAGTATACAGCAAGAGATTTAACAGAAATGATAAAAATATGGAATGCGGTAGTGGAAGAGGGGATTGCATTCCCGCAGGAAGAGGCGCTGGAAAGATCAAGTGGAATGGAATTTTTCGCGTCACAAAGTTACTGCGGGGTTGCAGAAGATAATGGCGTAATTGTTGGCCTATATATTTTACATCCTAACAATGTCGGACGATGCGGGCACCTCTGCAATGCAAGCTATGCAGTAGATGCAGAATGCAGAGGTAAGCATATCGGAGAAGCATTAGTAAAGGACTGCCTGCTAAATGCGAAAAGGCTGGGCTTTGGAGTGCTTCAGTTTAATGCAGTTGTTGAGAGTAATGTCCATGCAAGGCATTTGTATGAGAGATTAGGTTTTACGCAGTTGGGGACAATACCGAAAGGATTCAGGATGAAAGATGGACATTATGAAAACATTTGTCCCTATTATCGAGAATTATAAATTAACATAGCTATTCTATGCGGATAAATGCCTTTGAGATTGTATATTTGCAATCCCAAAGGCATTTGTTGAAAAAGATATAAGGCCATCTCATAGATGGCCGGTGCATATTTACAAAAATATAGAAAATCCACATAAATTAGAAATGCCGCCCCTCCGACAACAAGGCGTCTGGATTTCTAATTTATGTGGATTCCCTATGTAATCCTTAAATGTTCTTTTGAACCTGCCTTAATAGTCTGATAGTCCACTGCTGTCAGTCCGCACGCAATGTGCATAAAAAGGAGAGCCCTTAGTTCGATATGAACGTATATCAACCGTTCCGCTGAACGCACAATAATTATCACAAATCAACCCAATCTGGCTCGACCCAATAACCGCGAGTTTCATTCCAATGGCGATATTGAATTTTTCCGTCCAATAGTCTCGTTTTTAGAACTATCACATCAGCATATGGTGTGATTTCCTGGTTCTTCAATGTTGGACTGGGATTGTCAATTATTATTGATCCAACTGCCGCGTGTGCTGTAGTCTGCATACAAATAGTAAACGCAAAGGCAACAATACAAATTGTTTTATTCAAACGCTTAAACAACGAAATCACTCCTCGATAATTACGAAGTTATTATTCTCAAAGAAAACGGCCGCCTCTTCATCTATTTCGCATTGTCGTATACCATCAATAAAAAACCAATATTTGTTGTCCTTGGTGTGCAAAATATATGAATTGTCGGAGCCAAACTCTACAGCTCTTGGTTCACTGCTATCCGGCGCAGCTATTTGAGGTTGCAATATTGTCAGATAGGAGAAAAGTATAATCAGCGTGTAACATATTATAACGCAGGCGTTCATAATATAGTACCGCTTACTCTTCTTCTGTCCCATTACCGCGTTAAAACGCGCTTTGATGAACTCGTCATCTTTCGACAAACTTGTCGATACATACGGCATACCCGCCGTGCTCTTTTGATTATGCAGTGAGCTTAAAATGGCTTTCAAATACGCTGTTCGTTCGGCTTTGGACATTTTCTTTGTCACAAAGGTATCACATTTGATTTCAACCGCCTGATCGAAATCCCTTTTCAGGAGATACACAGCCGGATTCCACCAAAAGAGCATACAGAAAATCATCACAACTTGCTTCATCAGGATATCATAGCTCAGGAAATGCGTATATTCATGCTTCAAGATGTAATAAAGCTCTTCATCCGAATAATCCAGATTTGGCAGCAGGATCATCCGGCGAAATATACCCAAACCATATGGCGATTCAATCCTCGGCAGTACATAAGTTGAAACCTTGAGTTTCCGCCGTTCCTCCGCTGCAACCTGACGCAGGATCGCTTCCACCCGTTCATCAGCCGGTACTGCACCAACTGTAGCCGAGCGCATAATATCACGATAGCTGAACACATACCGTATAAGCGATATGCTGCTGCCAAACGCCCAGATAAACAGTAGGATTTTCACAAGATCAATAGGATATTCTCCGATATGGAACCGTTCAGCCGTTAACCAACGATAAATGTTAGGATATATCCGGCTGTCCGGTATGACGACTGCAAACGTAAAATCCAGCGGCAGTATTATGCGAAGAATGCAAAGCGCATACATCGCTGTCAAAATACAAATGCTGCCGTACCGTCTGCCGCCGCCCTGCTTTTGTAAAAAGCAGGTAAGCACAATCAGCAGCGTACACCATGCCACCGCAGACAAAAGAGAGAAACATGTTATTTCCACATCAAGCTGTTAATCGTCCTCGCCGTTTTTGTATTCCTCGAGCATGGCCTCGAGTTCTGCAATCAGCTTTTGCCGATCCTCTTCGCTTTGCCCTTTCTTGGGCTTGCGGAGAAAGGACAGGCCGATCTGTGCCAATGCGGAATCACACAATCCCTGGCTTTCTACCAGGCGTGCGACATATTCGGTTTTCTCGATTCTCGTATCGAACTTTCGTGTCGGATGAGTTACGGACTCTTCCAGGCCGCACACAGCAATATAGCCTTTTTGCTTGAGCGACTGGAGCGTTCTGTGCAGATGAGCAATACTCATGCCATCCTTCATAATCGCATGGAGATCAAGGCTTGTCAGAGGCTTACCCTTACTCCAGAAGATATCCATTACCTGCTTCTCACCTTTGCGAAGCAATTCAAATTCCATTTCTTTCCCCCCTTTCTTACTTTTAACTGGCAGAGTGGACTGGTGTTCTCTAAACGACCTATTTGTTTGCCGTTATAGATTACAATAATTATTATAGCAGTATCTTAGCCTTATGTCAAGCACGAATCTTCCATAAAATGAACAAAATACCGATATAACGCCTGAACAGAGCGTTATATCGGTATTTATAACCACTTATTAACTATTCTGGAAAAGTACGGAAACCCATTTATTGACTGCGCTGGAAGAGTGCGGAAACTACTCGCAGAAAACGAAGTTTTCCGCATCAAACATCCCCATGTCGGTGATACGCATTTTGGGGATGACCGGCAGCGCCATAAAGCTGAGGGTGATAAAAGGATCGTTCGATTCAGAAACGCCCATTGCCCGCGCCTGTGCAATCATTTTCTCAAGGCGTGCGTTCAGCTCATCGGCGGACAGGCTGCTCATCAGTCCGCCGACTGGCAGCGGCAGCGTATCCATGACCTGCCCGCCGCGCACCAGCGTATAACCGCCCTGCACGCGGGCAAGCTCCTGCACAGCGGCTGCCATGTCGTGCGGATTTGTACCGACAACGATTAGATTGTGGGAATCATGCGCGACGGTTGTCGCGGCGGCACCGTCTTTCAGGCCGTAGCCGCGCAGCAGGCCGCAGCCGATGTGTCCGGTTGCGTGGTGACGTTCCAGCACGGCGATGCGGCACAGCTCCCCGCGCAGAAGGGCCTGTTCGGCTTCTTCACCTGTGCACCAATCCTTTTCGGTTGCGATTTCGTGGGGGAGGAGTTCAATCACGGGGTAACGGCGTTCAGGGTCCAGGACGGGCGCAAGCGCTTCTGCTGTAAACGGCGCGAGACGGACGGAGCTGCCGATGCCAGCCCCGGCAGTTGTTTCGTTGCAGGCGGCTGCTTCATCCGCTGTGACACGTTTTCCTTTATGATATACACCCATCACATTCAATGATGCCAGGTCGTCAAAAATCACAAGGTCGGCCTGATATCCTGGCGCTACGGCACCAAGATGAGGCAGGCGGTAAATCCGGGCGGGATTGATCGTTGCCAGGCTGATCGCTGTTACAGGATTCATACCGAGTGCGATTGCTTTTCGGATACACCAGCGGATCGTGCCTTCGCGGCGGATATCGGCGAGGTGTTTGTCGTCGGTGCAGAAAGCAAGACGGTCGGTCGCTAATTCTTCGGCGAGCACGCCGGAGAGGATAGCTTCCAGATTATGCGTTGCGCTTCCTTCTCGTATGAGTACGGCAATCCCGGCGCGGAGCTTTTCCCGTGCTTCGCCGTAGGAGATGGACTCATGGTCGGTACAAATCCCGGCGGCGGCGTAGGCTTGAAGCCAGCAGCCGTGTGCCTGGGGGGCGTGGCCGTCAATGATGCGGCCTTCAAACAAATCCAGCTTGCGCATAACTTCGGGGTCGCAGGAAATAACGCCGGGGGCATTCATCATTTCGCCCAGGCCGAGCACGCGCGGATGGCCGGCCAGTCCGGCCAGTTCGTCGGCGCCGAGCACGCAGCCGGCGTGTTCAAAGGGGGTAGCGGGGACGCAGGAGGGCAGCTGTACATAATAATTGATGGGCAGTGATTCGGACGCATCCAGCATATAGCGGATACCGGGCAGACCGGCCACATTGGCGATCTCGTGCGGGTCTGTAATCAGGGTGGTCACGCCCCAGCGGAGTTCTTCGGCACAGTACACGGCGGGGACGGCCATAGAGGATTCCACGTGGCAGTGGGCGTTAATAAGCCCTGGCGAAACGAACCGGCCTTCTAAATCCACCGTTTCGCGAGCTTCGCCGCAGTGGCCGACGCAGGCGATCCTGCCATCAATCACAGCCACATCGGCGGGGAAAACCGTACCGGTAAAGACATCTACAATCTGCCCATTTTTCAGCAGCAGATCGGCGGGGATTTCCCCCAGTGCGGCCTGTATCAAACGTTTTTTCATCGTGCAAGCTCCTTTCATCCGCGGGCATTGGTTCTGCGCAGACGGCGCGGCGGCCCTGCGCGGGCAGCGGCAGGGCTCTGCCCTGCACCCGCGATTTTTTTGTAAAAAAATCGAGTAAAAACTTTAGTCCCGCTGCGGCGGGGGAGGGGTGCGGTTTTTGCTGTTTGTGCATTCTGCCCCGCCCGCCAAAAGGACGGCGGACGGGGTGGTATCATGCGGTTCACCTTATTATATGTAAGGTGAGTATAAACGCGCGAAGCCGAGCCCATGCGGGCACGGCTTCGCTGGAAAGATTTGGGGGTATCCGGCCCGTTCAGACGGTGTTTGAACGGTGGCCGGGTTGCTGTTTCTTACAGCAGCACGTATTTAAGGATAAACACGACTGCGAGGACATACATTACGGGGCTGATTTTCTTTTCCGTAGCCTTGCCGGTTGCAAGGTTGATCAGTACATAAGAAATCACGCCGAGTGCGATACCCTCTGAAATAGAGTACATGAACGGCATTGCGAACAGGGCGATAAAAGCCGGAATTGCATCACCTGCATCGTCAAAATCGACTTTCAACACGGTAGAGAGCATCATAAAGCCTACTACGATCAGTGCCGGAGCCGTCGCAAACGACGGAATCGCCAGGAAGATTGGAGAGAGGAACAGCGATACCAGGAACAGCAGCGCAGTTACCATAGCGGTCAGGCCGGTGCGTCCGCCCTCGGCAACGCCGGAGGCTGATTCTACAAAGGTTGTTGTGGTCGAGGTGCCGAGCACTGCGCCAGCCGAGGTGGCGACAGCGTCCGCCATCAGTGCGCCCTTGACGTGGGGCAGCTTGCCGTCCTTGTCGAGCATGTTTGCCTTGGAGGCAACACCCATCAGGGTGCCCAGCGTATCAAACATATCGACAAACAGGAATGCAAGCATAATGGTGATAAAGTTTGCATTGAACAGCCCGGAGAAATCCAGCTTGCCGAGTGTCGGCGCAATGGAGGGGATAGCAAGACCGTTTGAGAAATCGGGCAGGACGGAGAACATACCAAGCTCTGGATTTGGCACATACAATCCGCACAGCTCGCATACGATCCCGAGCAGCCAGGTTGCAAGGATGCCCCAGAGAATACCACCCTTGACATTCTTGATCAGCATGACCGCTGTAATGAAAACGCCAATCAGTGCCAGCAGCGCACCCATACCGGTCGAGGAAAAGCTGCCGTCATGCAGGGAGGTCGCAAAGGGATACATCCCCAGCAGCGTAGAGGCATTATCCACTACCAGCTTGGAGTTTTGCAGGCCGATAAAGGTGATAAATAAACCGATACCGCAGGATACACCATATTTCAGGCAGGCCGGGATTGAATTAAAAATCGCTTCGCGGATGTTGGTCACGGACAGCACGATAAAAACAATACCCTCTACAAAAACAGCCGCCAGCGCTGCTTGCCAGCTGTAGCCGTAGCCAAGTACAACTGTATATGCAAAATATGCATTCAAACCCATGCCGGGCGCCAGTGCAAATGGATAGTTGGCAAGCAATGCCATCAGGATACTACCCAGGGCAGAGGCCAGACAGGTGGCTGTGAAGACTGCGCCGGTATCCATCCCCGATGCCCCGAGGATGTTTGGGTTTACGGCGAGGATATACGCCATTGTCATGAAGGTCGTCAGACCGGCGATTACTTCGGTGCGCACGGTCGTTCCGGTTTCCTTCAGACGGAAGCGCTGCTCCAGGAAATTGTTCATAAACAGGTTCCCCCTTTTAGAAATGAAAAATGTTAACAGGATGCTGACGTATCCGCAGCGTGGTTTCCTGTTACATTTATCATAAAGCAAATCGGCAAAATTGTCAATGATTTACACTGGATTTGCTGAAAAGTACGGCTTTCGGAAGAATTTGGGCGATTCCCGGCGATTGTAACAAAAAATTATACCGATAAAGGGTTGAAAAAAACCAGGATTACCGATTGTAATTTCTTTCCGGGGATGGTATATTTATAATACAGCAAACCTGATAAAAAGCCCCGATCCCGGTCAATCGGCTGTAAGCTGCGCTGAAAAGTAAACCCCACGTCCCGCCCGCAGGCGATATGGGAGATGCGGAGCATCTCGGGAGTCCAGAGGGGCGGGAGCGCCCCTTTGGCGTGCCCCGAGGAGGGGCGGGAGTCCAGAGGGCAGAGCCCTTTGGCGCCGTCTGCGGAGGACATCCGGGGGAGTGTGCGAACATGACTTATATAAATGGAGGAAATTCATGGGCATCAGAAAAGATATCCACAAGGTACTCATCATCGGTTCCGGCCCGATCATTATTGGACAGGCGTGCGAATTCGATTATTCGGGCACACAGGCGTGCAAGGCGCTGAAACAGCTCGGCTATGAAATCGTACTGGTGAACTCAAATCCTGCCACCATTATGACAGACCCCGGCACGGCCGATGTGACCTATATCGAACCGCTGAATGTTGAGCGGCTGACCCAGATCATTGAACAGGAACGCCCCGATGCTGTGCTGCCAAACCTCGGCGGACAGTCAGGCCTTAACCTGTGCGCAGAGCTTGCCAGCAGCGGCGTGCTGGAGCAGTACGGCGTAAAGGTTATCGGCGTGCAGGTGGACGCGATTGAACGCGGTGAGGACCGTATCGAATTCAAACGTACCATGGACAGCCTTGGTATTGATATGGCCCGCAGTGAAGTTGCCTACTCGGTTGAGGATGCGGTTGCGATTGCAGACCAGCTCGGATACCCTGTTGTGCTGCGTCCGGCTTATACAATGGGCGGCGCAGGCGGCGGGCTCGTATATAATAAGGAAGAGCTGAAAACAGTATGCGCCCGCGGCCTCCAGGCCAGCCTTGTCGGACAGGTGCTGGTAGAGGAATCCATCCTCGGCTGGGAAGAGCTGGAACTGGAAGTTGTCCGCGATGCGAAAAATAACCTGATTACGGTCTGCTTCATCGAAAATATTGACCCGATGGGCGTGCATACCGGCGATTCTTTCTGCTCCGCCCCGATGCTGACCATCCCCGAATCGGTTCAGAAGCGCCTACAGGAAAAGAGCTATAAAATCGTAGAGGCCATTGAAGTCGTCGGCGGCACAAATGTGCAGTGGGCGCATGACCCGAAAACCGACCGCGATATTGTCATAGAAATCAATCCGCGTACCTCCCGTTCTTCCGCGCTGGCTTCCAAGGCGACCGGATTCCCGATTGCCCTGGTTTCCTCGATGCTGGCCGCCGGTCTGACACTGGACGAAATCCCCTGCGGCAAGTACGGGACACTTGACAAATACCGCCCGGACGGCGACTATGTCGTTATCAAATTCGCACGCTGGGCATTTGAAAAGTTTAAGGATGTGCAGGACAAGCTCGGCACCCAAATGCGGGCGGTCGGCGAAGTCATGAGCATCGGCAAAACCTATAAAGAAGCCTTTCAGAAAGCAATCCGTTCGCTTGAGACTGGCCGGTATGGACTGGGCTTTGCAAAGGACTTCCACGAAAAAAGCAAAACGGAGCTGCTGCGGATGCTGTCAGCCGCAACAAGTGAACGCCAGTTCTTAATGTATGAAGCATTGCGCAAGGGCGCGTCCGTTGATGAGCTGTGCACATTGACCCATATTAAACGCTGGTTTATCGAACAGATGCAGGAGCTTGTTGCAGAAGAAGAGGCCATTCTCAAATACCAGGGCACCGTGCTGCCGGATGAGCTGCTGCTTCAGGCGAAACGCGACGGTTTTTCGGACAAATATCTGGCGCAGCTGCTGGCCTGTTCGGAGCAGGATGTCCGCGAAGCCCGCATTGCGCTCGGCATGACCGAAGCCTGGGAAGGTGTGCACGTTTCAAGCACGAAGGACAGTGCCTATTACTACTCCACCTATAATGCCCCTGACCATAGCACCGCCGTATCCGGCAAGCCGAAAATTATGATCCTTGGCGGCGGCCCCAACCGCATTGGGCAGGGCATTGAGTTTGACTACTGCTGTGTACACGCTGCGCTTGCCCTGAAAAAGCTCGGCTTTGCAACGATCATTGTCAACTGCAATCCTGAAACCGTCTCGACCGATTATGACACCTCTGACAAGCTGTATTTCGAGCCGCTGACGACAGAGGACGTGCTTGCTATCTATGAAAAGGAAAAGCCGCTCGGCGTTATTGCACAGTTTGGCGGGCAAACGCCGCTCAATCTGGCCAGCGAACTGGAAAAGGCGGGCGTAAAAATCCTTGGCACCAGCCCCGAGGTGATCGACCTTGCCGAGGATCGCGACCGCTTCCGCGCGGTGATGGATAAGCTCGGCATTCCGATGCCGGAGGCCGGTATGGCTGTGACCACGGAAGATGCACTCAAAATTGCGGAGCAGATCGGCTATCCGGTCATGGTGCGTCCCAGCTATGTGCTGGGCGGGCGCGGTATGGAGGTTGTGCATGATGCGGCAAGCCTGACCGGTTATATGCAGGCGGCGATTGGCGTGACCCCTGACCGGCCGATCCTGATTGACCGTTTCCTGCACCATGCGCTTGAATGCGAGGCCGATGCAATCTGTGACGGAACACATGCATTCGTTCCCGCAGTCATGGAGCATATTGAACTTGCAGGTGTGCATTCGGGGGATTCGGCGTGTATTCTGCCGTCGCTTAACATTTCTGCCGAAAATCTTGCAGTCATTAAGGATTACACCAAGCGGATTGCAGAGGAAATGCATGTATGCGGCCTGATGAATATGCAGTATGCCATTGAGGACGGCAAGGTCTTTGTGCTGGAAGCGAATCCGCGTGCTTCCCGTACTGTCCCGCTGGTATCTAAGGTTTGCGCAATCCAGATGGTGCAGCTTGCGACCGAGGTCATTACTGGTGCATTGACCGGCAGACCGTCCCCTGTGCCAGAGCTGAAAGAGCATCATTTCCGCCATTACGGTGTTAAGGAAGCGGTATTCCCGTTCAATATGTTCCCGGAGGTTGACCCGGTGCTTGGTCCTGAAATGCGCTCGACCGGTGAGGTGCTCGGCCTTGCAGACACTTTCGGAGAGGCTTTTTATAAGGCGCAGGAAGCTACAAAAACTGCACTTCCCTTGCAGGGACGCGTGCTTATCAGCGTCAGCGACCGCGATAAAGCGGAGCTGCTTGAAGTTGCGCAGGGCTTCCATGACGCAGGCTTTGAGCTGGCTGCCACCGGCGGCACTGCCGACATGATCGAACAGGCCGGTTTGCCTGTTGTGCGGGTGAATAAGGTGTTTGAGGGCCGTCCGAACCTGTTGGACAGTATTGCCAACGGTGAAATCAGCCTGATTGTAAACACGCCGGCCGGAAAAGACAGCATTCACGATGACAGCTATATCCGCAAGGGCGCAATCAAGGCAAAAATCCCCTATATGACAACTATGGCCGCCGCAAAGGCGACCGCTGCCGGTATTCTGGAGGTCAAGCGCCATCCAAACAAGCAGTTGAAATCCCTCCAATCTATCCATGAATCCATTCACTAACGCGTAAGTTTCCAACTGCGCCGGAAAGGGCTGCCCCACACGGTTTACACGTGCAGGGCAGCCCCTGTGTTTGTTTATGATACGTGCTCCCTTTGCCGCCTGCGCGGCGGGCGGTCCCTACGCGGGACAGCGCCAAAGGGACTCGTCCCTTTGGAATCCCATTTTTCTCCTGCGGGCGGGACGGGAGATCCCACCGCCGCTGCCGGGCCGTACCCGCCCGCCGTCCTTTTGGCTGGCGGGGCACTGCGCAGAAACAATATTCGCTGCACCCATTCCCCGCCGCAGCGGAGAAAGGGAGTCCAGAGGGACTTGTCCCTCTGGCGCTGTCTGCGGAAGACCGCTCGCCGCGTAGGCGAAACAAACAGCAGCCTCCGTACTCAAATGCCGAGCGCCTCCCGGATTTCCTTCTTCTCCCGAGCGCCGACCATCCGCCCGGCAAGGTCGCCGCTGCGGAAAAACAGCATGGTCGGGATGCTCATGATGCCAAAACGTGCTGCAAGCGTGGGCTGTTCGTCTACGTTGACCGTGCAGATTTTTACCTGCCCGGAGGATTCCTGCTCAAGTTCCTTTAGACGCGGCGCAAGCGTCCGGCAGTGAGGACATGCCTCCGCCCAGAAATCTACCAGGACCGGGACGGAATTGGTCTCCGTTTCCTGCTCGAAATTTGAATCATTCAGCTCTACAATCGCCATTTTCGCTTTCCTTTCTCTTGTGTTTGCCGTACAAAGAGGGTATAATAAATCTGTCCGGCCATGTGTCATTCCGTTTTATGCAGTTTGCGCATGACAGGGACAGGCTATCCCCATACAGGGTGTGAAAAAAATGATATTTCAGGAGGAATTTTCTAATATGCAGGATTTTTTGCATCCGCAGCTTTCAGATGCGGCGCTCGGACAGCTGAGCGCACTCGCACTCGCACATATCGGCGACGGCGTTTATGAGCTGATGACCCGTGGCGCACTCGTCTCGGACGGACTGCTGACCGCAAAGCATCTTCACAGCCGCACTGTGCAGCTGGTTTGCGCGTCAGCACAGCACGCGGCCGCGCAGAAGGTCCTGCCGCTGCTGACAGAGGAAGAACAGGCGATTTTCCGCCACGGGCGCAACGCAAAACCGAAAACTGTGCCGAAATCTTCTTCACAGGCAGAATATGCCTACGCAACCGCGCTGGAATCCCTTTTCGGCTGGCTTTTCCTGAAAGGGCGCTACGACCGGCTGAACGAGCTGTATGACGTGATCGCGCAAAGCCGTTCCGCACAGGCAGAATAACACTCCCGCGTTTTTTCCGGACACATGGAAAAAGCGGAGTCGCGTTCATGATAATGCACAAACGCGGCTCCGCCTTCTAAAAGGCCGCCGTTACAGGCGTAACAGAATCAGCTTAGTCGTTCTGCTGGTTGTTCTGCTGATTCTGCTGCTGGTTGTTTTTCTGGTTCTGCTGCTGCTGGTTGTTCTGATTCTGCTGATTGTTCTTCTGGCTCATGTGAATTCACCTCTCAAAATGAAGTTTTTTGGTGGCTGTTGCCAGCCACGCGAGTATAGTATGGTCAAAATCATCGTCATTATTCAAAAATCTCTTGCAGAACCATTAAAAATTTGATAAAATAATTGAAAAAGTTAAATTTTCTTAAGTAAGGAGTTTTATATAATGTCCGGACATTCCAAATTCCATAACATTGCAAAGCGCAAAGGCGCGAATGACGCAAAAAAAGCAAAAATTTTCACTAAAATTGGCCGCGAGCTTGCAATCGCCTGCAAAGAGGGCGGTTCGGCAAACCCTGACAATAATAGCCGCCTGCGCGACGTTATCGCAAAGGCTAAGGCAAACAATATGCCGAATGACAATATCAAGCGCCTGCTCGACAAAATGTCGGGGGCCAGCGGGGCAGTGGAATATGAAGCCATTGATTACGAAGGTTACGGCGTGGGCGGCGTCGCCGTCATTGTCGAAACGCTGACAGACAACCGCAACCGTACCGCAGCCGATGTTCGCCACATGCTGGATAAATTCGGTGCAGGCATGGGGGCGACCGGCTGCGTCGGCTGGCAGTTCGACCGGAAGGGCGTGCTGGTCATTGAGCGCGGGGAGTTGGACGAGGACGAAACCATGATGACCGCGCTGGATGCCGGTGCAGAGGATTTCCAGGCGGATGAGGAAACCTTCCAGATTTATACGTCCCCGGATGATTTTTCCGCTGTGCGCGAGGCGCTGGAACAGGCCGGGCTGACCTTTGAACAGGCAGAGATTGAAATGGTCCCGCAGAACTATGTCACGCTCGAAAATGAGGAAGACTGCGTCAAGATGCGCAAGCTGTTGGATGGGCTCGAGGATAACGACGACGTTCAGAACGTCTGGCACAACTGGGAGCAGGAGTAAACACTGCTTTCCGGCGCTCGTCAAATATTTCCGACAAAGATTGAGGCTGGCGGTATGCCCCTGCACACAGCAGGGCTGCCGCTGTGGCCCCAGTCTTTTTTCTTATATTTTTTGATGCAGTGCACGGCCGGGGCAGAGCGCCGGGCGGCGGGCAGCATTTTCCGGACAGCAAATCCGTGTTGACTTCCCTTTTGCATTGGAGTATACTGGATGCAGTAACCGAGCCGTTCTTTATATGACGCAGGTTCCTTAAATGTGTTGTTTTTACAGCCCCCGGAAAGATGCCGCCGGGGCTTTTTCAGCCCCGGGGCAGAGGAGGAAATCAATGGATAAAAAATGGATCGTGTCAGGGCTGGCGTGTCTGCTGGTACTCTGCACTTCCTGCAAGATTCCGGATGTTTATTTACCGGACGCTCCGGAGGATACACAGCAGGCGGGGATTGAGGAGCAGCGTCCGCCGGTGCTGAATATGCCAAAAACAAATGCGCCGCAGGAGGAAAACCCGACGGAACCGGCAGAATCCGAACCGGAACCGGCTGCTGATGCGCCGCAGACCACGCCGGAACCCCGGGAGGGCCCGCAGACGCTGACCGCATTTCAAACCGCGCCTGTGGTGGAGGAATCCATGCTGCCCGGAGACTATAACGGGCTGGAACTCCCAGTGCGCGGGGCGACTGGGTATACATCTGTTTCGCTGGCTATGTGGCGGGTAATTGATGACTATAACACGACCCAAGGAGAAATTGCTGCATGGGAGCAGCAGGAGGCTGAAGCGGCTGCACAGCGCAAAAAGGAGGAAGAAGAGGCCCGGCGGTTGGCGGAGCAGAGCAGTCAGGCCGTGCCAGAACAGCCGGAGGCCCCGGAACAGCAGCCAGAGGCGCCGCTTCCAGATGCCGCACCGCTGGCGGCTGCACGGACGGCAGACCCGGTGATGCTGTTGACAGAGGAGATCATCAATCCACCGCCGCCGCAGGATAATAATGCTGTTTCCGAACCGCCTGCTTCGGGGGATACGACCGCCCCGGTTGGGGAGGCTCCGACCGAACCGGCGGAGGAGACACCAGCCGCCCCTAGTGGGGAATCTTCGACCGAACCGGTTTCCAATGCTCCGGCGGAGGCCGGGACAGATACAATGTCAGATTCCGCAGCAGCACCGGCTGAACCGCAAACAGAGGAACCCGCTTCGTTTGAACCGCCGTCCGCTGAACCTGTGGAAGCGGCACCGCCGGAACCCGAACCCGAATCTAAACCAGCAGAACCGCGGCCGTCTGACACAAAGAGAGCGCTGGCTGTTTTGCCAGCCGGTACGCCCTTTACCATCTTAGAAGAGACGGACGGCGGTTGGTGGCAGATTCAATGCACTACCGACTACATAGAGAACGGGGAGACCCTGCGGGGCGAGGTGATCGGCTGGGTGCAGCACCGTTCCTGCATGATCAATCTGCCGGATGTTATCCCGTCCATTATTTATGACGCGGTAAACGGTTATTCCTCCCGGTTTGTCTCGTGCGGAAAACAGCTCGACGGCATTACGGGAAAGGCATTATATACGGGCGCTGTAAAAAATAACCGTCTCAATCGTAAGGAATTCATGATGCCCGTCCTCTATGCAATGGCGCCCAAGCTGTGCGCCGCGCAGCGTGCGGCATTAGCCCAGGGTAACAGCCTGATCCTTTATGAGGGATACCGTCCGCTGGATACCCAGCTAAGCGTTTCTGACGCACTGCGCACGCTGATGAATCAGGATGCAGAGGTAAAGGCGGCGGTGACCGGTGCGCCATGGAATATTTCGTGGTTTATCGCTACCGGCGCCTCGAACCATCAGCACGGCTATGCTGTAGATGTCAGCCTTGCCCGGATCGTCGCCGCTGAGAAACGGCAGACCGGCAGCTGTCAGTATCTGCACATTGGCGATTATGACCTTTATCAGATGCCTACTGTGATACATGAACTCAGCCGCGCAGCGGCAACCTTTACAACGCCGGTCGGCAGCAATTCCACCACTGCCTGGAAATCCGCTGCACTGGCGCCCAGTATGAACGAATCCGCGATTCAGTTACAGCGTTACTGTACAAATGCCGGATTGTCCCCGCTTGCCTCCGAATGGTGGCACTTTAACGACCTGGCCGCGCGCAGCAGCGTCCTTGGCGACCTTGGGCGCGGCGGGTTTGAGATTCGCGTCTGCCGCAGCACTGCACCCTGAATTTACTCCCGCCGTCCTGTGCCGGGGGACGTGCAGCGTCTGCCGGACAGGCCAATCGTACCATGAGAGAAGGAGGCCGCTATGCAGCAGCAAACATTTTTCGGCGGGAATGAAGACCGTCCGCTTGCCAGCCGGATGCGCCCGCGCACGCTTGAGGAATTTGCGGGGCAGGGTCATTTGCTCGGCGAGGGCAAGATCCTGCGGCAGCTGATAGATGCTGACCGTATTTCCTCAATGATTTTCTGGGGGCCGCCCGGCGTTGGGAAAACGACACTGGCCCGGATCATTGCAAACCGTACCAAAGCATCTTTTATTGATTTCAGCGCCGTAACGAGCGGGATTAAGGAGATTCGCGGCGTGATGGAGCAGGCCGAAAAGAATCGGATGTTCGGTGAAAAAACGATATTATTTGTAGATGAGATTCATCGTTTTAACAAGGCGCAGCAGGATGCGTTCCTGCCCTATGTCGAAAAGGGGAGTATTATCCTGATTGGCGCTACGACTGAAAACCCATCGTTTGAAATCAATTCGGCGTTGCTGTCACGGTGCAAGGTATTTGTGCTGAATGCGTTATCCAGTGAGGAACTTGTAGCGCTGCTGCATACTGCGCTGGAAGATACGAGAGGCTTTGGCGGGCAATCAATCGTGATTGAGGAAACGCTTCTGGAAATGATTGCGAATTTTGCCAATGGCGATGCACGTTCAGCGCTTGGCACGCTGGAAATGGCTGTGCTGAACGGGCGCAGGGAGGGCGGCACGACAACGGTCGAACGCGGCCTGCTGGCCCAGTGTATTTCTAAGAAATCCCTGCTTTATGATAAAAACGGGGAGGAGCATTATAACCTGATTTCGGCACTGCATAAGTCCATGCGGAATTCAGACCCTGACGCTGCGGTTTACTGGCTTGCGCGTATGCTTGAGGGCGGGGAAGATCCGCTTTATATCGCGCGGCGGCTTATCCGGTTCGCCAGTGAGGATATCGGCATGGCGGACAGCCGTGCACTTCAGCTTGCGGTGGCGGCGTATCAGGCCTGCCACTTCCTGGGGATGCCGGAATGTGACGTGCATCTGACACATGCGGTGGTTTATTTGTCGCTTGCACCGCGTTCAAATGCACTGTATCAGGCAATCCTGGCGGCGAAAAAGGATGCAGCGGAACGGATGGCCGAGCCTGTTCCGCTGCAAATCCGCAATGCGGAAACCGCGCTGATGAAAGAGCTCGAATATGGCAAAGGGTATCTCTATGCGCATGACACGGAGGAACGGCTCACCGCGATGGACTGCCTGCCGGAATCGCTTCTTGGGCGGCGGTATTATCTGCCTGGCGAGCAGGGCAGCGAAGCCCGTGCCAAGCAACGTCTGGAAGCGATACGTGCATGGAAGGCAGAACAGAAAAAAGTGGAATGTGCGGAGCCGTAGGCAGGGACTTTGTACAGGCATATATACTCGTGAGCGTTGGAGATTGCCGTTTGATCCGCCTGCGCGGCGGGCGGTCTTCCGCAGACGGCGCCAGAGGGACTCGTCCCTCTGGACTCCCTTCCATCGCCTGCGGGCGGGGCGGATATGCCCGTTCAGCTGTGCTGCTTCGGCCCGCCAAAAGGACGGCAGGTCGAAGGAGCGGCCGCAGAAAGCCTTTCCGCATGTGAGTATCAATAATATGGGATAGATAAAAAAACGGATGAAATGGGAGCATACCCGCTTCATCCGTTTTATCTTGCATACTATAAAATTTTGTCAAGGGTCAATACTTCAAACCCGTCTTTTTTGCCTTTGAGTTTGATTGTGCCGCCCAGGGAGCTTGCCTGAATACGGCCTGCAAGCGCATCAGCAACCGCACGGGAAATATAAATTGTACCGGCGGGCGCGTTGGCTTCAAGCCGGGCGGCGGTGTTCACGGTGTCGCCAATGGCGGTATAGTCCATGCGCTGCGGGGAGCCGATATTGCCGACGACGGCTTCCCCGACATGTACACCGATGCCGAAAGATACTGTGCGTCCGAACTGCGCTGTCAGCTCCTCGGAAAGGGCTTCTGATCCGCTGACCATATCAGCGGCTGCCCGGACGGCCTGCATAATATAGTCTTCCTGCGGCAGCGGCGCACCCCAGAAAGCCATTGCTGCATCCCCTACAAACTTATCCAGGGTACCGCCGTTTTTCAGGATGCAGTCGGAAATCAACGTCAGATAACGGTTCAGGATGGCAACTACCTGCGGCGCTTCCAGCGCTTCCGACATGGTGGTGAAGCCGCGCACGTCTACAAACAGCACTGCGATGGTGCTTAATTTGCCGCCGAGACCGAGGGATTCGGTTCCTTCTTTCAAAATTTCGTTGACGATTTCGGGGGCAACATAGCGTTTGAAGGTGCTGGTCACTTGCCGGCGTTCGGCGGCGGCCTGTAAGTAATTGACTGCTAAAAAACCTGCATAAAGAACGGTTGCGCCCAACGGGACCCACAGCACATGCAGCACCCAGCCCAGCCGGTACGCACCGATGCAGGCGAGCACCCAGCCGCCGCAGAGTGCAATCCATAATGTAGTTGCGGCGAGTACATGCCTGTTCCAGAAGCCCCAGACACAGGCCAGAAGCAGCACAAACAGTACGGCGAGCTGAATGCCGGTGCTGGCTTCATGCTTGTAATCTTCCCACAGCAGTGCCTGTACAGCATTTGCCTGATACTCAACGCCGAACATTTGCTGTGCATGGTCAATGGCGGTCACGTAATTATCCTGGAGGCCAACGGTATAGGGGCCGACGAGCACAATTTTTCCCGCGAAATAGTCTGCGGGGATATCCCCGGAAACCAGATCGGCCACGGAGATCGACTCATCAAAATCCCCGGGCAGGCCGCAGAAAGGCACGTACCAAAAACCACGGGTATTGATAGGCGGAAGTGTGACCGGGTCCTGCTCCCAGTAGCTGCGGTACATTTGCACGAGTGCAAGCGCCATAGAGGGCATTTCGCGTCCATCCGGCAGGGTATAGCGCAGCAGGTGGTGGCGGAGGATGCCGTCTTTATCCAGCATTGCGTTAATGTGGCCCTGGGTGGTAGCTTGTCGGAGCGCCTCATAGGGTTCTTCAAACTCGAGGATGGAGAAGTCTTCCAGATAATATTCGCCGTCTGTGGCTTCAGCCATTGCGGTACCGAAGCGTGCCGCGCCTGCGGTCACGACATTACCGTAAGCGCCTGCGGCTTCAGCCAGCCAGGCATCGTATTCGGGCACTGATGACTGCCCGGTATACAGCACGTCAAGGCCGATGGCTGCCGGGCGGCAGTCTTCGGACTGGTTCAGGGCTTCCAGGACCATAGAAATAATGTCCCGGTCCCATTGGCCATAGGGGCCGAACTGTTCGATTGCGCGGTCATCTATGCCAACGAGCACGATCTCGCCGTCAGCGGCGCTGCGGTGCTGATAAAGCGCATCTGCGGCGGCATGATCCTCCGCGTCCAACAGGCCTGTACCGCAAAGCAGCGTCAGCGCCCCTGCAAGGATCACGGCGGTGATTTGTGTCTTCCATTTCTTTATTTTGTTCATATACACTCCATTTCTGCCGCGTGTTCTGCTCTGATACGCAAACGGCCCTGCGCGGGCAGCGGCAGGGCGCCGCCCTGCACCCGCGATTTTTTTGTAAAAAAATCGAGTAAAAACTTTAGTCCCGCTGCGGCGGGGAAGGGGTGCGTTTTTTGCCGTTTGTGCGTTCTGCCCCGCCCGCCAAAAGGACGGCGGGCGGGGTGGTATGGTTCGGCGTAGAATCAAGGTTTGTGGATTTTGCTGGATATGGGGCAATGGGGCGGCTTCTTTTCTAATATTATACAGATAGGATCTGGCTTTGACAAGTGCTTTTCACGTCCGTATCAGATACTTTGGCGCTTGAGATCGTGCTTTGCTCTGGATGGTTTGCTGGTTTTCCTGTACAGGATGCACAAAACCGATGGCTATCCCGGGTGCTGCCGCAAATTTTTCTTGTATAATCTCACGCATCGTGATATAATGTCGGGGTGTGCAAAGGAAGGATGTGATAACTGCCGGAAATGATAACAGAATATAAAAAGCGCCAGAACTGTCCATGCATGGGCAGTTGACGAGGTTAAGGGTGATCGAAAATTCGGCGGATGCCCTTCGGCCAAGCGGGTGAGTTGGTCGTGAGCCGGCCGGGCAAAACCCGGGAGTGATCCCGGGGACAAAGCGGTGCGGCAAAACACACCCTTTTTGCGCCCAAAAACGGGTATGCAATTTTACATTTATTTGGATTGTTTGACAAGCAGCCCTGCATTTGGGGTGACCGGTCCGCACACAACCGGTAGCCCAGCGGGTTTGGCATGTTTTATACAGCTTGGAGGGCTGAGCTTTAATATGTGTGGCATTGTAGGATTTACGGGGCAGGAAAATGCCCTTCCCATTTTAATGAACGGACTGTACAGCCTGGAATACCGTGGTTATGATTCGGCTGGGATTGCTGCGTTTACTGACCATGGCCTGGAAGTCATAAAGACCAAAGGGCGCATTATGAATCTGGAAGAAAAAATCCGGGAAGAGGGCGGCTTATGCAGCACCTGCGGAATCGGGCATACCCGCTGGGCGACCCACGGGAGCCCGTCTGACCGCAATTCGCACCCGCACCTTGGCGGCCGGGACGGCAAGGTAGCGGTCGTGCACAATGGGATTATTGAAAACTACCTGTTTTTGCGCCAGCAGCTGGAAAAGCACGGATATGAATTCCAGTCGGAAACCGATACCGAGACGGTTGCGCATTTGATTGATTATCTGTACACAGGGCGCCAGGAAGACCTTGCGCAGACCGTGCTCAAGGCGGTGGGGCTGCTGCGCGGCTCGTATGCGCTGGGCGTGGTCAGCATGGCCGACCAGAATGAAATTGTTGCCGCCCGGCGGGATAACCCGTTGATTATCGGCCTTGGCGAGGGTGAAAATTTAATTGCTTCTGATATTACTGCAATTATTTCGCGCACGCGCCGGTATATTATTTTGGATGACAATGAGGTTGCAGTTGTACGGCCTGATAAGGTGACCGTATATAACCAGCTCGGCGACGTAGTGGAAAAGCCGGTGCAGGAGGTCAGCTGGGATCTTTCCGCAGCGGAAAAGGGCGGTTATGCCCATTTCATGCTCAAGGAGATCATGGAGCAGCCCCGTGCGGTTGCGGATACACTGCGCCCGCGCATTCAGGATGGCCGGATCAAGTTGGAAGAAAGCGGCCTGACGGATGAACGTCTGCGCAGCATACAAAATATTCATATTATTGCTTGCGGTTCTGCATTGCACGCGGGCATGGTCGGGCGTGCGGTGATTGAGGGATTGTGCCGTGTGCGCTGTGAGGCGACGGTTGCATCCGAGTTCCGCTATTCCAACCCGATTATTGATAAAAATGATTTGTGTCTTGTCATCAGTCAGTCAGGCGAAACGGCTGATACGTTAGCGGCCCTGCGTCAGGCAAAAGAGGCCGGGGCGTATACGGTGGCGATTGTAAACGTTGTATCTTCTTCTATTGCCCGGGAAGCCGATGGGGTACTCTATACCTGGGCTGGGCCAGAGATTGCAGTTGCAACGACAAAGGGCTATTCGGCGCAGCTTGCCGCACTTTATCTGATTGCGGCACGGGCAGCGCTGGCAAGGGGCGTTTTGCAGCTGGAGCAGGAGGAGGAGCTTTGCAGGGAATTGCTTTCCTTGTCGGAGGGTGTCCGACATGCGCTTGACTGCGTGAAAACCATGCAGTGTCTGGCGAGCCAGTATTCCAACCGTTCCAGCGTGTTTTATCTGGGGCGTGGATTGGATTACGCGGCAGCATTAGAGGCCTCTTTGAAACTGAAAGAAATCTCATACGTCCATTCAGAGGCTTACGCAGCGGGTGAACTCAAGCACGGCACAATTTCGCTGATAGAAGAGGGGACGCTGGTCGTTGCACTGGCAACCCAAAAGCAGCTGTTTGAAAAGACGGTATCGAATATTCGCGAGGTAGCCTCACGCGGCGCAGAGGTGGTACTGGTCACGACGGATGAGTTTGACGGCGACACATCAGTTTGTAAGGGGGTCATCCGCCTGCCAGCCTGCCCGGAGCGCTTTGCGGCATCGTTGTCGATTATCCCGCTTCAGCTGCTGGCCTATTATGTGGCAGTCGAGCGGAATTGCGATGTAGATAAACCGAGAAACCTTGCAAAATCCGTAACCGTAGAGTAACCTTTTGAAATCTTTTTGCATCACACATCATAAACTATAGATATCCACGAAAACCATCCGCACCGCATTATACCACCCCGCCCGCCGTCCTTTTGGCGGGCGGGGCAGCAGGCAAAAAGGAGTGGAAACGCACCCACCCCCGCCGCAGCGGGATTAAAGTTTTTACTCGATTTTTTTATAAAAAAATCGCGGGTGCAGGGCGGAGCCTTGCCGCTGCCCGCGCAGGGCGGGAGGGCAGTAACTCCCTCCGCCGAGGCCGCAACCGTGCGGAATGTCTCAAACGGAGATTTTTGCACGAAAAATATTGTCGAAAATAAACAAATAATGATGTCGGAAATGTCACAGTTTGTATAAAAAATACAAGCCCTACTTGACATTGGAGGCAGTCTCATATATAATAGCATTTGAAATGATGAATGGATACGAGATCGCAGCGGGGGCGCTGCCGGAACGAACGGAAGAAGAACTGCTTGAAGCAATGCGCGCAGGTGAACGGGAGGCAGGTGACCTGCTGGTTCGGCGCTGCTTCCGGCTGGTGAAGAGCTGTGCGCGGCCTTATTTTCTGGCCGGTGCAGATTCCGACGATCTGATTCAGGAGGGGATGCTCGGCCTGCTGAATGCTGTGCATGAGTTTGAGCCTGCACGCGGCGTTCCGTTCAGTCAATATGCGCGGGTCTGTATTTCCCGTGCTGTCATTTCGGCAGTCCGTTCTTCGCTGGCCTCAAAGCACAGCGTATTGAATGACGCCGTCCCTTTGGAAAAGCCTCTGTTTGAAGACATTGCCCAGTCCAGTACGCGGGTCTCCGGTCCGGCCGCAGATCCCGAGGCGTTGGTCATTGGCATGGAAGCACGCGATGAGCTGCTCACGCAGCTTGGCCGCCTGCTGTCTGATTTCGAGGGCAAGGTTTTATCCCTGTTTTTGGATGGTTATTCCTATGAAGAAATGGCCGCAAAGTTGGGAAGACCAGTCAAATCCGTGGATAATGCCGTCCAGCGCATCCGGCGCAAATCGGCACAGCTGTCAGGCGACAACAGGGCAACGCCCTGAGCGCAAATAAATTCCAAACCGCCCCAGAGACCCGGGGCAGCGTAATCAAGGAGAGGTAGAAACCATGTACCAGGACAAGACATTGAAATGCAAAGAATGCGGAAGCGATTTCGTTTTCACCGCCGGTGAGCAGGAGTTTTACGCAGAGCGCGGCTTCCAGAATGAGCCCCAGCGCTGCAAGGCCTGCCGTGACGCGCGTAAGAACGCAGCTCGCGGGCCGCGTGAATATTTCACTGCCAGATGTGCTTCCTGCGGCGGCGAGGCAAAGGTTCCTTTCGAGCCCAAGTCTGACCGTCCGGTGTATTGCAGCGAGTGCTTCGCGAAAATGCGTCAGGAGTAATCAACATGCGCACGTCTTTGCCAGCATTTGCCAGGCTCAGGCTGGCGCAAACGAATAACCGCACGAAAAAGCGATACCGTTCAGGTGTCGCTTTTTTTGCGCCTTCTCCGTATGGAATGCGGTGCCGCTCGTTTGGTTCGCCTGCGCGGCGGGCGGTCCTGCGCGGACAGCGCCAGAGGGACTCGTCCCTCTGGACTCCCGTCCATCGCCTGCGGGCGGGATCGGAAGCCGGGTGCAGTCTGATGCATAAATCAAATATGCGGAAACATCCCTTTATTGATGAAACGGAATGCCAACTAGTGGCAGCCGGTCAATAAAGGGATATTTTTTGCGTAAAAATGGGTGTTTGGAAATTAAACCTATAACATGGCTCGACAAAATATGACATTTTCTGCCATAATAGAGTATCCAACCTTTGGAGGTACAGAAAATGGAATTGTCAATGCCTATCATGCAAAAATATCTGGACGCGTGTCAAAACCAGAGAAAACTGGACAGGAAAACCATCAAAGCCTACCGGATAGATTTACGGCAATTTGCCGAATTTATGGCCGGTGAAAATACGGATTTAAGCAGGGAGACTATAAAATCCTATATTTCATACATGAATCAGAAATACAAGCCGCGCACCGTGAAACGGAAGATTGCATCCATCCGGGCGCTTGTGACCTGGCTGATTGACGAGCAGCTTCTGGCGGGGAATCCCTTCGAGAACCTGCACAGCAGGCTGCCGGAGCCGGTCATATTGCCGCGGGTGATCCCGTCCCGTGTGCTGGAAAAGATGCTGGAAGCAGCGCACCAGCGGTTATGCCAGCAGCCGGAGCACCTTTTCAGGCTTTGCGAGACTGCGGTACTGGAAATGCTGTTTGCCACAGGGATGCGTGTTTCCGAACTTTCGGGGCTGAAAACGCGGGATATTGACCTTTCTGACGGAGTTATCCGCATCTTTGGCAAGGGAAAGAAAGAGCGGATGATCCACGTCACAAATGCGGAAGTGTTGGGAATCCTCCGAAAATATAAAGAAATGGCACAGCCCGAGCGGACCGGTTTCTTTTTCCAAAACCGGCGCGGCGGACGGCTTTCCGAGCAGTCGGTGCGCAATATTGTTCGGAAATACGGCGAATTGGTTGATTATCCGGTGCGTATCACGCCGCATATGTTCCGGCACACGACAGCGACACTTTTACTGGAGGCAGATGTAGATATCCGCTGCATTCAGCAGCTTCTTGGACATGCCTCCATTGTGACGACCCAAATTTATACCAATGTAGCCGGAGCCAAACAGCGTGAAATCATGCAGAATAAACACCCACGAAACCAGTTTTCGTTCCGCTAGGGCAGCCGTAGAGGCTGATTATCTCCAATTATACTGCAAAAATCAAATAAATAATGTATTTTATGTATTTTTTTACAGGATAATACACTATTATCCTGCGAATTCGATGAATTTCGACCGTTCAGGCAGTCAGGCCAATATTCTTAATTTAGTTTTTATGTTGAATTCTTACAATCCGCAGTGTATAAATTTGTGAAAAACAGCCTTGACAAATGCAGGATAATAGTGTATTATCCTTTATAGCAGGTGTTTGCAGGCGGTTTTCCTG